>NZ_JBICUP010000081.1:0-15636 GCF_043198215.1 Micromonospora sp. NPDC048830
GCCGGCGCCGTCGCCTCTGTCGGCTCCAAGGGCGACTCGTACGACAACGCGATGGCCGAGGCGTTCAACTCCCGCTACAAGGCCGAACTCGTCCGGAACAAGGGCCCACGGCGCGGGCTCGACGACCTGGAGATGGCCACCGTCGAGTACATCGACTGGTACAACAACCGCAGGCTGCACGGCGAACTCGGCCACGTCCCACCCACCGAACACGAGGCACTCCACGCGATGACCCACCCGGTCACCGCACCCCTGAAAACCAACTAACCAACTCTCCATCAAACCCGGGGCTTGACAGTGGAAGCTGACCTACAAGTGGGCCAGGTTCACACACCCGAACAAGGCGAGGCGCTGGGTGACCACCCGGTACTTCGGCGAGTTCAACCCGGCCAGGCGCGACAAGTGGGTGTTCGGAAGCCGAGATACTGGCTCCTACCTGCGCAAGTTCGCCTGGACACCGATCGTCCGGCACCGGATGGTCGCAGGAACGGCATCTCCGGATGACCCGTGCCTGACCGACTACTGGCACCAGCGGCGACGCCGCAACCCTCCCCCGATCAGCACGATCACGCTGCGGCTCCTACGAGCCCAGCAAGGCCGGTGCCCGATCTGCCGAGGGCTGCTGCTCCACGCCGAGCATGAACCACAGTCCCCACACGAGTGGGAGCAGTGGCTCACCGCCACCCGCACGGCGATCCGCAAACACGCGGTCACCGCCTGGTGCGCTGGCACGCCGGATGAACGCACCGCAACCCGACTCATACACGCCTCCTGCCACCGCCGGATCACCAACAGCGGCAACAGGACAGCGCAGCCACCCGCCCGCAAGCCATCAGGGTTTGCTTGAGCCGGTTGCCCGGAAACCGGGCACGGCCGGTTCTGAGGGGGCCCCGGCGCAGCAATGCGCCGGGGCTACCCGACGAACGCTGGTTCGCCGATCTGACCAACCGCAAGCTCCGCCGCTCCACGCACTGCAGCGTCAAAGCCGTCGAAGACGACGGCAACAACTGGATCGCGGCGTGGAACGACAACCCAAAACCCTTTGTCTGGGCCAAAACCGTCGACCAGATCCTCGACAACCTCGCCAACTACTGCACCCGAATCAATAAAGCTTCCAACAACAGGACACTAACGCCAGAATCGAATTCGATATCGATCTAGGTGTACTGCCCCGGCTGGACCACGAGGTTGACAGGCGTGGCCTGCGGGACCGGCCGGCCGGTCATGTTCTCACCACGCAACTCGTAGCCCTCCGGCTCCAGGCCGATCGTGAAACGCCCGTCCTCGCCTGCCTCCGCAACCGCGACCTGCTGGTCGGGCCCCGGTCCGCAAGACCACGGTCCGAGCCCGGAGAGGAATCCGTGGGCACTGCGACCCGGCCTCCAGTACGGGGCAGCCGACATCGAGCGCGAACTCCCGCACCCCCGGTCGTCGATGACGCCGGCGCGCCTCCGGGATCGGATCCCGCACCGCCGCCAGCAGCACGGCCGGTAGCAAGAGGACCGCTCGCGACCAGCCCGCTCGTACACCCATAATCGTGGGACGTCGGCGAGGAGCCAGCGTTGCCGCCCCGCGCGTGTTGTCGGTCCGAGCATGACGACATGGACGCTGGGCCAGAGGCCCAGGTCGACCGGTCGGGCCCACGAGGCGGTCATGACGGACAGCAGCATCATGCGACGAGATGCCCCCTCCACCTGCCTTGATATGGGGCGGAGGCGACGGCCTTTTGCTGACCTCGCCGGCCAGGTCATAGCGGGCCTCGATGCTGTCCCGGCGGTAGATCGCAGATATCCTGTCCCCCGCCACGCAAGCGGTCAGTGCGGAGAACCCGCTGACGCGCGACAATCTTACTGCCCTTCACGCCGGCCTCGGCCCGGCCGCCTGATGCTAATCGGCTGCCAGCGGGCGCAGCGCACCTTGACTACAGTCCGTAGCCGTTACAGGCTGTCCTTCGCGGCGAGCCGCCGTACGACGGCGGTCAGGATGTTGATGCCGTTAGCGCAGGCCTCCGGCGTGGAGTACTCACGCGGGTTGTGGCTGATCCCGTCGTACTCGCCGGGGACGAACACCATCGCGGTCGGGCAGAGCGCCGCGATCTCGCCTGCGTCGTGGCCAGCGCCGGATAGCAGCCGCATCTGGCTCAGTCCGACAGTGTCGATCTCTTCGGAGATGACGTTTTCCACGTCGTCGTGGAATTCCACCGGGGGTGTCTTCGCCGTCTGCCTCGGTGTGATCTGCACGCCGGTCTTCGCGGTGACGACCTCGAGATACCGGCGCAGCTCTTCCTCGGCCGCCTGCATGTAGGTCTCGCTGGGGTTGCGCAGGTCGATGGTGCAGACGACCCGGGCCGGCACGATGTTGATGAGGTTGGGATAGGTGTCGTTGCGTCCGACGGTGACCCGCAGATCGCCGTACTTGCCCGAGTCCACCATCTCGTGCAGCTTGAGGGTGATCATCGCCGCGGCGAGACCGGCGTCGTGGCGTAGCTCCATCGGGGTCGTTCCCGCGTGCGCGGACCTGCCGAACAGGGTCAGCTCCTGCCAGCTGATCGCCTGGACCCCGGTGACGACGCCCAACTCCCTGCCGGCCGCGCTCAGCACCGGCCCCTGCTCGATGTGGCACTCGACGTACGCGTGCGGCGCCGCGAGCCGGGCCGGCGCGGTGCCGCGGAAACCAAGCCGTTCCAGTTCTGCGCCGATCGTTATGCCGGTGACGTCGGCACGGAGAAGAGCCTCGTCCAGCGGGATTCGCCCCGCCGCGACGGCACTGCCGAGCATGTCGGTGCCGAAGCGGACGCCTTCCTCTTCAGTGAAGAAGGCGACCTCGATGGGATGGTCGGTCAGCACCTTGTGCTCGTCGAGGATGCGGGCCATCTCGATCCCGCCGAGCACGCCGAGGCATCCGTCAAACGCCCCGGCCGTGGCCACGCTGTCGATGTGCGAGCCGACGAGCACCGGCGGGGCGTCGGCGAGTAGCCCCTCCCGCCGGCCGTACACGTTTCCGAACTCGTCAACGCGTACCCGCAGGCCGGCCTCGCGCATCCACCGGATGACCAGTCGGCGGCCCTCGGCCTCTGCGTCGGTCAGCGCGAGCCGGTTGACGCCGCGCAAGCCGCTGCGTCCATCGATGTAGCTGCCCACCTCGGCCAAGGCCATGAGGGATGCCCACAGGCGATCCTGGTTGATCGCCAGCCGATCCTGGCTGTTGGTGCCGGACATCGCGGTCTCCTTCGTCAGATGGCTTGCGGGGCCGGGCAGGTGCCGACGATCCGCTCGTAGCCGACCGGGTCCGTCGCGCCCTCGGTGGACACCACCAGAACGTGGTCGTCGGCGGTGAGCTTCAACTCGTCGGAAAAGGCGAGCAGGCCAGCCAGCCCTGCGGCCCCGCTCTCGCCCGAGACGATGCCGTCCTCGGCGAGCAGGCGCATCGCCTCTTCGGCGTCGGCGTCCTCAACCGCGGCGAAACAGGACATCCCGGCGCTCACGTCCGGCCAGGCGACCGGCGACCCGGTCCCGCAGTTGAGTCCGGCCATGATGGAATCCTGTGGATCGGGAATGGTCACCAGGTCACCGGCCTCGGCGGCGGCGAGGACGCAGTCGGCCCGGGTGGGCTCCACGCCCACAACCCTGATGCCTTCGGTGGAGAAGGCGCGGACCATCGCGGCGGCGAAGGCGCCGACACCGATCTGGGCGGCGACGACGGACGGTGCAGGCAGATTCTGCTCGGAGATCTGCTCGATGATCTCCTGGGTCAGCGTGCCGTAGCCGTCGATCACCCAGGCCGGCACGTCCATGTAGCCCGGCCAAGAGGTGTCCGAGATGACCAGGTGGGTGTCGTCGGCCAGTGCGGCGCTGGCCGCCACCGCGTCGTCGTACCCGCCGGCCACCACAGTGACCTCCGCCCCCTCCTCGCGCAGCGTCGCGATCCGGGCGGGCACCATGTCGTGCGGCACGAGGATGTGCGCGCGCAGGCCGAGGAGCTTCGCCATCCGGGCGACGGCCCGGCCGTGGTTGCCGTCGGTGGCGGCGACCAACTGCAGCGGGTGCGAGTCCAGGCTTTCCCGCAGGTCCGCCAGGACCGGCGTGCTGCTCTCCGCCACACCCAAATGCCGGCACAGCGCTCGGTAGGTGGCCCACGACGCGCCGAGAATCTTGAACGACGGCAGCCCCAACCGGGAGGACTCGTCCTTCACCAGCACCGATGCGACGCCGAGCCGGGCGGCGGCGTGCGGTGCGGCGCGCAGCGGCGTCGGCTGGTATCCGGGCCAGGCCCGGTGGAACGCCAACGAGGCGGTGTTGACCGGCCGCACGCGCGCGAGGTCACGCAAGGGGTTGGTAATCAGACGCTTGACGCCCATCGACGGGTCGTTCCTTTCAGTATCCGGGGATGGCGGAGGAGCGGGCGGTGCGGGTGACCACGCCGGCGCGGAGCCCGGTGTGCTCACCGTCGCGTATCACGGTGCCGCCACCGACGATGACCCGCCGTACCCCGTCCGGGGTGCGGTGCGGGTCCTCGTACGTGGCGCTGTCGACGAAGGTGGCCGGGTCGAGCAGGACGAGGTCGGCCCGCTTACCCTCCGCGATGCGGCCGCGGTCGTCGAGTCCCAGCCGGTCGGCCGCCCGGGAGGTGAGGCGGGCGACCGCCTCGCGACGGTCGACGACGCCGTCGCGGACGTATCGGCCGAGGACCCGCGGCGCGGTGCCGTACAGGCGCGGGTGCGGGTGCGGGTTGAAGATCCCATCCGAGCCGACCATGCCCCGCGGGGCGGCGAACAGGGTGCGTACCGTGGTCTCGCTCGCGTAGTGGTCGATCATCCCGACCGCGAGCTGGGTGTCGCGGAGCAGGTCGAGGACGGCCACGGCGGGATCGAGGTTCTCCGCCAGCGCGATCTCGGCCAGGGTACGTCCGACGGTGTCCTGCCGCGGTGCCGCGGCGTCGGTGACGGTGATTCCCTCCGGGCCGCAGGCCCCGTACAGGTTCTCCCATCCGGTGAGCCCGTTCTCCATGTCCCGCACCATCCGCAGCCGCTCGCCCTGGTCGTGTACGCGGCGCAGGATGGCGGCCGGGCCGCCGTCGGCCGCCCAGGGCGGCAACAGAGCGGACAGCAGGGTGCTACCCGCACCGTACGGGTAGTGGTCGAAGCTGAGGTCGATGCGCCTGGTCGCGTCAACCATGAGCCCGACGAGGTCCTCAAGCAGATCCGGGGAGCCGACGAGCTTCAGGTGCGAGACGTGCAGCGGGGCCCCGGTGAGTTCGGAGACCCGGATGAACTCGTTGATGGAGTCGAGAACCGCGGCCGCCTCGTTCCGCACGTGCGGCACCAGGGGGGCGCCGTACTCGGCCGCGACCTCGGCCAGGGCGATCAGTTCGGCGGTGTCCGCGTACAGGCCGGGGGCGTAGATGAGGCCGAACGACAGCGCCCGCGCCCCGGCGGCGAGGGCCGTCCTGACCTCGGCGCACATGGCGGCGATCTCGCGGGAGTCGGCCTGCCGGTTGCCGCCGCCCATCACCACGTCACGCACGGCGGAGTGGGGGACGCAGGTGACGATGTTGGTGGCCGGCCGCTGGTCGGCGACGGCGTCCAGGAAGTCGCCAAGGCTTTCCCAGTCCCAGTTGTCCGGGCCGGGGCCCTCCAGTGCGGTGAGATACCGGCGGCGGTCCGTAGCGCCGGCCGGTCGCAGCGGTGCGGGACCGAGACCGTCCGGGCAGATCAGTTCGGTGGTGAACCCCTGGGCGAGCTTGGGGTGCTGGAGCGGGTCGTGGAACACCCGCAGGGCCGAGTGGGCGTGCATGTCGATGAAGCCGGGACACAGCAGCAGTCCGCTGCCGTCGATTTCCTCGCCGCATGCGTCCACCGGCAGGGACGGCGCAACGGCCGTGATGACGCCGTCGGTGACGGCGACGTCGGCGGCGCGGGACGGCTGGTCGCCATCTTCGATATCCGCCCCGCGGATGACCAGGTCTGCCCGCATCAGTCCGCCACCGTTTCCGACCCGTACCGGTGAGCGTGATCGGTTCCTCGGTCTCGGCCGTGCCGCCCGGCGCGGCCGGCCGAGGCTGGGGGATGGCACATGGGTAACTGCCTTTCAGGTCGCCCGTAGGGCATGGTTCTCAGGCCCGCCCGGTGGTGAGTCGGGCCGAGGCGACTGCCGGCCGGCTCGCAGGGTTCGGGTGGTCCGCCCACCTGCACCCGCGATGCGGCGGTTGCCCGGACCGCTCGTCCAGTGCCCGGGCCTGGCCGGGTTCCGGTCCGTGATCCCGGGCGGTGGCTGAAGGTGAGCGGTATAGTGGGACCCTATCAGGATGTATGACAACTGTCAACCGACGTATCGTTGGTGGGAGATCGGGTCGACCATGGGTAGCTCGGGAGAGGATGACCACGGCTGTTAGGTTTCCCGTACCATCGATCGCCATTTCCGCCAAGGACAAAACGGGATGAAAAGTATCGACCGCCCCGGGGACGCCGCGCACCCTGTCGCCGATTCGGGTTCGCCGCAGCCGACCCGGAAGAGCCGGCGGTCGCGGCCGAGCCTGACTAACATGGTCAAGGATTTCATCCTGAATGACCTGATCCTCAACGGCGTGATCGCCTCGGGTGAGCGTCTGCCCACCGAGGCGGAGCTCTGCGAGCGATACGACATCTCGCGCATCACGGTGCGCGCGGCCCTGCGGAGTCTTCGCGACGCTGGATACATCGACGTCCGGCAGGGACTCGGATCGACTGTTCTGCCCCGGGCCAACACCTTGGCCACCGGTCTGGACCAACTGTCGTCGCTGGAGGTACTGGCTGCGGTCGACGGCGGCCAGTTGTCCAGCGTCGACGTCGAGATCGAGGAGGTGGCCCTCACAGCCGACGAAGCCGCGAAGCTGTCGCTGACCGCGGGGGAACGTGCGCTGGTCGTGCGCCGGGTGAAGATCCTGCGCGGCGCCCGGGTGGCCTACATCGTCGACTACATTCCCGAAGGTGTGCTCGACTTCGACCAGGTCCGGAACGAATTCGCCGGCTCCGTACTCGACGTGCTGCTGGACCACACCGAACTCGAGGTCGAGTACGCCGATGCGAACCTCACCGCCATCGGCGCCGGAGAGCAGCTTGCCGGGTTGCTGCACGTATCCGCCGGAACGCCGGTGCTCGGTCTGGAGGAGGTCACCCTGACCCGGTCAGGCCGAGCGGTCAACCTCAGCAAGTGCTGGATGCTCCCGACGTTCTTCGATTTCAGGCTGCGTCGCCGCCGGGGCAACAGTTGACCGCGGGCTCGGCCCGTGGCGCCGCATCCGCGCCCGCGCCGCGCCCCCGGATCGCCCTTCCGCTGGTAGCACACCCCTTCCGTGCCTCCGTGTCCCCAGCCAACTCCAGGCGGTTGAGATCACGCGCCGAGCCGACCAAACGGGTGGAATCGGCACGCTGCTTGCCGCCGGCCTTGATCAGCCCCTTTGCCCGCCAGGGCCGCGAGCGGCCTGGTGAACGCCCGCTCCTCGATGCCATGTTTCGACCAGCCGGGCGGAGTTTGCTCCAGACCGGCCTGGTCATCGGTAGCCGCCTCGGGCCGCCTGCCCGACTCGGTCGTTCCGTCGCAGACATCTGGCAACAAATGTCGACGACCTCTTGACAGTCATATGACAACCGGCGATTCTTTGGCGCATCTCATCGAGACGTAGGGGATGCGCAGGCGGGTCCGGCCTTGTCCGGTCCGGTTGCCCGGGGCCCCTCCACGTCGCCCACACTCTAGGAGCGGCCATGCCCGATCACGCCCTCCCACCGTCGCCCGGCGCGGCAACTGCGTCGCCGAGGAGGCGGCCGTGAGTCCTGTCGCGATCATCCTGGTTATCTACCTCGCCGCCATGATCGGTATCGGTGTCTACTCGAAGCGGCGAGTCTCCAGCACGGAGGACTACCACCTGGCGGGCCGCCGGCTCGGGCCGATCATGATCGCTGGCACGCTCGCCGCCACCGAGATCGGCGGCGGCAGTTCGGTCGGCGTGGCGGCGAAGGCACACGGCGACTGGGGGCTCAGCGCTGGCTGGTACGTTGTATCAGCCGGTATCGGCATCCTGCTGGTGACCCTAATCGCCCCGGCGCTGCGGCGGTCCATGGCCACGACGGTTCCCGAGATCCTCGCCCGCCGCTACGGCAAGGGTTCGCAGACGGTCACCAGCGTCGTTTCCGTGGTCTCTCTGACGGCCCTGACTGCGGTCCAGATCACCGCTACCGCGACCATCGCCAGCGTCCTGGGCGGCGTCGAGATGCGTACCGCCATCGTGATCACCGGCATCGGCACCATCATCTACACCTGGCTCGGCGGGATGTGGAGCGTCACCCTCACCGACTTCGTGCAGTTCTTCCTGATCGTCTTCGGCTTCGCCATCGCCGTGCCGTTCGCGCTCAACGCGGCCGGCGGGTGGGCCAGCGTCGCTGAGCGACTGCCGGAAGGACAGCTGGGCTTCACGAAGATCGGCTGGCCGACCATCGTCGGTCTGGTCGTCCTGTACTTCATGACGTTCTCGACCGGCCAGGAGGCCGTCCAGCGGTACTTCTCGGCGAAATCCGTCAAGGCGGCCGTGCTGGGCTCCCTGCTGTGCGGCGTGTTCATGTCCGTGTACGCCTTCATCCCCGCGATCATCGGCCTGATCGCCAAGGCGGAGTACCCGGACATCGTCAGCAACAACGCTCTGGTCCAGGTGTCCGTCGGTCTTCTGCCGCCGCTCCTCGCCGGTCTGCTGCTCAGCGCGGTGATCTCCGCGACGCTGTCCAGCGCCAGCGGCGACATGCTCGGGGCCGCGACCGTCTACGTCAAGGACATCCACGGCACTTTCATTGGCAAGCCCGACGACAAGCGGGAACTGCAGCTGAGCCGGCTGGTCATCATCGTGGTCGGCGTCATCGCGACGGCGATCGCCCTGCTGAGTCAGGCCATCATCCCGCTGTTGGTTTTCGCGTTCACGATCCGGTCGACCGGTCCGTTCGCGGCCTTCATCTTCGCCCTGGCTTGGCGCAAGACCAGCCGCTTGGCGGGTCTCCTGTCGGTCATCGTCGGCACGGTCGTGGGCTTCGTCTGGGAGTTCACGGGCCAGCCGTTCGGGGTGATGTCCGTAATCGCCGGCTCCGTCGCGGGTGTCGTGGTGTTCCTGGTCGTCCACCTCATCGACAAGCAGCGTGGCCGACTGGTCGGCGACGCCGAACCCCCCATCGAGGCACCGCAACCCGAGCCCGCACTGCAGTACTGACCCGGCTGCGGAGCCGGCCAACCGCCTGACCCGGCGTAGGCGCCGAGCTGATCGAACCGTGCTGGTGGGCAGCCAGGGACGGCGGTGCTTCTGACTACCCATGGCACTGCAAGTTGATGGAGAAGCGCATGTCCGAGTACTTCCAGATCGACAACCAGGCCATCACCGACTTCTTGCTACGTCTGCTCGCCACCCGTAGCTACTCAACCGAGGAGTCAGCCGCCGCGCAGGTGTTGGCCGAGGAGTTGGCTGGGTTCGGGTTTGAGGTTGAGGTTGACGATGTCGGGAGTGTTGTCGGCGCCCTCGTTCTCGGAGATGGCCCGACCGTACTTCTGGATTCCCACCTCGACACGGTTGTGGTCGTCGACCCCACCGAGTGGACCAGGAATCCCGAAGGAGAGATCGCTGCTGGCCGCGCTTACGGACGTGGTGCGGTCGACATGAAGGGTCCGCTGGCAGCCTGCGTCCACGGTGTCGCCGCGTTGCGAGGACTCGGGGTCGGCAAGATCGTGATCTCCGGAACTGTCGCTGAGGAGCTCGTCGAGGGGCCGGCGTTGGTTCGGGTAGCCGAACGGGTCCAACCCGACTTCGTCGTGATCTGCGAAGCCTCGGCTGGACGAATTGCGGCCGGGCAGCGTGGCCGCGCCGAGCTGTGCATCGAGGTGGAGGGTCGGTCCTCTCACTCCGCCTTCCCGCAGGTCGGCCTGAACGCGGCCGAGGTCATGGCCGATGTCATCGCGGCGCTCCGTTCGGTTGAGGGACCGACGCATCCGACATTGGGAGAAGGCATCCTCGTTCTGACCGACGTGATGTCACAACCCTACCCAGGTCTTTCCGTTGTGCCCGAACGTTGCGTCGCAACCTACGACCGCCGGACGCTGGTCGGCGAGACCGAGGAGGACGTTCTCCGGCCTGTGCGTACGGTGGTCGAGGCGGTGACCGCCCGGTGGGGAACCCACGGCACCGTCAGTATCGCCACCGACGAATACGCCGCCTATACCGGGACTCAGATCCAGGCGCCTAACTTCGCCCCGGCGTGGCTCACCGCACAGGATTCGGTGATCGTGACCGCGGCCATGGAAGGGCTTCGTTCCGCCGGCCTGGATGCCGTGGTTAGCCATTACAGGTTCTGCACTAATGGCTCAGGCACTGCTGGTCACCTCGGGATTCCGACTATCGGATACGGGCCCGGGGAGGAAGATCAGCCGCATACGGTTGACGAATCAATTGCCTTGGCGGACCTGCATGCCGGCGCGCGTGGCTACGCCGCCATCGTCTCCGCGCTGCTCCGGCACGGTTCTACCCCCTGATCACGACCCGGGAAGTTTCTACCCGGCACTAACCGCGTCGGGCATGGTTCCGTCTGTTCCCGCTCGCCTGGTCGCCACACCAAGTAGAGGAGTCAACGTGGTGAGCACCAAGAATGCCGACAAAGTGATTGGCTTACCCGAGGAGATCTCGGGAGCCGACCCCCGACTGGCCAACCCCGACCTCTTACCCACCTCGGTAGCGGCCCGCCGTTGGGGAGCATGGAACTTCGCCGCACTATGGATGGGCATGATCCACAGCGCCTTCGGGTTTGCTGTCATTGGCGGGATGATCGCCACCGGCATGTCCGCCTGGCAGGCGCTCGCCGTCGTCTTCGTCGCCAACATGATCCAGATGGGCCTGATGGCGCTCACCGGGCGAGTCGGCTCCCGCCATGGCATTCCGTTCGCTGTCTGGGCCAGGTCCGCGTTCGGGTCCTTCGGTGCGAACGTGCCCGCCTTCCTGCGTGGCGTCGTCGCCGTGGGCTGGTTCGGTGTGCAGTCTTACCTCGGTGCCACGGCAATTAATGTGCTGCTCGGCACCAGTTTTTCGGCCTGGCGGTCCTGGGACACCGTTTACGGTGGAATTCCGATCAACCTGTGGATATCGATGATTATCTACTGGGCCATCAACTTCGCGCTGATTCGTCACGGCATGGAGACGATCCGGCGGTTCGAGAGTTGGGCGGGGCCGCTGATCTTCGTGGTGATGATTCCCCTGGTGATCTGGGCATTCGGCAGGATGGACGGGCTGGGGCCGGTCTTTGATCACGCCAGCAGCTACTCCTCGACGACAGAATTCCTCCTCAAGGGATTCCTGCCCGGCGTTGCGCTGTTCATCTCCGCCAGTTGGGCGACGATGGTGCTCAACCTGCCTGATCTGACCCGCTTCGCTCGTTCCAACAAGGCGCAGGTTACCGGCCTCTTCTACGGTCTCCCGCTCGCCACGCTGGTGTTCTACGGCATGGCAGCCATCATCGTCTCCGGATCACAGGCCGCCACCGGAAAGGTGTTGTGGAACCCGGCGGACGTGCTGGTCGCCATCGGTAATCCTGTGATTTCGATCGTCGGCGCCATTTCGATTGCCGTCGCCACCATGTCGGTCAACCTGGCTGCCAATATCGTCTCGCCGGCCTATGATTTCACCAACCTCTTCCCCAGGTGGCTCACCTTCCGCAAGGCGGCTTCGGCAAGCATTCTGCTCGGGTTTCTTTACATGCCCTGGAAACTGATGCAGGACCCCGACACGCTCTTTCTGGTGCTCAACAATGTGGGAGCGGTCATTGGTCCAGCGACCGGAATCCTGATCGCGGACTACTACCTCGTGCGTCGTGGCCGGCTTGCGGTGCCCGAGCTGTACCGGACCCACACCGTTTACTGGGCCCACCGTGGCTACAACTACTGGAGCCTTGGGGTGCTTGTCGTGAGCACGGGGCTCTGTGTGGCCGGGCAGTTTGTCGACGCGATCAGCTGGACCTACGACTATGCCTCGGTCCTCGGCATTGCCGTCGGTTTCGCGCTGTACCTGCTCATGCTGCCGCTGGCCCGCCGCAGCTCCATCGCCGAGGCATTCCGCCCGATCGGCGACACCGGCGAGGAGAATGCCAACCTGAATCAGGTCACCGAACGGCCGGCAGCAGCGCCCAGCGTGAGCCACGAGTAGGGAGCAGTTATGCGTACTCTTCTGCGCGGCGGCACCGTAGTCTCAGCCGCCGACCAGTTCCGTGCCGATGTCCTCATCGAAGGCAGCCGCATCACCCAGCTAGGGGAGTCCCTGGATGTGACGGCAGATCAGGTCCTGGACGTGGCCGGCTGCCTGCTCCTTCCCGGCCTGGTGGACAGTCACACCCACCTAGCCATGCCCACGATGGGCACGGTCACGGCTGACGATTTCAACACCGGCACAGCCGCGGCGGCCGCCGGCGGCACCACAACCGTTGTCGACTTTGCCCTCCAGACCGAAGGCTCCCTGCTAGCCGGGCTTGAGGCATGGCGGGAACGAGCGGCCGGGCAGTCGCACATCGACTACGGGTTTCATCTGGCGGTGACCGAGGCGAGCCCCGAGGCGATCTCGGAGATGCAGGCAGTGGTCGATCAAGGGGTCACCTCGTTCAAGGTATTCATGGCATTCAAAGGATCCTTCATGGCCGACGATGAACAGCTGTTGAGGGTGCTCCGTCGGACCCGGGAGACGGGTGGCCTGGTGCAGGTCCATGCCGAGAACGGCGACGCCATCGAGGTGAACATCGCCGAAGCCCTCGGAAGGGGCGAGATCGCCCCGCAATTCCATGCCAAGACGCGTCCTGACAGTACGGAACAGGAGGCGACCGCCCGCGCGATCCACCTCGCCCGGTGGGCCAAGCGCCCGGTCTTCTTTGTGCATGTGTCAAGCGCGGCCGCAGTCAGTGAAATCCAGATGGCCAGGGCGGCAGGAAGCCCGGTGTACGGCGAGACGTGTGTGCACTACCTCACGCTCACTGAGGACGAGCTCGCTCGCCCTGGCTTCGACGGGGCGAAGTACGTGTGCTCGCCGCCACTGCGAACACTCTCCGACCAGGCGGTGCTCTGGTCGGCCCTACGTCAGCAGTCCTTGCAGATTTGTACGACGGACCACTGCCCGTTCAACTTCTGTGGACAAAAGGAGTTGGGTAAGGACGACTTTTCCAAGATTCCCAATGGTCTACCGGGAATTGAGCACCGACTCACCCTTCTCCATGAGTACGGCGTGCGTGCCGGACGACTGACGATGCCTGAACTCGTGGGGATCACGTCGACCGCGCCGGCGCGTATGTTCGGGCTCGACCGTAAGGGAAGGCTCGCCCCGGGTTATGACGCGGACATCGTCGTGTTCGACCCAGAGTCCCACATGACGATCACTGCGCGCGGGCATCACATGGCGGTCGACTACACACCGTACGAAGGATGGGAGTGTCGTGGAGCGCCGGTCACCGTGTTCAGCCGGGGCGAGGTGGTGTTCCGTGACGGGGATTTGGTCAGTACGCCTGGGCGTGGGCAGTACATCCGGCGGACACCGGGTCCGTTTGGGCCAGGAGAGGTTGACTCACTCCGATGGGTATGAGACTGCTCTTCATCAATCCGAACACGACCGCCTCGATAACGGAGGCGATCGAGGCACAGGCCCGGTCGGTCGCGGCGCCCGGCACCGAAATTGTCGCCGTGAACCCCTCTCGCGGTCCCGCAGCCCTCGAGACCCGGCGGGACGAAGAGGTGGCGATCGAGGAGATGCTGAGTTCACTGTCGACGTGGCGCCCAGACTGCTACGACGGAGTGGCGATCGCCTGTTTCGGGGACCCGGGACTTGACAGGATCCGCGCGCTGGTGCGGGCGCCGGTGGTCGGCATCGCGCAGGCCGCAATGCTGTCCGCCTGCGCGCTGGGAATGAAGTTTGGCGTGGTGGCGGCGCTTGAATCAGCGATACCTATAATGAGTGGTTTAGCCACCGACTATGGGTTCGGTGAACGCCTTACCGGGGTGCGGCCGGTCGGCATCAGTGTTATGGAGATGGCGAGGGATATCGACCGTAGTCGTGAAGCGATCGAGCTCGCCGTACGCCGTAGCTTTGCGGATGGCGCGGAGAGTGTTTGCCTGGGATGCGCTGCGATGGGACAGCTGGCACCAGTGCTCACCGCCGAACTGGATCGTCCGGTGATTGACGGGGTCCAGAGCGCGACAAAGTTGCTCGAGGAGATTGTTGTTGGAGAGCACGGAACGATTCCCGCCACCGTCGACGGTGCTATGTCGTAGCTGTTGGTGGCGGCCACGTAGATCGCGGTGCCCCAGCGGTGCGCGGACCCGCCGTATCGGACCGCATCAGCGGCAGGTGTTCACCGTCGTTTAGTTCAGCGGTGATGTAGGCGAACTGGCCGTGATAGCGCACGTGTATCGCGGCCAGTTGCGGCCACTTGGCCTTTGCGTGCTCACGCAGCCGCTGCGCCAGGAAGATCTTGGTGGACTCGGGTATGACGGGCATGGGTCACATCCTGCCCGCCGGCCGGTGTGTCCTGCTGGGCGCCGGCCTGCGCGCTGGCGTTGTCCCGACCTGGCCGCCGAAGCCGTGAGCCGGGGCATCACGGCGGCGATCTCCGCATCCACGAGGGCCGGATCCTGGCCGCCGACACGCTCAAACCCTGGCAGCACCAGTCCTGGATCTTCATCCGTGACCCGGACTTCACCGCCAAGGCCACGGCACGGCATTGCGCTCGACCCGGACGAGTACGTCATCTCCAGCGACGAGAAGGTCAGCATCCAAGCCCGCTGCCGCTGCCACCCCACCCTGCCGCCCGGCGCCGCCCGCACGATGCGGGTCAACCACGAGTACCAGCGCCGAGGCGCCTTGGCCTACCTGCCGCATACGACGTCCGCCAGGCCCGCGTCTTCGGCCACTACTCGCCCAAGACCGGCATCATCCCGCTCATGACCCGGGTCGAACAGGTCATGGCCCAAGAACCGTATGCCTCCGCGAAGCGCGTGTTCTGGGTGGTCGACAACAGCTCGTCCCACCGCGGCCAAGCCGCGGGTCGACCGCCTCGCGAAGCGGTTTCCGAACGCGGTCATGGTCCACACGCCGGCCCGACCTTGCAGGGTCACGCACTGTTGCTTCGAGCACGCCGGTCAGAATTTCGGTTCCCGACCGAGGCCCCCGGGCAGCCCGCCACCTCGCAACGGCGATGAAGGGTCGGCCCCGATGACGAACGAGCCCGAAGTGATTCCCGATGCCGATCACGAGCAGCTAATCGAACGCGTCGCCGCGATCGACGTGGCCAAGGAGTTCGGCAAGGTCTGCGTCCTCCTGCCGGATCCGGCCCGACCGGGCCGGCCCATCAGCAGGGTGTGGGATACCGATGCCACGACCAACGCCGTGCTGGCCCTCGCCTGCCGCCTGATCGAGATGGGCGTGCAGAAGGTCACCGTCGAGTCCACCTCCGACTATTGGCGGATCTGGTTCTACCTGCTGGAATCCCAGGGCCTAGCCTCGGCCCTTCGTTAAGGGGGTCTACTGCCGTTCTCGTGGGTCGGGTTCATGATCGTCCGGGTAGTGGTGGGCAGAGGCCGCCGCGGCGGAGGTTGGCCATGGTGATCAACG
>NZ_JBICUP010000082.1:0-15445 GCF_043198215.1 Micromonospora sp. NPDC048830
TAGTATACGCACGGCACGTAACTGACAGAGCAGCATCAGGGCAGCGATTCACCTGCCGCCTGAAGACGGCAGCCCTCTCGCCTCAAATCGGTAGACGGCCGAGGTGACGACCAGGACCCGGTCCCCCGGAGCGGGCCGCAGCAGTTCGGCCCAGTACCGCTGCGTGTCGGCGGTGTTGGCCCGGTGACCCGCGTCGCCGGAGGGCGCGGCGAGCACCCGTACGGTCGGCCCCGGCTCCCGCCGGTAGGTACGGACCCGCCAGGACACGTGCCTGTTCCCGGGCTGCGGATCCGACTCGTCGCTCGCCGGTCCCCGGAGGGCGAGGTAGCGCCGGACGCCGGCGTCCAGCGCGTCCATCTCGTCCTGGTCCTCCTTGCCGGCGAAGAGGGCGTAGAAGGCGGGCCAGGTCACCCCGGCGGCCCGGCAGATGTCGGTGACCCGGGCGTTGTCGTACCCCTTCTCCGCCACCTCGCGGACCAGTCCGTCGAACAGGCGGTCGCGCTGGGTCACGGCGACCACCTCGGCCGACAGGCGGCGCGGCCCGCGCTTGATCGCCCGCTCGGGGTCGCGTCCGGGACGGGCGCCCGGCAGGGGGGTCGCCCTGGCTGTCTCGGGGTGGGGTGCCACCGCCATCGACATCGACCGCCATGGATTTAAGATTGACTTTGCGACCCTCCGGGGTTTATAACTTCACCACATTGGGTTTCGGTCACCTCACTGATGGTCATCGTCGTTGGATGGCCGCACCGGCAGCGCCGAAGGAGGCTCGATGGTCGTCATTATCGCCGACCGCACGGCCGCTCCCAAGGTCGCGGAGGCGCAGGTGACGCGGCTCCGCCGCAGTGCGCCAGCCGGCGTCGGTCGCTGACCGGCCCAAGGCGTCGGCTCGGCCCGCCCCCGTCGGGCGCCCGGGCTCGACCGTGCACAGTCGTCCCGCCGCCGGCGGTCCCCCGGCGGCGGGTCCTCCACCGGCCCTGAGCCGTCCCGCCGTGGCCGTCGCGGCCCGTCCGACAGCGCCCGGTCCCGAGCCGGGCGCGGTGGCCCGCCGGTCCGGCCGCGGCCGTCCCGCCACCGTCCCCCTCATTAGGATCGACCATGCCCAGGTACGGACGCACCGCCGCCGGCCTCGCCGCCGCGGCGCTGCTCGGCTCCCTCGTCGCGGCGGCCCCGGCCTCCGCCGACCCGTCCCCCCTCGCCGTCGCCGTGATCACCCACAGCAGTGTGGGTGGCCCGGCCGTGGCGGTCGGCGACGTCCTGCAGGCGAGCCTGAAGACGGGCACCACCGCCACGTTCTACTCGTCCACCACCGGGACGACCGGCGTGTCGTGCGCCGCGTCCAGCTTCAGCGCCACCGTCCTGACCAACCCGCCCGCGCCGGGGACCGCCACCGAGCGGCTCACCGCACAGAGCGTCGGCACCTGCAGCAGCAACGTGCTCGGCACGACCGGGGTAAACAGCGTGCGGGTCGACAACCTCCCGTACGCCACCTCGGTGACCGGCGGCGGCGCGGCCACCCTGACCGGCACCACCACCGCCCCGATCCAGAGCACCATCTCGCTGCGCACCGTGCTGGGCGACATCACCTGCGTCTAGCGGGCGAACGGCAACACCGTCACCGGTACGGCGAACAACACCACCACGTCCATCACCTTCACCAACCAGGTGTTCACCAAGGTCACCGGGCCGGGCACCTGCTTCACCACCGCCTACTTCTCGGCGTCGTACGGGCCGGTCCGCGACACCAGCGTGACCGGCAGCCCCGTCACCTACGTGAACTGACCCGCCCCCGGCCGCCCCAGCCGGACCTGAGCAGCCGCAGCAGACCCACCCCGGCCAGGTACGCCGCCAGCGCCGGGGCGGGCAGGCCCAGCGGCTCCGGAGCGTCCCGCGGGGTCAGGGCGTTGACCAGCAGGCCCGCCGCCGCGGCGGCGTAGCCGGCCACCACCAGCACGGCCCGGAACCGGTGCGCGGGCCGGGCCGTGCTGACCGGGTGCGGTCCCGGGCCGGCGGGCGCGGTCGGTAGGCCCGGTCCCGCATCGCCGGGCGCGGGTGGTCGGCCGGGCCCAGGATCGCCGGGCGCGGGCGGCCGTGGCTCGGGTCCGTGCGGCGACGGTGGTCGACGCCGTCCGGCGCGGGCCTCGATCGGGCCGAAGACGGCGACCAGGCCGGCCAGCAGCGCGGCGAGCATCAGCAGCCACGGCACCCGCCAGGCGTACCAGGCCGCCGAGCCGACCGGCGGCGTGGGCAGCGCCCCGACCGCGTCCAGCAGGCCGACCAGCAGCAGGACGGCCGTGAGATGCCAGAGGAAGACGGTCAGCACGACGGCGTTGACCGCGATCACCGCCTGCCAGGGCCCGGGCCGGCGCAGCCACCGCCGCGCCGGCTCCCGCAGCAGCAGGATTCCCCCGAGCTGGGCGGTGGCCAGGGCGAGCAGCGCCAGGCTCGGCGGCCCGTCGTTCTGCAGCCGCTGGCCGGGCAGGTGCAGCATCGAGATCGGGTACGGCCCGACCGTGGTGAGCAGCAGCAGCGTGCCGAAGCCGCCCACCAGCAGGGCCGTCGCGAACCGCCGGGAGGCGGGCAGGGGGTGAGCCCCTCCGGTCGACCCGGGGCGCCGCGCGGGTGCCGCCGCGGCGGGCCGGGTGCGGGCGTCGTACCAGGCGAATCCGACCTGGTGGACGGCGAGCCAGGCGGCCAGGCTGTTGCCGGCGGCCAGCGCCGCCGGGCCGAGCAGCCGGCCCAGGTCGCCGAGGGCGACCAGGCCCACCAGAGCGACCGGCACGACCAGCCCGAAGCGGCGGTGCAGCGCGTGCATCGGCGGGGTGAGGGCGACGGCGGCCAGGTAGGGCACGAGGAACCACAGCGGGATGGTGGCGGTCCAGACCGCGGTGCGGACGAAGCCCGGCTCGACGCCCCACAGACGGGCACCGCCCGCGCCGACGGCGAGCACCAGCAGCAGGACGGTGGTCGGCGGGACCAGCCGGGCGCTGCGGTCGAGCAGCCAGCCGGCGGCGTCCCCGCCGCGGGCGCGGCGGGAGGCGAGCGAGGCGGCGTTGGCGTAGCCGCCGACGAGGAAGAAGACCGGCAGCACCTGGGCCGCCCAGGTCAACGGGTACGCCCACGGCAGGTCCTGCAGGGCGGAGTGGCCGGCGGGCCGCCCGACCGCATCCCGCGTGATCACGGTGACGGCCCAGTGACCGAGGACCACCATCGTGATCGCGATCGCGCGCAGCAGGTCGACGTAGCGTTCCCGCGTGGCCGGCGTGCGCTCGGCGAGCTGCCGGAGGCGGCGCATGGAAATGAGACTAGGCGAGCGGCGGGATGGCCGGGGAGGATAACGGTTCGGTGGCCCGGTCTTGAAGTCGGCGCGCTCCTGCCGTAGAAATTCTTCAGTACCGTTCGATGAGATGAAGACTAGCAACAGGTAGGTCCCCCCGTGCCTCGCGCGGCGGCCGTCACCCCCTGGAAAACCGGCGGCTGCCCGTACCGAACCGAGGAGAGAGCATGAACAGGCGTGACATCCTGCGGCGCAGCGCCGCCGCCGGCCTGCTGGCCACCCCCGCCGCCGGCCTGCTCGCCGGCTGCGCCACCTCCGGCGGCGACAAGGGTGGCACCGAGGTGTACAAGGGCACCAGGAGCGAGCAGAACCCGCTGGGCGTGAAGGAGGACGCCCCGCTGGAGGTCATGATCTTCAACGGCGGGTTCGGCGAGGACTACGCCAAGGCCCACGAGGCCATGTACACCGAGCGGTACCCGAAGGCGAAGATGAAGCACTCGGCCACCCAGGAGATCGCCAAGACCCTCCAGCCCCGCTTCGTCGACGGCACCCCGCCGGACGTGGTCAACAACTCCGGCAAGGACCAGATCGACTTCAACGGACTGGTCTCCCAGAACGCCCTCGCCGACCTCGGCGAGCTGCTCTCGGCCCCGAGCCTCGACATCCCCGGCAAGACCGTCAAGGAGACGCTGCTGCCGGGCGCGGTGGAGGTCGGCTCGTACGACGGCAAGTTCCTGGTGCTGAACTACACCTACACCGTCTACGGCATCTGGCACTCCACCAAGCTCTTCGCCGACCGTGGCTGGGAGTACGCGAAGACCTGGGACGAGCACATCGCCCTGTGCAAGCAGATCAAGGCCGCCGGCATCGCCCCCTGGACGTACGCGGGCAAGCACCCCCGCTACATGAGCTGGCCGGTGATCTCCACCGCGATCAAGTTCGGCGGCCCCTCGGTGGCCACCGCGATCGACAACCTGGAGCCCAACGCCTGGAAGTCCGACGCGATGAAGGCCGCCGCCGACGCCTGGCACCAGATCGTCAAGGACAAGTTCATCCTCGACGGCACGCCCGGGCTGGACCACGTCCAGTCGCAGACGGCGTGGTGCCAGGGCAAGGCCGCCTTCATCTCCTGCGGCTCCTGGCTGGAGAACGAGCAGAAGTCGGTCACCCCGGCCGGGTTCAACATGACCGTGGCGCCGACGCCGAGCCTGGGCAGCGGCGACAAGCTGCCGTTCGAGGCGATCCGGGGCACTGCCGGCGAGCCGTTCATGGTGCCGGCGAAGGCGAAGAACGTGGCGGGCGGGCTGGACTACTTCCGGACCATGCTGTCCAAGAAGGGCGCCCAGGACTTCACGAAGAAGGTGGCCAGCCTCACCGTGGTGGCCGGGGCCTCCGAGGGCGTGGAGCTGCCGTTCGGGCTCACCACCGTGGTCAAGGCCCTCGACGCGTCCGGGTCCAACGGGTTCAACTGGGTCTACAACAACTACTACCGCAAGCTGGAGCGCAACCTGGTCGACGCCGCGTGCGGCGAGTTCTTCAGCGGGCGGATCGGCCCGGCGGAGTTCCTGGACCAGTGCCAGAAGGGCGCCGACTCGATCGCCCAGGACAGCTCGGTCAAGAAGTACAAGCGGGCCGCCTGACACCCCGGCCGGGCGGGGCGACACCCCGCCCGGCCGCCGCCGGAGAGTAGGGCAATGAAACACGGCAAGTACCCGCTGATCCTCACCTTCCTGGTGCCGCCGCTGCTGCTGTACGTCGTCTTCGTCGTCTCGCCGTACCTGCAGGCGTTCCAGATCTCCACCACCGACTGGCTGGGCTACTCGGCGGAGGCCAACCCGGTGGGCCTGGCCAACTTCCGGGCCCTGTGGCACGACGACTACGTCTGGAACGCGTTGCAGAACAACGCGATCCTGCTCGCCCTGGTGCCGGTGTTGACCATCGCGCTCGGCCTGTTCTTCGCCACCATGCTCAGCATGGGTGGGCGCCGGGGCCGGGCCGGGGTCACCGGGGTGCGCGGGAGCGCGTTCTACCGCACCGTCTACTTCTTCCCGCAGGTGCTCTCGGTGGTGATCATCGCGGCGCTGTGGAAGGAGGTCTACCAGCCCAACGCCGGGCTGCTCAACGGCATCCTGCGCGCGGTCGGGCTGCCCGCACCGCCCTGGCTCGGCGACCCGCGCTTCGCGTTCTGGTGCGTGCTGGCGGTGATGGTCTGGGCCAACGTCGGCTTCTACGTGGTGCTCTTCGGCGCGGCCATGTCGGCGATCCCGCGGGAGATCTACGAGGCGGTGCTGCTCGACGGCGCGTCCCGCTGGACGACGCTGCGCCGGATCACCATCCCGCTGCTGTGGGACACCGTGCAGGTCGCCTGGATCTACCTGGCCATCGCCGCGCTGGACGGCTTCATCCTGGTCCAGCTGATGACCAACGGCGGCCCCAACTTCTCCTCCGACGTGATCGGCGTGCGGCTGTACGACACCGCGTTCGGCAGCGAGACCAAGTTCGGCTACGCCTCGGCGATCGGCGTGGTGATGTTCTTCCTGACCCTGTCGGTGGCCGTGCTGGCGCTGCGGGTCGGCCGAAGGGAACGGATCGAGCTCTCGTGACCACCCTCGACAAGCCAGCCGGCGTCGCCGCCGACCGGGACCGGGCCGCCGGTGCGGGCCGGGCCGTCCGTCGCGACCTGGGCGTGGTGAACGCCCTCTCGCACGGCTTCCTGCTGTTCTGGGGCGCGCTGACCGTGCTGCCGCTGCTGTGGATGTTCCTCAGCTCGTTCAAGAGCAACGCGGAGATCCTGGCCGACCCGTGGGGCCTGCCCGGCGCGCTGCGCTTCGACAACTGGGCCCGGGCGTGGACCACCGCGCACATCGGCCGGTACTTCCTCAACAGCGCGATCGTCGTCACCGGCTCGGTCGCCCTCACCATGCTGATGGGCGCCACCGCCGCGTACGTCTTCGCCCGCTACGAGTTCCGGGGCCGGCAGCTCGCCTACTACCTGTTCGTCGGCGGCCTGATGTTCCCGGTCTTCCTGGCCCTGGTGCCGCTGTTCTTCGTCGTGCGCAACGCCGGGCTGTTCGGCACCTGGACGGGGCTGGTCCTGGTCTACGCCGCGTACTCGTTGCCGTTCACGGTCTTCTTCCTCACCGCGTTCTTCCGCACCCTGCCCACGTCGGTGGCGGAGGCGGCGCTGGTCGACGGCTGCGGCCACTTCCGGCTGTTCTTCCGCGTGATGCTGCCGATGGCCCGCCCGGGGATGATCAGCGTCGCCATCTTCAACTTCCTCAGCCACTGGAACCAGTTCCTGCTGCCGCAGGTGCTGCTGCAGGGCGACGACTCGAAGTGGATGCTGGCCCAGGGACTGGCCGCGTTGTCGGTCAGCCAGGGGTACGCGGGCGACTACGCCCAGCTCTTCGCCGGCCTCACCATCGCCGTGCTGCCGGTGCTGCTGGTGTACGTGGCCTTCCAACGGCAGGTCCAGACTGGCCTGACCGCCGGCCAGCTCAAGTAGCGGGCGGCCGCCGGCGCCGGTCAGGGCGTCGCCCGCGCCGGTCAGGGCGCCGGCGGCACCAGCAGCGGGTGCAGGGCGGCCGGGTCGGTGACCTCGGGCAGGTCCCGGGCGGCGAGCCAGGCCGCCGCGGCGGCGCCGTCGCCGGCCGTGCCCAGCGGGGCGTCCGGCCAGCGCCGCGCCGCCTCCGCGCGTACGGCCGCGGCCAGCGGGGTGTCCGCCGTGAGCAGGCCGCCGCCGAGGACCACCGGCTCGACCGTGCCGGCCGGCCGGATCCGCGCGACGCTGTCCGCCAGGTGACCGGCGGCCTCCTCGATCAGCCCGACGGCGACCGGCTCCGCGTCGACGGCGGCGGACACCACCAGGGGCGCGAGCCGGGCCAGCTCGACCGGCGGGCGGCGGGTGACGGCCTGGATGAGCGCGTCCACCGTGTCCCGGGGTCGGGCGGCGACCCGGTCGGAGCCGAGCAGCTCCGTGAGCAGCCGGGCGCCCAGGGTGCCCGGTTCCCGCCCCCGGTCCAGGTCGGCCAGGAGCCGGCGGACGGCCTCGCGGCCCAGCCAGAACCCCGAGCCGGCGTCGCCGAGCAGCCAGCCGTGCCCGTCCGCGACGCGGTCCAGCCGCAGGCCGCGGATCCCGGCGGCGATGGCGCCGGTGCCCGCGATCAGCACCGTGCCGTCCGGGCCCGCGGTGCCCGAGGCGTACGCGACGAGGGCGTCGCCGTGCACCGCGTACGGGCAGCGCAGGCCGGCTTCGCGCCAGGCCCGGTCGAACGCGGCCCGCCCGGCGGGGTCGGCGTGCAGCCGGCCCGCGCCGGCGAGCCCGATCACGCCGGCGCGCACCCGGGCCGGGGCCACGTCGGCCAGCGCGTCGCGCAGGGCGGCGGCGATCTCCTCGGCGGCCCGCTCGGCGCCGTGGCTGGTGGGGTTGCCCCCGCCGGCCCGGCCGGTGCCGAGGCGCTCCCCGGTCAGGGTCAGGGCGGCCGCCCGGGTGGACGTACCTCCGACGTCGAGACCGACCACGACGGTGTCGGACATCCGCTGGGCCTCCCTGGGACGTTGCTGGCGGGCGGGTTCATGCTGGTCGACCCGGTCGCGGGGGGCAAGATCCGCGGCCGTGCCGGTGGCGGTGCGGCAGGTAACAGTTTGAAAACTTCGACCACGGCCTTGACAGGAAGGGCCCTTTAGTAAGAACTTTTACCACTAACAGTTAACACTCTTTTGTGAAAGGCTGTCGATGGTCGATCACGAGGTGGACATCCCCGCGGGCACCGCGGTGGTCGACGCCGAGGCGGTTGACCGGCGGGGCGCGCTGCCGGCCGAGGGCGTGCTCGCCCGGGTCCGGGCCGGCACGGCGGAGCTGACCGGCGCGCTGCGCCGGGTCGCCGAGCACGTGCTCAGCGACCCGGAGGGCGCCGCCCGGGCGACCATCGTGGAGCTGGCCGAGCGCAGCGGCACCTCGCCGGCCACCGTCACCCGGTTCTGCCGGGCGATGGGCTTCGAGGGGTACGCCGACCTGCGGCTCGGCATCGCCGCCGAGACCGGCCGGGCCCGCTCCGCCGGCTGGACCGTCGACATCGGACGCGAGATCCAGCCCGGCGACCCCCTGGAGCGGGTGCTCGACCAGATCATGGCCGCCGACACCCGGGCCATGCACGACACGGCCGCGCTGCTCGACCTCGCCGAGGTGGAGCGGGCGGCGGTGGCCATCGCCGGCGCCGGCCGGGTCAACATCTTCGGCTCCTCCGGCTCCGCGCTGGTCGGCGAGGAGATGCAGTTCAGCCTGCACCGCATCGGGGTGGCCGCGTGGGCCTGGAGCGACGTGCACGAGGGCCTGGCCAGTGCCGCGCTGCTGGGCCCCGGCGACGTGGCGCTGGGCATCTCGCACACGGGGCAGACCCGGGAGACCATCGAGATGCTCGCCGAGGCCGGCAGCCACGGCGCGACCACGGTGGCGCTCACCGGCTTCCCGCGCTCGCCGCTGGCCGAGCTGGCCGACGTCGTGCTGGTCACCGCCAGCCAGGCGACCACCTTCCGCCCCGACGCGCTGTCGGCCCGGCACCCGCAGCTGGTCGTGCTCGACCTGCTCTACGTCGCCGTCGCCCAGCGCACCCACAACCGCGCCCACGCGGCCTTCCGGCGTACCGCCCAGGCCGTCGACGGGCACAAGGCCGCCGGGCGCCTCCGGCGCACCGCCTGACCCGACACCACAAGGAGAGACGACGATGTCCGTTACCCCCGAGAACGCGGCCGACCTCAGCCGCCGGAGCCTGCTGCGCCGCGCCGCCGCCGCGGGTCTGCTCGTCACCCCGGCCGCCGGCCTGCTCAGCGCCTGCGCGGGCAGCGAGCCGAGCAAGCCCGACGACGCTGGCGCCGCCAAGAGCAAGGACAACCCGTTCGGCGTCAAGGACGGCAGCGCCGTCAAGGTGGTGATCTTCAATGGCGGCCTCGGCGACCAGTGGGCCAAGGAGGACAAGGCCGTCTTCAACGCCAAGCACGCCGGCGTCACCGTCAACATGAGCTCCACCCAGAAGATCAAGACCGAAGAGCAGCCCAAGATGGCGACCCAGCCCAGCGACCTCGTCATGAACTCGGGCGCCGACATGATGGACATCAGCACCCTGGTCAACGAGGGCGCCATCGAGCCGCTGGACGACCTGCTCACCGCCCCGGCCTGGGACAGCGAGGGCACGGTCGCCGACACGCTGCTGCCCGGCACCGTGGCCGACGGCACCTTCCAGGGCAAGTTCTTCGTGGTCAACGTCGCCTACACCGTGTGGGGCAACTGGTACAACGGCGCCCTGTTCACCAAGGAGGGCTGGGAGCCGCCGAAGACGTTCGACGAGTTCTTCGCCCTCGCGCCGAAGATCAAGGCCAAGGGCATCGCCCCGTACGTGCACGACGCGGTGCACGGCTACTACCCCCGCTGGGCGCTGCTGGCGACGGTGTGGAAGTCCGCCGGCAAGCAGGCGATCCTCGACATCGACAACCTCAAGGAGAACGCCTGGAAGGCCGACGGCGTCCTGCCGGCGCTGGAGGCGTGGGAGAAGCTGGTCAAGGACAAGCTGCTCCTGCCGGGCAACCTCAACCACACCCAGTCCCAGCAGGCCTGGCTCGACGGCAAGGCGGCGTTCATCCAGGTCGGCACCTGGCTGAAGAACGAGATGGCCAACACCATCCCGCCGGGCTTCGAGATGAAGCTGTCGGACTACTGGAGCCTGGGCGCCACCGACAAGGCGCCCAAGGACGTCTTCGCCGGCGCCGGCGAGGGCCTCGTGGTGCCCAGCAAGGCCCCCAACAAGGCGGCGGCGAAGGAGTTCCTGCGGGCCGTCCTGTCCAAGTCCGGCTCCGCCAAGTTCGCCACGCTGACCAAGTCGCTCGCCTCCACCAAGGGCTCCGGCGACGGGGTGCAGGACTCGGCGCTGGCCACCGCCAACGCACTGATGGCCAACGCCCCGAAGGACCTGATCAAGGTCAAGCTCTGGGACTTCTACGCCGACCTGGACAAGGAGAGCCAGAACCTCTCCGAGGAGCTGATGGCCGGCCGGCTCACCGCGCAGCAGTTCGTCGACAAGATGCAGGCCGCGGCCGACAAGGTGGCCAAGGACTCGTCGATCAAGAAGCAGACCCGGACGGCCTGAGGGCCGGGGCATCCCTCGAAGGATCAGGTGAACACGATGCGGCACGGTGTCGCGCGCTTCGTCACGGGTTTCCTGGCCCTGCCCGTCGCGCTGTACCTCTTCTACGTGGTGTGGCCCTTCGCCCAGGCGGCCGGCTACTCGCTGACCAACTGGGGCGGCTACTCCGACAGGCAGGAGTTCGTCGGGCTGGACAACTACGTCCGGCTGTTCTCCGACGAGCTCATCAGGAAGGCGTTCTGGCACAACGTGTTCTTCCTGGTGACCGTGCCGCTGTTCACGATCGCGCTGGCCCTGTTCCTCGCGTTCCTGCTCAACGTGGGCGGACGCGAGGACAGGGCCGGCGTCCGGGGCGTGTTCGGCTCCGGCTTCTACAAGGTGATCTTCTTCTTCCCGCAGGTCCTGTCGCTCGTGGTGATCGCCGTGATGTGGCAGCAGATCTACCGCTCCGACGGCCAGGGCCTGGTCAACGGCCTGCTGATGAAGATCGGCCTGGTCGACCCCGACAACCCGATCGCCTTCACCGCCGACCCCGAGCCCTTCCTCGGCGTGCCCGCGGTGCTCTGGTGGCTGCTGCTGATCGCGGTCTGGAGCGGCGCCGGCTTCTACATGGTGCTGTTCTCGGCGGCGATGCAGTCGATCCCCAGGGACATCTACGAGGCGGCCCTCCTCGACGGCGCCGGCCCGTTCCACACGTTCTTCCGCATCACGCTGCCGCTGCTGCGGGACACCGTCTCGGTGGCCTGGGTGTACCTCGGCTTCATCGCGCTGGACATGTACGCCCTGGTCTTCGTGATGACGCCCAGCCAGGGCGGCCCCAACCACGCCAGCGAGATCTTCGCGTCGGTGCTCAACTTCACCGCGTTCCAGAAGGGCCAGTTCGGCTACGCCTGCGCGATGGGCGTGGCGCTGGCGATCTTCACGATCCTGCTGGCCGCGCTGCAACTGCGAATCACCCGCCGTGAGCGGATCGAGTTCTGAGGGGGCTTGGACGATGAGCACGGCGACCCACCCGTCCGAGGGGCTGACCCGCCCCGACCGGCGGACCCCGCCCCCGCGGCCGGCGCCGCCCGGCACCGGCCGCGGGATCGGCGGGCGCGTCTTCACCGGCTTCTCCCACCTGTTCCTGGTGGTCTGGGCCGTCATGGTGATCTACCCGCTGCTGTGGGTGGTGATGTCGGCGTTCAAGGACGACTCGGAGGTCATCCGGGAGCCCCTGTCGCTGATCCCGGACCGGCTGCACTGGGAGAACTTCTCCCGCGCCTGGGGGGCCGGCCACCTCGGCGCGTTCTTCCTGAACACGGTGCTGGTCCTGGCCGGCAGCGTCTTCCTGACCATGCTGCTCGGCTCGATGGCCGCGTACGTGCTGGCCCGGTACGAGTTCCGCGGCAACCGGCTGATCTACTACATGTTCCTGTCCGGCCTGACGCTGCCCATCTACCTCGCCGCGGTGCCGCTGTTCAAGGGCGTCTACAACACGGGCATCGTCCTGCCGCTGCTCGGCCCGAACAGCCACGTCATGCTGATCCTGGTCTACGTGGCCTGGTCGCTGTCGTTCACGATCTTCTTCATGCACTCGTTCTTCCGGACGCTGCCCGACTCGATCGCCGAGGCCGCGCTGGTCGACGGGGCCTCGCACAGCCGGTTGTTCTTCAGCGTCATGCTGCCGATGGCCAGGCCCGGCCTGATCAGCATCGGCATCTTCAACGTGCTCGGCCAGTGGAACCAGTGGTACCTGCCGACGCTGCTGATGCAGTCGGTGGCGGGGGAGCCGAAGAACCAGGTGATCGCCCAGGGGCTGATCGAGCTGTCGGTCAACCAGGGCTACCGCTCCGACTGGAGCGGCCTGTTCGCCGGGGTGACGATGGCCATGCTGCCGGTGCTGATCGTGTACGTCGTGTTCCAGCGGCAGGTGCAGTCCGGCCTCACGGCCGGCGTCAGCAAGTAGTTCCCGCCCCGGCGGCCCGGTCCGGGAGTGTCGCAGGCGCGAGGCAGAATCGCGTACGTGCTGGTGGCGGTGGTGTCGGACGAGCGGGGCGGCGGCGTGCTGCAGCCGCTCGGCGCCGACGGCCGGCCGAGCGGCCCGGCCGAGCCGGTGGCCGACCTCGCCGCCGCGGTGGCCGCCCGGGAGGCCGTCGGGCACCCGCGCTGGGTCTGGGCCTCCGGGGCCGCCGACTACCCGGCGCTGCTGCGCGCCGGGGTCCGGCTCGACCGCTGCCACGACGTCGAGCTGACCGAGGCGCTGCTGCTCGGTTACGCCGGCCGGTGGGGCGAGCCGCGCTCGTTCGCCGCCGCGTGGGCCCGGTTGACCGGGGCGCCGGTGCCCCCCGATCCGCCGGCCCGCCCAGCCGAGCCGCCCGGACACGGTCAGGGCGCGCTGTTCGACACACTGCCCGGCCCGCCTGGGCCGGGCGTCGAGGCCCTGACCCGGGTGTACGCCGATCAGCTCGCCCGTGTCGCCGCCACCGACCACCCCGGCCGGTTCCGGCTGCTGGTCGCCGCCGAGTCGGCCGGCGCCCTCGTCGCGACGGAGATGGGCGCGGCCGGCCTGCCGTGGCGGGCCGACGTGCACGATGCCGTCCTGACCGAGCTGCTGGGCGAGCCGTCCCCGGTCGGCGGCCCGCCCCGCCGGCTCGCCGAGTTGGCCACCCGGATCGCCGAGGCGTTCGGGCTGCGCCAGCTGCACGCCGACTCCCCGGCCGAGCTGCTGAGGGCGTTCGCCCGGGCGGGCGTCGAGCTGCCGAACACCCGCGCCTGGGTGCTGCGCGGGGTGGACCATCCGGCCGTGCCGCTGGTGCTGGAGTACAAGGAGCTCTACCGGATCTGGACGGCGCACGGCTGGGCGTGGCGGGACGCCTGGGTGCGCGGCGGCCGGTTCCATCCCGAGTACGTTCCGGGCGGGGTGGTCTCCGGCCGGTGGGCGACCAGGGGCGGCGGGGCGTTGCAGATCCCGAAGGTGATCCGCCGGGCGGTGGTGGCCGATCCGGGCTGGCGGTTCGTCGTGGCCGACGCCGGCCAGTTGGAGCCCCGGGTGCTCGCCGCGGTCTCCGGCGACGCCCGGCTCGCCGCCGCGGGCGGGGCCGGCGACCTGTACGCCGCCCTCGCTCAGGACGCCTTCGGCGGTGACCGGGCCCGGGCGAAGGTGGCCCTGCTCGGCGCGATGTACGGGCAGACCGGCGGCGCGGCCGTCCCCGCCCTCGCGGTGCTCAGGCGCAGCTATCCGACCGCCTTCGGGTACGTCGAGGCGGCGGCCCGCACCGGGGAGGCCGGCGGGCTGGTCCGATCCTGGCTGGGGCGGACGTGCCCGCCCGGCGGGGTGGGGTCCCCCGACGGCGAGGACGCCGTGCCCGAGCCGGACGGGGCGGCCGAGCCGCAGGGGCCCCGAGCCCGGGCGGCCCGGTCCCGGGGGCGGTTCACCCGCAACTTCGTCATCCAGGCCACCGCCGCCGAGTGGGCCTCGACGCTGCTCGCCACGCTGCGGACGGCGCTCGCCGGCACCGCCGCCGAGCTCGTCTTCTTCCAGCACGACGAGGTGGTCGTGCACTGCCCGGCCGAGCAGGCCGACGCGGTGGCCGAGGCGGTGCGCGACAGCGGCGCTCGGGCGACGGCCCTGCTGTTCGGCGAGACCCCGGTCCGGTTCCCCCTGGACCTGTCCGTCGTGGAGTGCTACGCCGACGCGGCCTGACGGCCGGCGACGGCGGACGTCCGCGGCCCGGGCCGGATGGCCGTACTGCGGCAAATATCCGTTTCGCCCCGCCACCCATCGCCGGTGCGCTCGTTGCATCCCATGTGCGTACGAGGGGACGGGCGTGGTGTGCGGCTGGGCGGGTCCCCGTCGACAGTGGAGGTGGCCCGCTGAACCGGACCGCAGGAATGATCATCGCTGCCGGCGGCGGACGCCGCATCGGCGGCCCGGAGGCGCTGCTCCACCAGGGCGATCTGCCCCTGGTGGACCGGATGGTCGACACGCTGACCGAGGCGGGGTGCGGGCAGATCGTCGTCGTGCTGGGCCCGGCGGCGGACCAGGTCCGTGAGATGACGAACCTGACAGGGGCCACGGTCGTGGTCAACCGGGCCTGGGGCACCGGCGTCGGGTCCTCGATCCGGGCCGGCCTGGCCGCGCTGACCGACGAGAGAATCGAGGCGGTCGTGGTGATGCCGGTGGACATGCCGGGCCTCACCGCCGCCGCGGTGCGGCGGGTGGCGGCGCTGCCGTACCCGAACGTGCTGGTCTGCGCCACCTACGAGGGGCTGCGCGGCTACCCGATGCTCTTCGGTCGCCGGCACTGGTCCGGCATCGCGACGCTGGCCAGCGCGGACGTGGGCGCCCGCCCGTACCTGCTGGCGCACAAGGACGAGATCGTGGACATCGCCTGCGACTCGGTGGCCGACGGCAGCCGGGTCGACACCCCGGAGTTGATGGCCCTGTACGGCCTCAGCGTCCCGCCCCAGCGGGTCGGCGTGTGACCCGTCCGGGTTCCCGACGGCGGGGTCGGGGGCGCGGGGACCGGGGGTCCTCGGCCGCCGTCGCTCCCCGCGTTCGGCTCGCTGAGGGGCCGACGACCCGGCCGTACCGTGGTAGGGTCGCGCCAACGTGGTGACTCATGTGGATGAACCACGGAACGGGGAGAGCAACATGGCCATTGTCGCCCGGCATCTGGCTGGGGCTGTCGCTGCCTGGCTGGTGGTCGTCGTCGAAGGTGTCGTCGCCTACCTGGGCTTGCTCGTGTACGCGGTCGCGACGAATTCCAATCCCGGCGGTCCGTTGGCCGGCCCGCTGTTGGCCGTCCTCGCCGGCGTTGTGGGCCTCGTGACGGTTCCTCTGCTGTTCATTCCCGCCGTCGTGGCGGCCGTGGAGGAAGAGAGGCGCGTCGTGAAGGTCAACCACGGATACGTACGTCGCCTCGCCCCCACTGCGCAGCAGGCCGCCGCACTCGACATTCAGGGCCACGCGGCCCGTGCGATGTGGAACCTGCTGCACGAGTGGTGGACGTGGGGCGGCGGACGCGACCGACGCCCCACACTGAAGCAGGCC
>NZ_JBICUP010000083.1:0-14486 GCF_043198215.1 Micromonospora sp. NPDC048830
TCGGAACGGCGGCAGCCAACACGCAACGCTCCTTCCCCGCCCCGAATCAGGGCACCCAGTGCGGATCAGTCAGCCGCGCTGACCGCCACCCCAGCTTCCGACCATCTCGTTCCAGTGCTGTTTCCGGCAGGTTGAATGAGCGCCACTCCGGCACCTTGTTTGGGCACCACCAAGATCGGCCCTGTTGACACATCCATGCGTGGATAAATCGGGCGCGAAGCGCCGCTTCCCTTGCGGCGCATAGCGCCGGGGCAGGCCACCGGCTTGCCCGCAAGCCTGTCTGAAGGGACCGCATAAGAAACAACCCGCCAGGTTCCTCACGTGATGGTCTGAGGTCTGAGGTCTGATCCCGTTTTCCCTGGCCAAGGGCGGGAGTCTGCGGGTCGTACCCCTACCTGGCGGGATCATCACCGGATGATGTGGCCACGGTTCGGCGGTCGGCTGGTCGATCGCCGGGGCGTGGGGCGGGTGCGTGGGATGTTGGGGAGCAGGCGGGCGCTGGAGAAGAAGCCGGGCCACGCCCCGTTCGACGGCGGCGTCGGCGCGGGGATCCCCGCTGGAACGACAGACGGTCCCTGCCTGGACCAGGCCGGGACCGTGTGGCGGTTCGCGTCGCCTCGGCGTTGCCACCGGGCGGCGGTGGTCAGTGGGTGGGGTGGGATTGGTTGTGTCGCCGGGCTTCGGCGAGTTGGTCTTCGAGGATGATGATCCGGCAGGCGGCCGCCATATCGGTGCCCTGCTCGCACATCTGGTGGGCGCGGGCGGCCAAGCGTAGCTGGCTGCGGGAGTAGCGACGGTGGCCGCCGGCGGAGCGGTGCGGGTCGATCAGTCCCGCCTCACCGAGCCGGCGCAGGAAGTCCTGCGAGCAGCCGACGATGTCCGCGGCGCGGCCCATCGTGTAGGCGGGGTAGTTGTCGTCGTCCAGCATGTCATCGGGTTGGCCCATGCCACCTCCAGAACGAGGGCCCCGGCGCGGGAAGCGCCGGGGCCCAGGGTTTACGGGTCAGAAACACCATCACCGACCAGACTGTCGGTTTGTCATGTCCGCGCCAGGCCGAACAGCCTCAGGTGCGGGGATCGCATAAGCGTGACCGGAGAACCACCTCTCGTTCGATGGAAACTGCGGTGTCCGCGCCCGACCCGTTACTTGCGGCCGGCGGCGGGCGATCCAACGGTGTACGGCCCTCCCTTTCCTCTGTCTTCCTTATCTCAAACTGTGCCTGCTGTCCGCCGGTGCCGGGCCCACGCCGCGGCACCGGCGGACCGGTACTGCTCGCGGGGGAGCCCTGAACCTGGCGCTTGGCCCCACCGCGCCGGTGCGCCCGGGCACAGACCTTCACACCCGGGTACTTCCGTACTACTTCAACTTCCACTTGGGTACTGGTCGTGCCGAGCGGGAGCCGTGTGAACCTGGCCCCCTGCTCCATCGCCCGTCGTGGACGGCGGTTCCGTCGGCGTCTTTGTCGAACCTCGCACTCAACGGTAGAGAGCCTAGTCGGCGACAGCAGGGATGTCTAGCGGTCGACACATAGATTTTCTGGTCAACGCGTCCCCGGTTCCGCACCGGAGCCCGCAGGTCGACCGGCAGTGGCTGCGGCATAGCGAAGTCGGGTGTGTTGTCGGCTTCGATGCTCCAGCCGGTGGCGGTGTGCAGGTGCAGGCCGAGGAGCCGGCTGAGGACCGCGACGGGTGCGGGGTGACGTGCTCGAACACCACCCGGTCCGGGATCCGACGGCGGTGGCAGCCCAACGGATGCGCCGGATCGAACTCCCGTCGCTCAGCCCACAGCGCGGCGAATTGGACCCAGACAGGTTCGAGCAACAATGATGGCAGGGCAGGCACGGGACTCCTGTCGATCGCTGAGCGTAGAGAACTCTGATGATCAACAAGCCCGTGCCTGCCTGCTATCTCGGGGTGCCCACCTAACCTGATCTTGGCCTATTGCCGGTCGCTCTTACGGACGCTTACACCGATTACCCCACTCACACTGGATACGCCGCGGGGATCCACGAAACGGCTCGGCGCTACGGCATTTGGAACGCTGCGCAGCCGCACTCAAGGGGGCGTCCCGGCGGCTGGGCGTAGCCGACGACACCTGGAATTCGGCTATTGAGAGATTCGGGCAGGAAGCCCATGCCCGGAACTCCTTCGCAGGCACCACCAATCCGTCGCACTCGACACGATGGACGCTTTGTCCGCAGGCGCTTTCGAGGAGTGGACCGCCTGGCTGCTGAAGCGTGACGGCTGCAAGATCTACGGTTCACTCAGGTTTCCTGAGATCGACGTCGTGTCCATCGGCGATGTCGCCGCACTCGATCTCGACGACCTCAGCATGGGCCCGCAGGAAGGCGCGGGCACCCTGGTCCCCGACCGCCGTCGCTACGACGTCGTTCCAGTGCTCGCGGCCGAGCAGGACGGGGTGCCCGGGGGCGCTCCGGTAGATGGCGCGCGCAAGCGCGTCCGGCGCTGCCGCGGCGAGAAGCCGGCGCACGACCGCGGGGCCGACGTCCGGGAGGTCGACCAGGTGCACGAGGGCGGCAGCGGCGGCCGTCGCCTCGGCTGCGCTCAGCCCGGCGCGCAGTGCGGCCCCCATGCCCTCGGCCCAGTCGGCGGCCACCACGACCTCGGCTCCGTTCGGGACGAGGTGTCTCGCCTCGTCGGCCGCTGCCCCGAGTACGACCAGGACCGGGTCACAGCCACCGTCGCGCAGTGCCGTCGCGGCACCGGCCAGCCAGCCGTCGACGAGCGCCTTGGGTCCGCCGTACCGGATTCCCGCGCCGGCCGCGAGTAGGACACCGGCCACCGAATGCTCGCCGTGGGGCGCAGCGTCGCGCATCCGATTCCCTAACCTCCAGTGCTCAGCCGCCAGGCGTGCAGCGGGCGGTCGTGCGCATCTGTCAGTCGGCGTTCGATGCGGATGTCCCGCCTGGGCGTCGTGCGCGAGCCACCGACCTGACCGCCTTGACCATGTACTCGTATCCCGTGCACCGGCACAGGTTGCCGATCAGCGCCTTGCGGATGTCATCCTCGTCAGGATCGTCGTGGGTGTCGAGGAGTTCCTGGGCGGCGAACAGGGTGCCGGCCACGCAGAAGCCGCACTGGAAGGCGTCCTCCTCCCACATCGCCTTCTGCAGTGGGCTGAGTTCTCCGGGCGGTGCGATGCCTTCGATGGTGGTGATCTCCGCCCCGTTGGCACTGGCAGCGAGGATGAGGCACGATTTGACGGCCTGCCCGTCGAGCTTGATGGTGCACGTACCGCAGTCGCCGTTCATGCACCCCACCCGGGTGCCCTTCAGGTCGAGGTTGTCGCGGATCGCGTGAACGAGAAGCCTGCGGTCCTCGCATACGAAGGTCTGGCGAGTGCCGTTGATCGTCATGCTGACGGTGCTCACCGGCGCGCTCTGGTCGGTCATGCGGATTCGGCCCTTTCGACGGCTCTGCGTGCCAGGACACCGGCAATGTGCTTGCGGTAGTGGGCGGGGGCTTGGGAGTCGTGCCACGGGTCCTCGATGGCGTCGCGTACCGCTGCGGCCAGGGCTGTGCCGTCCCAACCGCCATCGATGCGGAACGCGGAGACATCCACGCGGACCGGGACTGCTTGGGCAGCGCCGACGGTGACGTGCGCAGCGGAGTCGTCAAGGACGGCCGAAGCGGTCACCACGGGCCAGCCGCTGGATGCGGCTTTCATCTTCACGTAGCCGGTTGATGCTTGTGTGACCGGGATCCGCATCCCGGTCAGTAGCTCGCCCGGGCCGAGCGCGGTCTGGTGCGCGTCGCGGAAGAATTCTCCCGCGGGGATCTCACGGGGGCCGTCGGGGCCATGAGCGCACATCGACGCGCCGAGGGCGACCAGCGCTGCGGGGACATCCGAGCAGGGGGTGGCGTGGGCGGCCGAGCCGCCAAGCGTCCCGAGGTTGAGGATCTGGCAGCCGCCGGTCACGACGTCCGCGAGCTGTTGAAGCAGGACGCTGCTACCGGGAAGCCTCTCGGCGCGCAGGACAGTTCCGTAGGTCACCATCGCGCCGATTTCGACGTGATCGGTATGCACCGTGAGCTTGTCGATGCCGAGACCGCGGAGGTCGACGACGTCGCGGGCACGCCGCTCGCCTCTGACCATCTGCGGGACGACCAGGGTGCCGCCACCGATGACGACGCCCTCGGCACCGGCTTCCTGGAGCAGGGCCAATGCTTCCTCGGCCGTGCTCGGACGGTGGTATCGGAGGTCGTCTCGGATCATCGCGCGACCTCGGCGTCCAGCAGAGCGTCGAGAATGCGGGAAGGGGTCAGGGGAAGCTGATGCACCTTGGCGCCGACCGAGGCGAGCGCATCGTTGACCGCGATCGTCACCGATGCCAGGGCTCCTCCGACCCCACTCTCGCCTGCGCCCTTTGCGCCGAAGAGGGTGTACGGCGACGGGGTGACCTGGGTGCCGAGACGAATCGTCGGCAGGTCGGTCGCGCGCGGAAGCAGGTACTGCTTGAACGTCAGGGCCGTTGGACGTCCCTGGTCGTCGAAGGGCTGGCTCTCGTACAGCGCCCCGCCGATACCCATGACGATCGCACCGTTGAGCTGGCCGTCAACGAGCTTCGGGCTGATGACCGTGCCGCAGTCATGGACGCAGCTGTAGTCGATGAGGCGCGGATAACCGGTTTCGCGGTCGATCTCCACCACCGCGACGTGGGCGGAGAACGGAAAGGCCGGATAGGCCGACATACGCCCGTGCTCATCAGGGACGTGGGTGAAGTTGTCCGGCCGGTCGGTGCAGGTGGCTTCGAGCTGAGGCTCGACCAGACCAGGATTGACGTAGCTGGTGCGATAGATCTGGTCGCACAGCAGCGCGAAGTCCATGGTCTTGGATGGGTTGGACGCCGAGCGCACCTGCCCGTCCGCGAAGACGACGTCGTCGGGCTCGACGTCGAGGAGCACCGCTGCGGCGGTGCGTAGCTTGGCCTTGATCTCCCGAGCGGCCAGGACCCCAGCACCTCCGCCGGCAACGAGGCTGCGCCCGGAATAGTTTCCAAAACCGTACGGACAGATGTCGGTGTCGCCCTGGGAGACGGACACGGTCGAGGGGTGCACACCGAACTCTCGGGCGACGAGCGCGGCGATGCTGGTCTCGTTGCCGTTGCCGGGACTGGTGACGCCGGTGAGCACGCTCACCGACCCGCACGGGCTGACGCGCACGGTGGTGGTGTCGTGCCCGCGTACGAGGCTTCCGCCGAAGTCCCCGCTCTCGGGAGTCAGGTCGAACGCCACCCCGACGCCCAGGAGCGGCCCGTCGGCCGGTCGATCACGCTGAACCCGTCGCCACTCGTGGTAGCCGCTGAGCTCCACCACCTGGTCGAGAGCTCCTTGGTAGTTGCCGCTGTCGAGGTGTTTCGCCTGGGTCCAGTAGGGGAACTGGTCGGAGGCGATGAAGTTGACGCGTCGTACCTCGATCGGATCCATGCCGATCTTCTTGGCGACCAGGTCGACGATCGTCTCCATGACGAGCGCGGCCGATTCCTTGCCGTAGCCACGGGCGCCGCTCCAGGGTGCCTTGTTCGTCACCACGCCGTAGGACTCCACCTTGTAGTTCTTGACGGCGTAGGGGCCAGGGAAGGACATCCCGTTGGGGTAGATCATGCTCCAGCCGGCCCAGGTGGACAAGCATCCGACGTTAGCGACCGAGCGGTCGTGGATGCCGTTGATGCGTCCGTTGTGCTCGAAGCCCACGCGGAACTCGTGGTGGTACTCGCGCGCTCCGGCGAGGAGTGTTTCCGCCCTTGTCTCGAGCCACTTGACGGGCCTGCCCGCGAGCCGACTCAGCAGGCACACCAGGGACTCTTCCTGGTAGCCGTTGAACTTGTGGCCGAAGGCGCCGCCGACGCGAGCCTGGATGACGCGGATGTTCGCCTCGGTGACGCCGAGCGTGGCAGCGAGGTTGGTACGCACCAGATGGGGATTCTGGGTGGATGCATGGATGGTGATCTTGCCGGCACGAGTCCAGTTGCCGACATACCCTCGGCCTTCCAGCGGAGCGGCCTGGAAGCGCTGGATGGAGATGGTGTCCTCAACAACGTGGGTCGATGCCGCGATGGCCGCGTCCACGTCGCCCTCCTCGAACGGGAACATGCCGAGGACGTTGTCTTCCCAGTGGTCGAAGACCTTCGGCGCGCCGGGGGCCATGGCCTCAACGGCGTCGGTGACGAACGGGATCTCCTCGTAGACGACGTCGATCAACTCCAGCGCCCGCTCCGCGGCGGCGAGCGTTTCGGCTGCCACGGCGGCGACCGGCTCACCGACCCACCGGACCTTCCCGGTGGCCAGGGCGTAGAAGTCGGCGGTCCGCAGGCCGAAGACCTTCGGGTCGCAGAAATGCGGTAGCGGGTTGACCTTCCCGACGAGGTCGTCTCCGGTGAGCACGGCCAGCACGTTGCGGGCAGCCTTGGCCTTCTCCACGTCGATCGAGACGATCCTCGCGTGCGGATACGGACTGCGCAGAATCGCCGCGTGCGCCAGACGACCGAGCGGCAAGTCGTCGAGATACCCTGCGGCCCCCGTCATGATGAGGTACCCGTCGCGCCTCAGCTCACTGACCAGGGCCTCCCGCGGCTCGATGTCCGCGGCTCCCGGCTGATTCATCACCTTGGTCAAGGTCGCTCCTCTACCCACCGACCCGCAGGTAGGTAGCATAGAGTGTTAGATCAGTCACCGTATGTTAATGCATCAAGGCCACCAAGGGCCCGGGTCAAAGGCCGTTGGACCGGCCACGGCGGTCAGGCTCATCAGAGCCGCGCGGGCCCGCCAGCGCACGCTCGACGCACACCACCACCTCGTCGCCCTCGTCCGCGCTGGCACCCGGTTCGAACCCTGCCAGCTCGTGGAACACCGGACCTGGAGGTCGGCCGTCAACGCAGCATAGTCAAGATCTTCCATTCACAGGGCTTGACCAACTGCTCCGAACCACATCGGAGGTTTTCATCATGCAAGAGCAATGGGACGTCGTGCAGCAGAGAGGCACCGGAGGTGAACCCTTCGCGATTGCCCGCGTCGTCTCGACCTTCGGTTCCTCGCCCCGACCAGCCGGTGCCGCGATGGTGGTCAGTCAGGACGGGACGGTCAGCGGCTCTCTCTCCGGCGGCTGTGTCGAGGCAGCGGTGTACGAGCTGGCGCATCAGGCGATGACGACGGGCCTGGCCTCGCTGCACCGGTTCGGGGTCACCGATGACGACGCTTTCGCTGTCGGACTGACCTGCGGGGGGACCATCGACGTCTTCGTGCAACCGGTCACCAGCTCCTCGTCCCCTGAGCTCGCCCACCTGTGGTCCGCCGTACGCGAGCAGCGTCCGGTCGCGCTGGCCACCGTGGTCCGGCATCATGACCAATCGATAGTGGGCCGCCACGTCGTAGTCGGCGAATCCTCGAGCCACGGCGACGTCGGAAGCAACCGACTGCTGACGGCGATCACCGACGACGCACGAGGGGTGCTGTCCCAGGGCGCCAACCGCACGCTGCACTACGGCGTGGACGGGCGCCGGATCGGTCAGGATGTGACGGTCTTCGTCGAGTCGTTCACCAGCCGACCACGCATGATCGTCTTCGGCGCGATCGATTTCGCCGCCGCGGTGGCACACGTCGGGTCGTTCCTCGGGTTCCAGGTCACCGTCTGCGACGCACGACCAGTCTTCGCGACGGCCACACGGTTTCCGAGCGCCGACGAGGTCGTCGTCGCATGGCCGCACCGATACGTGCAGCAGGAGGTCGACGCGGGCCGGCTCGACGCCCGCACCGTGGTGTGCGTACTCACGCACGAGGCGAAGTTCGACATCCCACTGCTGACGACACTGCTGGAGTTGCCCGACACGGTGCGCCCACGTTTCATCGGTGCCATGGGTTCGCGGCGCACACACGAACGTCGCCACGACGCCCTCCTCGCCGCAGGCGTCGAGAAGGCCCGTCTGGAAATGCTTCGCAGTCCCATCGGCCTCGACCTGGGCGCTCGGACACCAGAAGAAACGGCCATCTCGATCGTGGCAGAGATCATCGCGGATCGGTGGGGCGGAACAGGAACGTCCCTGAGCGAAGGAACAACGCCGATCCATCACGGCCCGACGCCGGTCAGGGCAGCGGCAACATGCCAGCGACAGCATGAACGGGGAATCCCTCAAGCGCGGGATCGCATCCCGAACTACCCAGTGACCCCTTCCATACTGCGCTGACGACGAGGTCGGCAAGCCGGTGCCCAAACGGCTCCGGGGGCGCATCCTTGACGCCGTCGCAGTCCTGCTCCGATAGGAGGTGAGCCTCACCGGGAGATTTTCGATCTGCCGCTGATTTGCCCCGGATCGTGCCGCAAGACTCTAGCCTGACTTGAGGGAGCGGCATCATTCCGTGCTTCCCGAGTGTGGAGGTGTATCGTGGCGACCGTCGGCCGCCGGCCCACCCCGGCCGACCCGACCCCCGATCTCAGGCTGGAGGAGGGGGCGGCGAGAGGAAGGTTGCGGGATCTGCCGCCCGAGTTGGGGCCGGATGCGGTCGCGGTGCTGCAGGGGTATTCGTTCATGTACTCCAACGCGGCGGGCGACGTGGGTCCGGGTTCGATCGGCGGGCTGGTACACGACGACACCCGCATGATCGACCGGTGGGAGTTGACGATCAACGAGGGGCCGCTGCTGGTCCTCAGCTCCGGCACGATCGAGCCCTACTCGGCGGTGTTCTTCCTGACCAACCCTGACCTGCCCGGTGTGCGGGCGAATCACGTCGGGGTACGACGGCAGCGTCTCCTCGACGGGGGTCTGCACGAACGTATCCACGTGCAGAGCTTCACCGCGGAACCGGTGTCACTCCAGATCCGCCTCGCGGTCGGGACCGACTTCGCGGACCTCTTCGAAATCAAGGAGACGGTCCGGGACCGGTCGGCGAAAATCACCCGCTCGCATGCTTCGGACGGTTCCCGGCTGCAGTTCTCCTACCGCAATGGCTCCTTCGAGGTGTGCACGAATGTGGAGGCGGATCCGGCGGCCGGCCGGGTGGAGAACGACACGCTGGTGTGGAACGTTCGCTTGGCGCTGAATGAGGATTGGCGATGCGATTTGCACGTGCCGTTCCGCGTGAGACGGGAGGAGGTGCGGCCGCCACGCCGACGCTTCGAGGATGCCCTCAGCGGCGATACGACTGATCGGATGGCCCAGTGGCGATCGCTCCTGCCGAGCTTGCGCTCAAACTTCAATCTACTGGACGAGGCGTGGCGCAAGTCGGCAAGCGACCTGGTGTCGCTGTTGATCGAGGTACGACACCAAAACTGCACGGGAATTCTCGTTGCAGCCGGCATGCCCTGGTTCCTTACACTTTTCGGTCGGGACATTTTGATCACCTCCTATCAGAGTGTGGCTGTCGCCCCAAGGGTCTCACGGCAGGCGCTGCTGTCGCTGGCCGCGATGCAGGGCACCAAGGTCGATGACTTCAGCGACGAGGAACCGGGCAAGGTCCTGCATGAGATCCGCAACGGTGAGCTGACCCAGCTCGGTCTCAAACCCCACAACCCCTACTACGGGACCGCCGACGCCACTCAACTCTGGCTGATCCTGCTGTCCGAATATTGGCGGTGGACTCGCGACGACGAGATTGTCCGGGAGCTGCGTGACAACGTGTACGCGGCGCTGCGCTGGATCGGCGAGTACGGCGACCGGGACGGCGACGGGTACGTCGAGTACGGCACACGCTCACCGCAGGGGCTGGGCAACCAGTGCTGGCGTGACTCGTGGGACGGGATTCGGTTCGCCGACGGGACGATCCCGGTGCTACCGATCGCGACCTGCGAGATCCAGGGCTACACCTACGACGCGAAGCTGCGGGTGGCCGAACTGGCCGACGGACCGCTCAACGCCCCGGAACTCGGGGGACGGCTGCGGGCCGAGGCCGACCACCTGTACGAACGCTTCAACCGGGACTTCTGGATCGACAACCGGGGCGGCTTCTACGCGCTCGGACTCGACGGCGACAAACGCCAGATCGACTCGATGACCTCCAACATGGGCCATCTGCTGTGGAGCGGCATTGTCCCACCGGACCGGGCGGCGATCGTGGCCCGCCAGCTAATGTCCGCCCATATGTTCTCCGGCTGGGGCGTACGCACCACCTCCACCGCCGAACGCGGCTACAATCCGATCGGCTACCACATGGGCACCGTGTGGCCGCACGACAATTCACTCATCGCCCACGGACTCGCGCGCTACGGCTTCCGGCAGGAGGCGAACCGGATCATAATGGCGATGCTGGAAGCAGCGGGATGCTCCGAATACCGACTGCCCGAGGCGCTCTCCGGCTACGACCGAGCCTTCGGCCGGACCCCCGTGCGGTACCCGACCGCATGCAGCCCACAGGCATGGGCCAGTGGCGCCCCGAGACTGTTTGTGCGCACCATGCTCGGACTGGACGCCCGCAACGGCCAGCTCATCCTCAACCCCGACATCCCTCCGGAGATCGGTCGGATCGTGCTGACCGACACCCACGCCTTCGGCAAACTCTGGGAGGTAGAGGCCGTCGGCACCCAGGCACACGTCCAAATCTCCCCGAGGGAGTACCGCCAGACCCTGGGGGCTGGGGAAGATCAGAGCAGGATTGAACGCTAAGGGTGATCTTGATCAAATGCCGTCGCCACCGACCAGCACGGTGCTGGGCAGAGCCGGCTCGCGGTCGAACATCAGCGGAACCCAGGCACGGTCAGGCCAGGCCACGCCACCCCCGCGGTAGTGCTCGCGTTGCCGCAGTCGATCGCCCGTCGAGCCTCCGCCGTCCGCATAGCGGCGCTCCCGGGGCAGCCGGGCCGCCGTTGACCCGCGACGGAGCGGGCCATCGATGGCGTCGAAAGGTGCGGAGGAGTGGTGGGGGCCGGTTCCTTCTGGTGTCGTGGCGATGCGCACTGTGGGGTGGCAGCGGACGCGAGGTTGTCGTAGCGGGCGGCCAGGGCACGGTTGCGTGTGGACGGACCTTGACGCGTCGGATGGCTACACACAAAAATGCCGTATGACATCGGCGCCAGGCTCGGTCCCCATCCACCCTCGGGTCAGCCGCCGCAGGTTCCTCCAGATGGCTGCCACTGTCGGTGCGCTCGCTGCCGTGTCGGTCGCGCCGTCCGGCCCGGAACCGGAACTCCTCGCTGACGATGCGGTGGCGCAGACCTACCACCGTGTGTTGTTGCGGCATACCCGGTGGGCTGAGACGCAGTGGGACGAGGCCGCCGGACACTACCGGGCCGCGAACTTCTCCTTCACCGTGGTTCTCGGCAACGCGCTGGTGCTGACGCGTGGCACGTTTGACGAGGCGCTGGCGGGCATCGACGCCGAGACTCTGAAGGCGCACACCGTGGCGACGTTGTCGCACTTCGCCGCGTCGAACCGGCTGATCGGTGGCACCGAGTGGGGCAAGACCCTCTACTTCGACAGCACATTCGAGCTGTACTTCCAACTCGCCGGCCGCCTGCTCTGGGACGACCTCGACGCGACCACCCGGGCCAACCTGGACCAGCTCGCCCAGTTGCAGGCGGCGTACACGGCGTCCCTCGGCACCGGCGACGACCCGCGGTCACCGGGATGGACGACGAACGGGCTCGCCGGTGGCTGGATCGGCGATACCAAGCTGGAGGAGATGGGCGTCTACGCGCAATCCCTCGCACCCGGCCTCGCCTGGGCACCGAACGCTCCGGACGCCGCGGCTTGGCGCACCCGATTCGGCCAGTGGAGCCGGAACCAGACCGGCCTTCCGGTTGCCGACCTCGCGAATCCGACGATCGTCGACGGTGTCGCCGTGTCGGCGAACACCGCGCGGAACCTGTACGACACGTTCGTGGTCGAGAACCATGGCTCGTTCGGCCCGCACTACCAGTGCGAGCTGTGGCGGACCTCTGCGCGCAACTGCATACATTTCATGATTGCCGGACAGCCGATACCCGAGGTGATGCGAGCGCAACCCAACGGTGATCGGCTGTGGCGCAGCATCCTGTCGGTGATGAGTGACGCCGGCGAGCCGCTGATGCCGATGGTGAACGACCGCGAACACCTCTACGGCCGTGATGTCATCCCGCTCGCGTTCCTCGCCCAGGTGCTCGGCGACCGGAGCGCCGCCTGGGCGGAATCGGCGATGGCCGACCGGTTCGAGGCCTACCAGCAGTATCCGCCGCAGTATCGCATCACCAAGTTCTCCGGAGAGCCGAAGTACGAACCAGAGGCGCGGGCCGAGGTGGCTATCAGCTACCTGCTACACGAGTGGCGGGCGCGCAGCGGCGAACCGGTTGTCCCGCTCAGCAAGGACGATGTGTTCGCGGCGGCCAGTGGCGTCATCGACTTCGGCGCCGGCCCCGGCCTCCTGTCGCACCAATCGAAGAACAGTTGGGCCGGTGCGGTCAGCAGAGCCGGCTATGTCAAGTTCGCCTGGCAGCCCGCCCACGACGACTGGTTGTTCCTGATCAGCGGTGCCACTCCGATGTTCCTGCCCAGCACCGCAGGCACCGTTCGCAAGCGCAGCGCCGCACCGTATACCGCGTTGCGCGACGGGTTCGACGGCAGCGCCACGGTGCTCGGCTTCGACACCGGCTGGGCCGGATTTGCCACACTGCCCGGCGGTTCGGTCGTCTATGCCACGAGTGGGATCGCGGCCGGGGAGGGGCACCTCGAGGTCTACAACCTCACCATGCCCGGCGTCGCCGGCTTGGACGGCAGCCGGACCTACACCGCCGCAGAAGGAACGGTCACCGTCGCGTCGCGGGATTCGGGCGGTGCGACTCCACCACCGGGGGTTGCCCGCGTCGACACGGTCACCTTCCCCACCACGACCGCGCAGTGGGTTCGGATGCTCGGTGTCGAACCCGATCCGACCTATGGCTACTCGATCTTCGAATTCGAGGTGCGCAACGGCGCGACCGGCCCGAACCTGACGCTCGGTAAGCCCACCACCGCGTCATCCGCTGACACGGGGCGCGGCGCCGCCCTCGCCACCGACGGCACCATGACCACACGCTGGGCGGTGTCCCGCGCTGACCGGCCGCGCGCCGCCAGTTGGCTCGCCGTCGACCTCGGCGGGCCCCGCACGTTCGATCGGGCGGTCATCTACTGGGAAGCCGCCTCCGGACGCCGTTATCGCGTGCAGGCCTCCGACGACGGCGTCACCTGGCGCGACATCGCCACGTATCCGCAGCCGAACCTGTCGAGCACCGGCGGTTGGCTCGATATCGACGGCCGCGCCAGCCTGGTGGTGCGGGGCTCGGCCAATCCGATCACCGTCACCGGCAACGTCATCACCCTGTCCGACGGACCCGCCGCACCGCTGCTCGTGGAGGGCTACCCCCGGCTCGATCCCGGGCAGACGCAGGCGGTGGCCGCGCAGCCCGCACCGACAACATCGCAGGCATCGGTACGTGCCAGCACCGCGGAGGGCCATCTGAGCCTGTTCAACCTATCGGGCTCCGCCGCTACCGCAACCGTCTCGTTGCCGCAGTCGCGGACGAGCGTCCAGCTGTACGCGGGGACGCAGACCGTCACCGCGACAGGCACCGACTACGCCGCCGTCCTCAAGGCGTCGAGCGCTGAGGTGCTCGCGCCACGGTTCACGATGCGGACCGTCGGCGAGGGCGAGCTGCCGGTGGGCCTGCACGCCGAGGTGATCGACGGGCAACGCCTCCGGCTCAGTGGCCCGACCTGCCAGGTGAGCGTAAGCTCGCCGGCCGCACCGGGCGACACAGTCGTGGTCGTTGACACCCGGCCACGTAACATCGTGCTGCCGGAGGCGCCGGCGTACCCGCTCACCAACCTGGCGCTTGGCCGAGTCACCTTCCCGACCAGTCCGCTGCCGCCGGGGATGTCCGATCCCGCCGCGGCCGTGGATGGCCAATCGGACACGGCTTGGACGCCAGGGGTGGACGGGCGGATGGTCGTCGACCTCGGCCAGCAGCAGGCGCTCGGGAGCATCGAGCTGGACTGGACCGGCGATCGATCACCAACCGTAGACGTAGCGACTAGCATCGATGGAGTCACCTATACCCACGCGGTGCGGCTGCCCGCCGGGCGCAATTCGGCGCTGCTCACTGGCGCAGCCCGCTACGTCGCGGTACGGGTCGCCGGTTGGCTCCCGGGTGATCCCTCGCTCCACAGCCTGGTGATACAGCCAACGTAGGGGCGATTCCTGCCCTAGCCGCAAGGCCGGGTAGTTAGTACTGCAACGGCGGGTCGTGACTTATGGCGGTTCGAGTCGTTTGCGGTAGTGGGCGGCCCGGGCTTGTTCCTGGCGTAGGCGGCGGAAGTTGGACCAGTGCAGGATGTGGCTGGCTTGGTGGCGGATGGTCTGAACGAGGTGGGCGAACAGGCGGCGGATCTCGTTGCTGCTCAGCGGGATCAGGCTGCCCTCGCTGCCGGTGGTGCCCCCTTTGCGGCTTCGCGGGCGCGGGTGACGACGAGGAACGCGGCAGCGGCCATGGCCAGGGTGATGTGGCCGTACCAGGCGTCGTAGCGGCG
>NZ_JBICUP010000084.1:0-13329 GCF_043198215.1 Micromonospora sp. NPDC048830
GCACCGCGCGGTGAAGCGGTAACCCACCCGCACGCCGCGTGTTCCACGCGCAGCGTGGAGGGAATCTCCGTCCTTCAGGGCGGAGAGGATGTCAATCAAAGGATGTCGGAACTGTCTCTGGGGCGAGAGCGGGCTTGACGATGTAGCGCTTCTTCGTGACCTGCTCGGTGGCGTGCCCGAGCGTCAAGCGAGGACCGCCAGGATCCGGCACAGCCGCTGGAGGGCCGAAGGTGGCGCGGTGGGTGGAGGTGAGCCGGAAGCGGCTGGTCATCGGTCCATCTCCTTCGCGAAATACGCGGCTGCCGTGCGAAGGATCTCCTTCTCCTGCCGCAGTTCAGCCACCTCACGGAGCAGGCGGGCGATCTCGGCGTCCTTGTCGGCCACCGAAAAGCCGCTCCCGCTGGCCGCCGAACCCGGCCCGGTCTGGCGTTCGGCAGCGTGGACCCAGTTGCGCTGCGTCTCGTGACTCATCCCGAGCTCACGAGCGACCTGGTTGATCGGCCGCTCCTTGACGCCGATGATGACCCCGTTCGCGCCAGCCGCGACGAACGGCAGGGTGCGAATATCGCAGAATTTGGCATCCTGCAGCCAAGTCACGTACTCGGTCTCGGAGTAGTTTTTGCCGGCTCTCGTTTCAATGAGCATGTTCATACCCATCAGGGCGGCCTCGGCGGGGCCGGTGCGTTCGGCATTGAGCACCAGTTCGCTAATAATAACTACACCGCCAGGTGCCAGCGCCTCATAGGCGCGTGCCAGCAGTTCCCGGTTGGTGTCTTCACCCCAGTCGTGCATGATCATGCTGTATAGGATCACATCGTGGCCCGTTGGTAGCTCGGTGTCGCACAGGAAGTCCCCGGCCACCGTGGTTATCCGTCCGCTCAATCCAGCACCGGCTATCTTCGAGTCAGCGATCGAGCACACGTGGGGTAGGTCGTACACCGTAGCCGATAGATTCGGGTAATGGCGGCACAGCTCGATCGGGAACGCCCCGGAGCCGCCACCAACATCCAGCAGGCGGGCGTGCTTGCCAAAGTCGTAGACCTCACCGAGCGCACGGGCGGTGAATGTCGAGATGCAGTGCATCGCGTCCCAGAACAACTGCAGCATCTGCGAGTCTTCGGCCGCGAACGGAGAGTCTTGGGCCTCTGGGTCCCAGGCGGTCGGCTTGTCCGTCCGAAGCGCCTCGACAACACGATCCCACGCCGGGTATTCCCGCTTGTCGCAGTACCGCACGAAGCCACCGAAATAGTAGGGACGCCCTTCGACCAGGAACATCTCTGCCAGTGCGGTATTTCCGTACCCGTCACCGCGCTTCTCCAGCAGTCCTAGCGAGGCGCAAGCGGCGAGCAGCAGATCCGCCGGACGATGCGGCAGTCCGAGCTCGGCGGACACCTCCGTTGCGCTCATCGTCCGACCCTCGGCGAGCCGGGTGAACAAACTCAACTCCAACGCGGCGGCGAAGGTCTTGAAGCTCCAGAATCCGGTGCTTAGCCGCATCAACGGCAGGGGAGTCGGCGTTTGGTGATTCGTAGTTGTCATTGTTGTTCCGGGGCGCGGATCCCTTGCGGGGTCCGTTCCCCTCCCCCTTTCAGATTCCGTGCGTGCGGCTTTTCCACACGCGGCTTACCGATGGTTGCTTGGCTACCGCTACGCCGTCTTCGGATATCGGACGGTGACTTGGGGCCCAGCCCGTTGAACCAGGCCTCAGTCCACGGCTCGTTCTGACCAGGTTGGCGGTGCGGGCTGGGCCATGCCCGGGCCCGGACGCGCAATGCGGCGGCTGCCTTATCAGGGACCTCGGACGCCGTCCAGGATCGACCTGGGTGAGATAACACACTGGACCGACTCGGCGACCCAGGACGCGTCCCTGATCCCAGTTAGCCCTGCTGTGTTACCAGGCGCCGACCATGGCCGGCGGGGCCTGCGTCGGGCTGCGGGTTCTCGGAGTCGACCCAGGTGCCCAGCGTCATCTCTGCGGTGATCCCGGGACCGAAGGCCGCGATGATACCGGTGGCGCCGACCTTGGCACCACCGTCTTCGAACAGCCTGGCCAGCGCGTCAAGGACTACGGCGCTGGCGATGTTGCCGTACTCGGTCAGGGTCGCCCGACTGTAGCGGAACGCATCGGGATGGACGGCGAGGAACTTGCCCAGGTCGGTGAGGATGCGGGGCCCCCCGGCATGCACGATGTAGAAGCCGAGGTCAGCAGCATCCCAGCGGTGGGAGGCGGCCAGCGCCCGAATGACGGGGGCTAGTGGCTCCATCATGCCCGGTACCCGGTGGTCGAGCTGGAAGTGAAAACCCGTGGACCGAACCGCGTACGAGATCCACTCCTCCGTGTGCGGGATGAGATGGGCGCTGTTGCGTTCCAAAGACACGCCCGTGCCCCCGGAGCCGCGCACGACCGCCGCGCCGACCGCGTCGCCGAACAGGCCAACGGAAAGCAGGCTACCGACCTCGTTGTCGGTGGGCTGGTAGCACAGCGAACACAGTTCACAGGAGACGATCAGGACGTTCCTGTCTGGGTAGGCAGAGCAAAAGTCGTGTGCCCGGTTGATCGCCGCGCCGCCGGCCGCGCATCCCAGCTGAGCGATGGGGATCTGCCGGGTGTCGGAGCGAAACCCGAACTCGTTGATCAGCCACGCGGTTAGGGACGGCATTGAGAAACCGGTGCAGGAGACGTAGACGATGGCATCAATGTCCTGCACGGTCACGTCAGCGTTGGCCAACGCGCGCATGATGACTGGCGGTGTCCGTTTTTTGGCCTCAACTGTGTGGATTCGATTGCGCTCCTCGAATCCCGGGTGCTGCAACGTCTGTTCAATTGGCTGGACGATGTGACGCTTCATCACTCCGGTGTTTCGGATCAGCCGAAGAGCAAGCGGCAGATGAGGAACTTTGGCGTGGGTGCGCTCGACTAACTCAAGCGTCTCTTCCATGGTAATAACGAATTCTGGCACCGTGACGGCAGGTTTGCAGAGAGTAGGCAACTGTGACGCTCCCATGACCAAGTGGAAGAGATTCCTGGAAACCCAGATTTCGACCGTGGTAGCGACATCGACTGCGTAGCGATCGCCGATTACGACCGGAGCATCCTCCGCCGCGAACCGGGGTGCGACAGTCGTGCCGATACTGCGGCTGCCGCCGGTGATTACCTACCTCCCTTGAAGACTTCTTATTGCCACGTTTCCTTCTAGTTCCGTCTCACCCGATGGAAGGAGGCCAAGGGTAGTTGTTGACGTACGAGCCGCGACCCCTGCTGTGGAAGGGCGTGTTTGAGCGGACCGAATGGAAGTGCACTCGATCGTGATGAAATGGAATTCACCGAGACGAAGGTGAGTTCTGACGCCGACAGGCGTGTTGGAATAGGGGCCAAAACCAATCACCCCGAGGTGGTGGCCAGCCGTGAAGATTGCGGAGTGGCGGATGGGAAGGAGCGGCTCGATGATCGACGGCTGCGCAGAAGCGCATCTCGACGGCCGTCCATCATGGACATCAGGGTTGCTAGATCCTTTATGTTGGCTGTCACCGTACACCGTCCTCGAGCTGCTCACAAGACTCGTTGATCAGAGTCTTGGGGGCCTGTCCGGCCAGCCCCTTCCATCCGGCGAGGGGCGCCCGTCGGTAACGCATACGCGTACCTTCGGTGAGGGAGGTGAAGAATCGCGCCGAGTGCGTTGAGCCCGAGTGCGACGACGCAACCCGTCCGCCAACCGCTCGTCAGTGCGGCGGGCGCCGCCGGGTCGGCCTCGTCCCGTCGCTGCGCCAGCCAGGCCGTGACGGCCGCGACGGCGACCAGGAAACCGCCAGCCACAGCCCGTCGATCACCCCGCCGACCACGTCGTGCGGCCCGATCAGGCTCAGCAGCGGATGGAACTCGAGCGCCCCCGGCACGTCGGACGTCCCGTGCGTCACCACGGCGATGTCGTGCTCGTATTCGGCCATCGCGGCGATCGTGTTGAATGCGTCGATGGCCGCGAATCCGGCCCGCCCGGAGCATGGGCGGGCCGGCGGTACGCGTACTCAGAGCGCGGCGCGCAGCGCCTCGGCGAGGGTGGTGGGCCGCTGGCCGATCAGCGTCGCCAGGTCGTCGCCCTGGACGTGCAGCTCGCCCTGGGCGATGCCCCGGTCACTGTCGGCCAGGACGGCGGCGAACGGCTCGGGCACGCCGGCCCCGACCAGCACCTCGGCGTACTTCTCCACCGGCAGGTCGACATAGCCGATCTCCCGGCCGGTCTGCCGGGACAGCTCCGCGGCCAGCTCGGCGAGGGTGAACGGTTCGCCGCCCAGCTCGTACACCCGGTTGGGCTCTCCGGCGCCGGTGAGCACCGCGGCGGCGGCCTCCGCGTAGTCCGCGCGGGTGGCGGCGCTGACCCGCCCCTCACCCGCCGCGCCGGCCACCCCGTGCTCGAGGTACGTCGGGAGCTGGCCCGTGTAGTTCTCCAGGTACCAGCTGTTGCGCAGGATCACGTACGGCAGGCCGGAGGCGGCCAGCTCCCGCTCGGTCTCCAGGTGCTCCCGCGCCAGGATCATGCTGGAGGTGTCGGCCCGGGTGATGCTGGTGTAGACCACCAGCCCGACGCCGGCCTCGCGGGCGGCGGCGATCACGTTGCGGTGCTGGAGCGCCCGCTGCCCGACCTCGCTGCCGGAGACGAACATCAGCTTGTCCGCGCCGGCGAACGCGGCCCGCAGCGACTCCGGGTCGTTGTAGTCGGCCTGCCGCACCACGATCCCGCGCCCGGCGAGGTCGGCGAGCCGGCCGGTGTCCCGGGCGAGCGCCACGATCTCCCCGGCCGGTACGCCCCGCCGGAGCAGCGCGGAGACGATCAGCCGGCCGAGGTGGCCGGTGGCGCCGGTGACGACGATGGACATGGTTGGACTCCCTCAGTGTGCGGACGATCCGTCATCCCCGTCCAACGGGAAGGATCCGCCGACACTTCCCGTTGGAGAGTAGGCACCTTGAAGTAAGCCACTAACTGATGGAGAGTAAGCGGATGGAGCCCGACATCTTCGCCAAGAACTGCGGCAGCCGGCAGGTCGTCGACCGGATCGGTGACCGGTGGAGCGTACTGGTGGTGCTCACCCTCGCCGGCGGCCGCAGGCGCTTCGGCGAGCTGGCCCAGCGCATCGAGGGGGTGAGCCAGAAGATGCTCACCCAGACCCTGCGCGGGCTGGAGCGCGACGGCCTGGTCACCCGCACGGTCCACGCCAGCGTGCCGCCGCGGGTCGACTACGAGCTCACCGACCTCGGCCGCAGCCTGCTCGACCTGGTCTCCGGGCTGGAGGCGTGGGCGACCACCCACCTCGGCGAGGTCGAGGCCGCCCGCGCCCGTTACGACGCCCGCCGCTGACGCCGGCTCAGATGGTGACCGGAGTGGTCGCGCCGGCCCGCACGCAGTGCACGAGCCCGGTGGTACGCGGGCCGACGACGAGCGACGCGCCGGGGAGCGTGGGCCGCCGACCGGCCGCGCGCTCCAGCCGGGCCAGCCGGACCCCGTGGCGGGGGAGCGGCAGCTCCCCGGCGGGCGCTCCGGCGGCCGCCCGCGGGGCCACGGGAGTACGCGGCTCCAGTCGGCGCAGGTCGTCGCGGGCCTCCTCCAGCAGGTCGGACAGGCGGATGCCGAGGGCCCGGCAGATCGCCGCCAGCACCTCCGACGAGGCCTCCTTGCGGCCCCGCTCCACCTCGGACAGGTAGGGCAGCGACACTCCGGCCTCCTCGGCGACCTCACGCAGCGTGCGGCCCTGCCGCATCCTGATGCGACGCAGTACCCCGCCGATCACCCGTCGCAGCAACGACATGACGGCCTCGCTCTCGCCTCGTCCCTCCGCCGACAGCCCCATCATGCCCGTCCCCGGGCCCGCGGGCAGTACCGGTCTGCCGGCGGGGCGCCCATCGGCACCCCGGGATGCGGAAATCCACGCACCCGCTATGTTGAGCACGTGCAGGCGACGGACGCGGAGCAGGAGCGACGGTGATCCATTTTCCCGCCCAGCGGCGGGGCCCGCTGGGCGCGCTGAGCCTGCGCCTGGCCGCCGCCGTGGGCCTGGTGTTCGCGGTGGTCGCCGCGGTCTACCTCGACCGGGACGGCTACCGCGACGTCAACGAGGACGGGCTCACCCTCCTCGACTGCTTCTACTACGCGGTGGTCTCCCTCTCCACCACCGGGTACGGCGACATCACCCCGGCGGCGCAGTCCGCGCGGCTGGTCAACGTCCTCTTCATCACCCCGGCCCGGGTGCTCTTCCTGATCATCCTGGTCGGCACCACCCTGGAAGTCCTCACCGAGCAGTACCGGACCGGCCGTCGCCTGTCGCGGTGGAGGAGAAGCGTGAAGGACCACGTCATCATCTGCGGCTACGGCACCAAGGGACGCAGCGCCGTCTCGGCGCTGCTGGAGAACGGCATGGACAAGTCCCGGATCGTGGTGGTCGAGCGCAGCGCCGCCGCGCTGCGGCAGGCCACCTCCGCCGGGCTGGTCGCGATCGAGGGCTCGGCGACGCGTTCCTCCGTGTTGAACGAGGCGCACGTGAAGACCGCCAAGGCGGTCATCATCGCGACCGACAGCGACGACGCCGCCGTCCTGGTGGCGCTCACCGTCCGTCAGCTCACCGCCGGGCAGGTGCGGATCATCGCCGGGGCGCGGGAGGCCGAGAACGCGCCGCTGCTCAAGCAGAGCGGCGCCCACCACGTGATCGTCTCCTCCGCCACCGCGGGTCGGCTGCTCGGCCTGTCGACGTCGGCCCCGCCGCTGATCGACGTGGTGGAGGACCTGCTCACCCCCGGCCAGGGCATGGCGCTGGCCATGCGCTCGGCCGAGCGCGGCGAGGTCGGCCGCTCCCCCCGGGAGCTGGACAGCCTGGTCATCGCCCTGGTGCGCCGGGGGCGGGTGGTCACCCTGACCGACCAGGCCGGTGCGACCGTCGAGACGGGCGACATGCTCGTGTACGTCCGCGACGACCGGCCCCAGTCGGCCGGCGTGCCGGGCTGACGCCCGCGCCACACGAAGCGGAAGGGCCCGCCACCGTTGCGGTGGCGGGCCCTTTCCGTGGCCACGGGACGGGTCAGAGGATCGTCCAGGTGTCGCCGGTGGCGAGCAGGCCGGCGAGCTGCTGCTCGGGGGTCTCGGTGACCTTCGCCTGCGCCGCCTCGACCTGGCTCTGCACCACGCTGTCGTAGGACGGGCGGTCGACCGAGCGGAAGACGCCGATCGGGGTGTTGCGCAGGTCGATCCCGGGCAGCCGGGACAGCGCGAACGCGTACGCCGGGTCGGTCACCGTCGCGTCGTGCACGACGATCTCCTCGGGACGCACCGACGCGGTCTCCCGTACCTCCAGGCCGAAGCCGCCGGGCGGGTGGACGACGCAGAACTGCCCGTCCTTGCCGAACGTGATCGGCTGCCCGTGCTCCAGCCGGATCAGGAAGTCGTCCCGGGTGCCCGGCTCCTTGAGCTGGTCGAACGCCCCATCGTTGAAGATGTTGCAGTTCTGGTAGATCTCCACGAACGCCGAGCCCTGGTGCTCCGCCGCGGCCCGCAGCACGGACTGCAGGTGCTTGCGGTCGGAGTCGATGGTCCGGGCCACGAAGGTCGCCTCCGCGCCCAGGGCCAGCGAGAGCGGGTTGAACGGCGCGTCCGCCGAGCCGACCGGGGTCGACTTGGTGATCTTGCCAACCTCGGAGGTGGGCGAGTACTGCCCCTTGGTCAGGCCGTAGATCCGGTTGTTGAACAGCAGGATCTTCACGTTGACGTTGCGGCGCAGCGCGTGGATCAGGTGGTTGCCGCCGATCGACAGCGCGTCGCCGTCGCCGGTGACCACCCAGACCGACAGGTCCGGCCGGGCGACCGACAGGCCGGTGGCGATCGCCGGGGCGCGGCCGTGGATGGAGTGCATCCCGTAGGTGTTCATGTAGTACGGGAAGCGGGACGAGCAGCCGATGCCGGAGATGAAGACGATCCGCTCGCGCGGGATGTTCAGCTCCGGCATGAAGCCCTGGACGGCGGCGAGGATGGCGTAGTCACCGCAGCCGGGGCACCAGCGCACCTCCTGGTCGGACTTGAAGTCCTTCGCGGTGAGCTTGAGGGCGACGGGCTCAGACATTCTTCAGGACCTCTTCCAGCATCGTCTCCAGTTCGGCGGCGGTGAACGGCAGGCCACGGACCTGGTTGTAGCCGATCGCGTCGACGAGGTACTTGGACCGGATCACCTGGGCGAGCTGACCGAGGTTCATCTCGGGGATGACCACCCGGTCGTAGGCGCGCAGCACCTGGCCGAGGTTGGCCGGCATCGGGGCCAGGTGCCGCAGGTGCGCCTGGGCGATGGAGAGCCCCCGCTGGCGCAGGCCCCGGCACGCCGCGCCGATCGGCCCGTACGTCGAGCCCCAGCCGAGCACCAGCACCCGGGCGTCGCCGTCCGGGTCGTCGACCTCGACGTCCGGTACGGGGATGGTCTCGATCCGGGCCGCCCGGGTCCGCACCATGAAGTCGTGGTTCGCCGGGTCGTACGAGATGTCGCCGGTCCTGTCGGCCTTCTCCAGCCCGCCGATCCGGTGCTCCAGACCGGGGGTGCCCGGGACGGCCCACGGTCGGGCCAGGGTCTCCGGGTCCCGCAGGTACGGCAGGAAGGTCGTGCCGTCCTCGCCGTTGGGCGTGGTGGCGAACTCGACCCGCAGGTCGGGCAGGGACTCCACGTCGGGCAGCAGCCACGGCTCGGAGCCGTTGGCGACGTAGTTGTCGGACAGCAGGATCACCGGGGTGCGGTAGGTCAGCGCGATCCGGGCCGCCTCGATGGCCGCGTGGAAGCAGTCCGCGGGCGACTTCGGCGCGATCACCGCGACCGGGGCCTCGCCGTGCCGGCCGTGCAGGGCCATGTTGAGGTCGGCCTGCTCGGTCTTGGTCGGCATGCCGGTGGACGGCCCGGCGCGCTGCACGTCCACGATGACCAGCGGCAGCTCCAGCGCCACGGCCAGCGAGATCGTCTCGCTCTTGAGCGCGACGCCCGGGCCGCTGGTGGTGGTGACGCCGAGCGACCCGCCGTACGAGGCGCCGAGCGCCGCGCCGACGGCCGCGATCTCGTCCTCCGCCTGCATGGTGACCACGCCGAACCGCTTGTGCTTGCTCAGCTCGTGCAGGATGTCCGACGCCGGGGTGATCGGGTACGCGCCGAGGAACACCGGCAGCCCGGAGCGGACGCCCGCGGCCACCAGGCCCAGCGAGAGCGCCTGGTTACCGGTGATGTTGCGGTAGGTGCCGGGGAGCATCTTCGCCGGCTTGACCTCGTACCGGACGGAGAAGTCCTCGGTCGTCTCGCCGAAGTTCCAGCCGGCCCGGAAGGCGGCCACGTTCGCCGCGACCAGCTCGGGGCGGGCGGCGAACTTGCGCTCCAGGAAGCGCAGCGTCGACTCGTACGGCCGGGAGTACATCCACGAGAGCAGGCCGAGGGCGAACATGTTCTTGGCCCGCTCGGCGTCCTTCTTGGAGACGTCGTGGTCGGCCAACGCCCCGACGGTCATCGAGGTGAGCGCGACCGGGTGCACCACGTACCCGGCGAGGGTGTCGTCGTCCAGCGGGCTGGCCTGGTATCCGACCTTGGCCAGGTTCCGCTTCGTGAACTCGTCGGTGTTGACGATGATGTCGGCGCCACGCGGCAGGTCGGCCAGGTTGGCCTTGAGCGCGGCCGGGTTCATCGCCACCAGCACGTTCGGCGCGTCGCCGGGGGTGAGGATGTCGTAGTCGGCGAAGTGCACCTGGAAACTCGACACGCCTGGCAGCGTGCCTGCGGGCGCCCGGATCTCGGCCGGGAAGTTGGGCAGCGTGGAGATGTCGTTGCCCAGCTGCGCCGTCTCCGAGGTGAACCGGTCACCGGTCAGCTGCATGCCGTCGCCGGAGTCGCCGGCGAACCGGATGACCACCCGGTCGAGTTGACGGATCTGCTTGGTCACGCCTGCACCTCGCTTCGCTCAGCGCGGTCGCGCGGGCGGGTGAACATGATGGTGACCTCGCCTTGCCCGGCCACGTGACCTCCTTGACGCACCGCTGCACCGCACCGCCCGTGGCTGGTCCGGGTTCGTAGTAGTTCTCTTCCTCAAGAGCCTACGTCCAAGGGGACGCCGAACCTGTCCGTAGGTCCGCCCAGTGGAACCGGAATCCGGGGCTGTATGTCCGCGATCGTGCCGTTTCGCCCCGGCGGCCGTAAGCAGAATCACCGGGTACCGATCGGGCGTCGATCCGGTCGCCGTGCCGCCTACCGGGTGCCCGTTGCCGACGTACGGGCCGGGAACGGGCGGGCCGGACCGGATCAGTCCGAGGGGACCGGGGGCGGTGCGGGATCGCCCGGAGCGGCCAGGCGGCGGCGCAGCGAGGCCACGGCCAGCCCGAGCGCCAGCGCGACCAGCAGGCCGGAGACCGCGATCAGGGCGATGGCGGCCTGCCGTACCGAGCCACCCGAGCCGAAGGAGGCCGGGCCGGCGGCGGCGATCAGCCCCTGCGAGCCGACCGGGGCGGGCGTGGCGACCGAGGTCTCCAGCGCCGCTGCCGCGGTGATCCGGAAGCTCATCTGCACCTGCCGGGCCCGGCCGCCGCGGGGGTCGAGCCGGCCGACCACCGCGCCGGCCAGCGGCGCGGCGCGCTGGGCCTCGGCGGTCGCCGCCACCGCCAGTCGCAGGGTGGCGGCTTCGCCGGACGGCACGGTGCCGACGTCGCACCGGGTACGGGTGGCGCTGACCGCGGCGCAGCCCGCGGGCGGGGCGGGGACGCTGACGCCGGGCGGCAGCACGACCTCGATGCGGCCGGCGGCGTCGACCCGGCCGGTGTTGCCGAGCCGGACGTCCAGTTCGCTCGCGGTTCCGCTGATGTCGAAGGCCACCTCGCCCGCCCGCAACGCGATGCCGGGCACGGGCGGGCCGGGCGGGAAGAGCACCGCGAAGCCTGCCCTGTCGTCGGCCGAGCCGGGCGCCCCGGGGGCGCTCGCGTTCACCCGGACCGTGCCGTTGAGCGGCATCCGGTGCCAGGCGGCGCCGTCGACCCGTACCCGGAGCAGGGTGCTGAACCGCGCGCCGGGCGCGGTCTCCCACGCACCGCAGCGGTGGTCGCCGCCGCCCGTCGGGGCGCAGCCGGCCGTGCCGGCGTCGGTGACGCCGGGTGGCAGCGCGTACGCCAGGCGCATCCGCGCCGCGACCTCGCCCGTGTTGGTGACGGTGACGCGGAGGGTGGTCGTGGTGCTCCGGGCGCTCCAGTACGCCTCGGTCAGCCGTACGTCCTGGGTCGTGACCCGGACGCCGAGGCGGCCCGGCGCGGGCCGGTCCGCGCCGGGCGGCGGGGAGGTCGCGGGCGGCGGCGCGGCGGTGGTGGTCGGGGCGCCGGTGGAGGGTGCGGCGGTCGCCTCGGGCGGCTCGGTCGGCGTGGGCGACGGGGCGGTCGTCTCCGGAGGCGGCAGGGTCGACGGCGGGGGGCTGGGCGTGGGGTCCGTCGGGGAGGGCTCGCCCGGCGTGCCGCCGCCCGGCTCCCCGGCCGGGTCGGTCGCCGCCCCCACGGCGTACGCCGGCCCCACGGCGTACGCCTGGTTGGCCGGGGCCGCGACCGCGGCCAGTGCGCCGATCGCGAGGGACGCGGTGAGCAGCGACGCGGCACGTCGCCCGGCCGGCTGTCGGGCGGGCCGTACCTCCACGCGGGCCATGTGTCCTCCGTGACCAGGAGTGCGTTCAATTTCCGGCAACAGTTGGTGCGTGGTGCTGGTCCTGCCGGGAAACAACCCCGCACCGCGCTCGGTGCGAAACCGGGTCTGCGGCCGGTAGGCTGACCCACCGTGACCGGTTACCTGGGCTCGTACGCGACGCTCGGGCTGTTGCTGCTCGCCGGCGTTCTCTTCTTCGTTACAGCGTTCTCGGCCAATCGGGTGTTACAACCCAGCCGTCCGGCTGATCCCCCCGGCAAGCGGACGAGCTATGAGTGTGGCCTCGACCCGGTCGGCGGCGACTGGGCGCAGATGCAGATCCGCTACTACGTGTACGCATACCTGTACGTGTTGTTCGCGGTGGAGGCCGTGTTCCTCTTCCCCTGGGCGGTCGTCTTCGACCGGCCCGGGTTCGGGCTGGTGACCGTCGCCGAGATGGGCGTCTTCGTGGCCGTGCTGGCGCTCGGCATCCTCTACGCCTGGCGGAAGGACATCCTCCGCTGGGCCTGACCCGCGCCGGGCCCCGCGTTGGCCCGACCCGCGCCTGACCCGCGCCGGCCTGACCCGCGCCGGCCTGACCCGCGCCGGCCTGACCCGCGCCGGCCTGACCCGCGCGGCGACGGATCGCGCGGTGCTGGCGGCGGTCAGGCCAGGCCGCGCCGGGTGCGGGCCGGCGGGCGGTCGCCCCGGATGGACGCGACCATGTCCAGCACACGGCGGGTCGGCAGCACCTGGTGCGCCCGGAACACCCGGGCGCCCAGCCACGCCGACACCGCCGTCGCCGCGAGCGTGCCCTCCAGCCGTTCCGCGACCGGCAGGTCCAGTGTCTCCCCGACGAAGTCCTTGTTCGACAGCGCGACGAGCAGCGGCCAGCCCGTGCCGGTGAGCTCGTCGAGGCGGCGGGTGATCTCCAGCGAGTGCCGGGTGTTCTTGCCGAAGTCGTGCGCCGGGTCGATCAGGATGCCGTCGGGGCGTACCCCCAGGGCGACCGCGCGCTCGGCGAGGCCGGTCACGGTCGCGACCACGTCGGCCACCACGTCGTCGAAGGCCGCGCGGTGCGGGCGGGTGCGCGGCGCGAGCCCGCCGGCGTGCGAACAGACCAGGCCGGCGCCGGTCTCGGCGGCGACCCGGGCCAGCGCCGGGTCCGCTCCGGACCAGGTGTCGTTGAGCAGGTCGGCGCCGGCCGCGACCGCCTCGACCGCCACCTCGGCCCGCCAGGTGTCGATGGAGATCACCACGTCCGGGAAGGCGGCCCGCACGGCGGCGATGGTGTCGACGGTCCGGCGGATCTCCTCCGCCACGTCCACCTCGTCGCCGGGGCCGGCCTTGACGCCGCCGATGTCGACGATCTCCGCGCCCTCGGCCACGGCCCGCTCGACCGCGCGCAGGGCGCTGTCCGCGACGAAGGTGGCTCCCCGGTCGAAGAAGGAGTCCGGGGTGCGGTTGACGATCGCCATCACGACCAGCTCGCCGGGTGCGAACGTACGACTCCCGAGCCGAAGCGCTCCCGCCATGCCCGCCTCCCGTCCCTGCCGCCGTCGGCCGGGCGCCCCGGCCGCCCCCGACGCTAACGATTTGGTGCGCGATAGCTGACCGACCCGCTTTGATCATGGAAACGGCCGTGCGGGACGATCGTGATTGTGACGTCAGGATGGGCCCGCA
>NZ_JBICUP010000085.1:0-10924 GCF_043198215.1 Micromonospora sp. NPDC048830
ACGGTCGGAACGGCGGCAGCCAACACGCAACGCTCCTTCCCCGCCCCGAATCAGGGCACCCAGTGCGGATCAGTCAGCCGCGCTGACCGCCACCCAGCCCCCGACCATCTGGCCGAAAGCCGTCGCGGAATCCGGCGATCCACTCGCGCCGAAAGCCGGCGGCGAGCCGTTCGGTATCAGGCGGGTATCGGCGTGCGCGGCGAACTGGGTCGACGCGGCATCCGCCGCCACGTCCACGTGGTGCTCGAAGGCCAACTGGCGCCCAGGCCGTCGGTGAGCCGGTCCAGGGGCGGCGTTAGCCGGCAACGTCGGCCGATCGGGCCAACGGGAAGTGCGCGGCGAAGTTCGCGTCCACGTGTGCCAGGTACACCGAACGGATCCGCCCCAGCGCTGTCGTCGATCTTGCCGATTAGGTCCAGGGCCGCTGCCCGGCGCGGCCGTGGACGGCGAGGCGCTGTGCGCGCTCGCATCGCCACCGGCCCGGTGTTCCTGGTCGCGGCGGTCGGGCGCGGCACCGGTGTGATCCTGGAACAGCGCCAGGTCCGCGTGAGCCGTGTCCTGGCCAGTGCGTATGGCGGCGCGGGTTTCATGCGGGTCCCCGAGCCAGGCGAGCGTTTCGGCCACTGCGCTGTCGAGAGCGGCGGCATGATCGGGGACGCAGACTCGGAGCGAGTCGTGGACCGCTCTGGCCGGTGCCACGCCGGCAGCCCGACCGTTTGACATGGCTGATGCCCCGCGCCAACTGGCGATCCAGCCGATCGCCCAGATGCGCTGGCGCTCACCTGGAGCCGGCCGACGATGACGCCGATTGTGGCCGCCGTGATGTCGCACCACTCCAGAACAGTGTCGACGGATGGCGGGCCGGCGCTCGCCCTACCGGCATCAGACAGCGCACCGACGGCACCCGCACCCGCGCCGACGAGCAACACGGGGCGCGAAATCTGCGCGAGCCGGGCCTGACCGGACATGGCCACTCTCCTTTGGATGCACACCGCGTCCCGCTCCATAACCTTGAATCCCCATCGGGAAACTAGGATATTGGATAGAGCGCCAGCGAGCGATACCGCAGAGGTCGAGCAGGGATGTAGGTTCTGTCACAGGAACTGGATGTTGTTGGTGATCTTGGTTGCTTGATCGCTGTGGGGGCGTCAACGATGGCCGGCGCCAGGCTGTACGTCCTTGCGGTCGTCGAACACACCACCCGCCGAGTACGCATCCTCGGCGCCACCGCTCATCCGACCGCCGGCTGGGTTGCCCAGGCGGCCCGGAGCCTGGTGATGGACCTTCAGGACGCCGGATGCGCGGTGAAACACCTGATCCAGGATCGGGACGGCAAGTACCCGACCCTGTTCGACGCGATCCTCGCCGACGCCGACATCACGGTCGTGCGCAGCGACGTCCGAATGCCCCGCATGAACTCGATCATGGAACGGTGGATCCACGCCTGCCGTCATGAACTGCCCGACCGAACACTGATCCGGAACCAGACACACCTGTTACACGCACTCCGCGAGTACGAACGCCACCACAACCAGCATCGGCCCCATCCGGGCATCACGAACGCCCGGCCTCTGCGTCCACTGCCCGAACCGATCACCGATCCCGCCGCGCTGGCACGCCTGAACGCCCACCGACACGATCGACTCGGCGGACTCCTACACGACTACGAGAACACCGCTGGACCAGCACGGATGAAGTTTCCGGCACCCGCAACGCTGGGCTGCTGGGCAGCGGTCTGCGCGGTCAGCAGCAGTCCTGCGGCGACGGCCGCGAGGATTCCCACGCCGAGCCAGTCCGCCCGTTCCCGTGGTGGCAGACAGACGGTGAGCGGCCAGCACAGGGGAATAACGGCGATGGACAGCGCCGGTAGGACCAGCGCCGTCCGCCACGACCAGTGCGTCGCCGCCGCGCCGGCCAGCGGCGCGGTAGCGGAGAACCCGGCGAGGCAGGCGCCGAAGGCGGCCAGCGGGGCCGGGCGGCGGGCGGTGGGCAGCCGGGCAGTGCCGGCGAGCGCGGTGGCGGTGACCGCCCCGGAGCCCACCGCCAGCAGGACGCGAACGGTGATCACAGCGGCCAGGGTGTTCTCGCAGGCCCGCTCGTACGGCAGATGCTGGTAGCCGACCAGATACGCGCCGATCGCGCGCACCCGCGGCCCGTACTGGGTCGAGGCGCCCACCCCGTCCGGCACCGGCGCCATCGTGGTCGTCCCGCACCCGGCAACGGCGATGCTCCAACCGATGCTCGACCACGTGCAGCCGCAGGACCAGCGACACGAGAAGTCCCGAAATTCGGCAGCAGGATCCATTCACCGCACAAACACGACTGGAGCAAGCCGAACAACGATCGGCGGCTCCCACACACCCGCCGACTCACCCCGGCATCGAAATGATCAACCGGTGATCGCCGCCAACCGCGTCGGTGGATCAAGGCCGCCGGCAGGTCGGCGCGTTCGATCGCGGTGAGGATGTTCTCGTGCCACACGTCCATATCGGGGTGGTTCGGGTGGCTGAATAGCAGGACGCGCAGGCACATGCGCGTCTCCACCGCCACGGTGTCAAACGCGTGGATGAGCCGTCGACTGCCCGTGGCGTGGACCAGTTCACGATGGAATGCCGGGTCCAGCCCATCGGACTGTTCCCACTTCTGCTCCGACAACAACTGCCGGTACCGATCGAGGATGTCCCGCAGGCGTGCGAACGCCGTGGCATCGGGATGCCTGACCATGTGAGCCAGCGCGGCTGATTCCGCAGCGCCGCGGAGGCGGTACACGTCCTCCACATCCGCCAATGACAGGACAGGAACGAACACGCCGCAGTTACGTTCGGAGCGCAGCAGCCCCTGCTCGATCAGCCTCTTCAAGGCCTCGCGGACCGACGCAGCACGGGCCACCTGCACCGTCTGCTCCGGAATCTGGAACCGCGACCGCGGCTGCACTGACACTCGCACACCCCGCCGCACGGCCGGAAACGACAAGAACACGACCGCGAACAGGGATCATCACCCAGGAACCGGCCAGGCAGAACGATCCCGACGGCGTGTCACGACGCTCCCTTGATCAGCAGGTCCGCCGCTATTTCTACAGTCCCGGTAGCGGCTGTTCGCGGTTGCCGGGCGCCTCCTTCTGCCCGGTGAGTTGTCGGGTGAGTTTTTCGAAATTCTTGTCGTTGTATATCCAGCCCGTGTCGATGAACCGGTAGGCGTTTCCGGATCCGCCGACCAACGGTGCCGTGACCACCGCGAAAATGTTTGTGACACCATCATCCGGTCCGACCAGCCGCAACCCACGCCCTACCCGCAGGGTGATCTTCACCCCAGCGGAGAGGTCCATCTCCTTCCCATCTAATGTATTGACCGAACCGCCGATCTTAAGGTTTAGGGGGCTGGGCAATCGTTTCTCCGTCCCCAATTTTGCATCGATGGATACCGAGTCAGAATGGGTCCACCGATCCACTGATTCCCACAGCGCCTTTTTGCGCAGGCGCTCGATGTCGCTCGCCGTGGGGGCGGGATCGACCAGTTCCAGGTACAGGGTCCGTCCGGTCCCGTTCTGCTCGGCTTCCACGACCGCGGTGGGTCGACCATCCATGTCATACCCCAGTCGGAGACGAACCTCCTTCAAGTCGCCGGGGAGGACAGGCGGACTTCCGTCGACCACCCCGACGCGTGGGATAAGACCTCTTCGGCCGGCTCGCCCCCCGAAGCGGGGGCCCAGGCGCCCATCTCCGCCCACCGGCGACGTGTAGTAGTAGAAGTCGCTGAACAACCACCGGTCGTCGAGTTCCCACACCCGGCCGGCTTCCGTGTTCCTCAGTTCGGCCAGCTCGTCGTTGGTGAACCTGCGTTCGACACCCCCGGCGCCATCGGAGAGCGAATGATCTCCGGTGGGTTCCCGCCCGACCGCCGCCGGCCTCTCGGGCAGCGGCTCACCCCCGATGCGCCGACGTTTCCTGACCCGCCCAGCCGATCCGGCTTGCTGTTCGCGGTCGCGCGTCTCTTTCCGCCGGGTGAGCTTTCGGGTGAGTTCCTCGAAATTCTCGCCGTTGTATTTCGAGTCCGTGTCGATGAACCGGTAGGCGTTTCCGGATCCGTCGACCAACGGCGCCTTGACCACGACGAAAACGTCTGTGACAACATCATCCGGTCCGACCAGCCGCAACCCACGCCCTACCCGCAGGGTGATCTTCACCCCAGCGGAGAGGTCCACCTCCTTCCCATCTAAGGTATTGACCGAACCGCCGATCTTAAGACTTAGGGGGCTGGGCAATCGTTTCTCCGTCCCCAATTCGTCATCGATGGATATCGAGTCGGAAAGGGTCCACCGATCCACTGATTCCCACAGCGCCATTTTGCGCAGTCGCTCGATGTCGCCCTTGGTGGGGGCGGGATCGACCAGTTCCAGATACAGGGTCCGTCCGGTCCCGTTCTGCTCGGCTTCCACGACCGCGGTGGGTCGACCATTCATGTCATACCCCAGTCGGAGACGAACCTCCTTCAAGTCGCCGGGGAGGACAGGCGGACTTCCGTCGACCACCCCGACGCGTGGGATAAGACCTCTTCGGACGGTTCCCTCCCCGAAACGGGGGCCCAGTCGCCCACTTTTGTCCACGAACGACGTGATGTGGTAGAAGTCGCTGAACAACCACCGGTCGTCGAGTTGCCACATTCGGCCGGCTTCCGTGTTCCTCGGTTCGGCCAGCTCGTCGTTGGTGAACCTGCGTTCGACATCCCCGGCGCCATCGGAGAGCGAATGATCTCCGGTGGGTTCCCGCCCGACCGCCGCCGGCCTCTCGGGCAGCGGCTCACCCCCGATGCGCCGACGTTTCCTGACCCGCCCAGCCGATCCGGCTTGCTGTTCGCGGTCGCGCGTCTCTTTCCGCCCGGTGAGCTTTCGGGTGAGTTCCTCGAAATTCTCGCCGTTGTATATCCAGCCCGTGTCGATAAGACGGTAGGCGTTTCCGGATCCGTCGACCAACGGCGCCTTGACCACGACGAAAATGTTTGTGACAACATCATCCGGTCCGACCAGCCGCAACCGCCGCCCTACCCGCAGGACGATCTCCACCCCAGGGGAGAGATTCACCTCCTTCCCATCTAACGTCTTGACCGAACCGCCTATCCCAATACGCAGGGGTTTGCGCAATCGTTTATCCGTCCCCATTTTCACAGCGACGGATATCTCGCCGGAAAGCGTCCACCGATCCGCTGATTCCCACAGCGCCATTTTGCGCAGTCGCTCGATGTCCCCCGCCGTGGGGGCGGGATTGACCAGTTCCAGATACAGGGTCCGTCCGGTCCCGTTCTGCTCGGCCGTTGCTTCCACGACCGCGATGGGTCGACCATTTATGTCATATCCCAGTCGGAGACGAACCTCCTTCAAGTCGGCGGCGCGGACAGGCGGACTTCCGTCGACCACCTTGGCGTGTGGGATAAGAACTCTTAGGCCGGTTCCCTCCCCGAAAACTGGGCCCAGTCGCCCATATCCGCCCACCGGCGACGTGTAGTAGTAGAAGTCGCTGAACAACCACCGGTCGTCGAGTTCCCACACCCGGTCGGCTTCCTTGTTCCTCAGTTCGGCCAGCTCGTCGTTGGTGAACCTGCGTTCGATCTCTCGGTAGATGAGTCTTTCGGTGCCATCGGTCGTGGGGTACGGGATTTCGGCAATACCGACGCCTTCTCCGTCGAGCTTCCCGAAACGGATAGCGACCACATCACCCGGGATGGCGAACCGTCCGACATAAAGGAGATATGTGCTCATGTTCTTGCTGCCCAGCCAGATGCGCAAATCTGGTTCCCGCCCGGCGGAGTTGACCTTGACGGTGACGCGGATGGTGAACGGGTCTTCGAGGTCCCATCGGTCCTCGTCTTCCCAGCCGCTTCTTGTATGAAGGACGGTGAGGTGCCGGAGGTGTTCTTCGAGTTCCTTGGCCTGGCTGCGGGGAGAGGCGGGGTGTTGACGGATGGCCGCGAGGTTGCGGTGGAGTGTGTCTCGCAGGATGTGCCAGTGAAGGTTAGTGGGATTCTGTTCCGCCGTCTGGATTTTCGCTTTCAGCAGACGGAGTGCCTCGTCAAACGCGGCAGCCCGTAGGTGCTGTTCATCGGGGGTCACCGGTGGCCGGGGGAAGCCCGCGGCGATGCGGATGCGGGCATCGTGTGAGTCACGAGGTTGGACGATGATGTAGATGCCGCTCCACCAAACGACTGGTTGCGGGATGCGACCGTTCAGCGGGCCGATGGTGTACGGGTCACCGAACGGGTGGTAGATCCGCATCGGCTGATCCATCCCCCAGGCCAGGACATGGAGAACCAGATGCGCGGCGTCGTAATCCCCGGACTGGGTGTTTGCGATCTTGCCGATCAAGAGCCGGTGCAGGGTTTTTCGCCGCTGCGGGGACGCGTTCTCCGGATACGGAAGAAACTCGGTGAACCTCGACTCTCCGCCCCCGAGGTCGGCGGCCAGTTGACGGGCCATCCACGCACGCACCCCAGCCACGGTGGTGACCCCCAACTTCACCAACCGCTCCCGGTAGGCGTTCAACACCGACTCGTAAAAGGCGAAGTGCGGCTTCGCCCGATACTGCTCGAAATCGATGTCGAACACCTCCTGCGCCCACTGGCCAAACGCCGCCTCGCCACGAGTGCCCATGGCCCACAACTGTTTGGACACCGAGGTCACTCTCACCCGCCTTGCGGGGGCTCGACCGGGCTGATGCCCCTCCGGCAGCTCCCACTCCGTGGGGGGCTTCGGTGTCGACAGATCGAAATCTGTCAGATCGAGGTGCCATTCGTCCTGAAAAGCCAGGTCAAGAAACGCCGGGTCGAAGTCTTCCATTAGAGCGGGCGGCTGCCAGTCTGGGAAGTCGGCCGGATCGATGGGGGTGTCTCCTGATGCCTGCATCGCTTGGGACGGGCTGCGTGGTGTGCTGGTGGAGGCGAGCAGGAGCGACATGCCATCGACACCGGAGTCGGCGTCACCCGGCACGGTACCGCGGGCGCCGGCCGCATCCGGCGTGCCGGGTGTCGCGCTGCCGGCCGACCGGGTCACCGTGCCGCCGCTGAAGTCGAACGCCTCACCGGTCCGCCGCCACCGCTCGGCGTCGGTCTCGACCGTGTCCGCAGCGGTGCGCTGCGGCGTGCTCATGTCACGGCCGAACGTGTCACCGCCAGACGGCCCACCCTCGGTGCCCGACCCACCCCTGGTGCGCTGACGTTTCGCGGCTGGCCCAGGTGCCAACTCGGGTTGCTGTTCGCCTTTGGTGCGCCGCTTTTTCCGCGTGTCGATGAGCCGGAAGGCGTATACGATTGTTCCGTCTTCCAACGGCTCAACCAACGGCGCCTTGACCACAGCCCAAGGGGTTGAGGAGTAAATGTTTGCGCCGGCGTCCGATCTGAGCAGCAGTGGTCCTACCCGCACGGTGACCGCCGTGCCCTCGTCGAGCTTCACCTTCTTGCCATCTACAGTCATGTCCGAACCGCCGGCCCTAAGACCCTGAGTTCCGCGCAATCGATTCTGCGAATCAATGTGGGTATTGATAGATATTGGGTCGCGAAGCGTCCACCGTTCCGCTGGTTCCCACAGCGCACCTTTGCGCAGCCGCTCGATGTCGTCCGCGGTGGGGGCGGGGTTGACCAGTTTCAGGTACAGGGGCCTTCCGATCCCGGTCATGTTGGCCGGCATTACCACGTCCGCGAAGGGTTGACCTCCCACGTCATACCCGAGTTCGAGACGGACCTCCCCCTCGGGGAGAACGAACCAACTTCCGTCGACCACCTCGCCCCTCGATGGGATACGATGGCGGATTTTTTTTTCGCCGAGACGGGCAGCCAATCGCCATGTTCTGTAATCCCAGGTCGTCGTGTAGTAGAAGTAGTCGCGGGGCTCCCGCTCCCCCTGGAATCTCCACACCGGGCCGGTCGGTACCCTCTCCTTCAGTTCTTCCAGATCACTGGCAGTGAAGTTGCGGCCGATCTCTCGGTAGGTGTAGGTGAGTTCTTCGCTGCCGTCCCTGGTGTACGGGATTTCGATAAAACCGACACCTTCGTCGCCGACCTTCCCGAAACGGATTTCGACCGCATCGCCCGGGACAACCATTCGGCCAAGATAACCGAGATATGTTTCAGTGCCGCCCAGCCAGATTGCTACCCCTGGACGCCCGCGCTTGAGGGTGGAGGTGATGCGGAGGGTGAATTGGCCTTCGAGGTTGGCCCTTGGCTTCTTGTCCACCCAGCTGCTGTCTTTGATCAGACTGATAAGGTATTGGCGATGTTCTTCGAGTATGTCGTCCTGGTGGGCCCGCTTGCCGGGGTCGGCGGGGCGTTGATCGATGACCGCGAGATTGCGGTGGAATGTGGCTTGCAGGATGGGCCAGTGTTTTGGGGGGTTATCCCCTTTCGCCCTGGCGATTTCCGCTTGCAGCCGGCGGAGTTCGTCCTCGAACGCGGCATCCTGTTGACGCTGCTCGTCGTTGGACACCGACTGCGGGGAAAAGCTCTCGATGGGGGCACCGTCTGGGTTTGCAGGATGTTTGACGACGATGTAGATGCCGTTCCACCACACGACCGGCTGTGGGATGACACCGTAACCGGGCGACGGGCCGATCGCGATCGGCTCACCGAACGGATGGTAAACCAGCATCGGCCGGTCCAACCCCCAGGCCACAACATGAGGACCCACATGCGTGACGTCCCAATCCCAGGATTGAGGGTTTCCGAGCTTGTCGAGCCACTGCCGGTGCAGGGCCTCTCGTTCCCGCTCGGACATCAGCTCCGGATACGGAAGAAACTCGGCGAACCTCGACGGTTCAACCTGGGTGAGGTCGGCGGCCAGTAGGCGGGTCACCCACGCGCGCAGTCCATCCGAAGTGGTGACGCCCAACTTCTCCAAATCTTTTCGGAAGATGTCAAACGCCGAATCCCAGAAGGCGTTGTTCGACTTCGCGGTGTCCGCCGCGAGATCGATGCCGAACACCTCTTTCGCCCAGTCCTCGAATTTCTGCGACACCCCTGACGGCCGGTCGGAGGGTGGGCCGTCTGGCGGCGGCGCCAGCGCGGAAGCCACACGCTGGGTGAGCTGGTGTGTGAGCGCAGCAGAATTGCTGCTTTCCCAATTCGTTTCGACGAGCCGGTAGGCGTATCCGGATCCGTCGACCAACGGTGCACTGACCACGACGGAAATGTATGTGACGATATCGTCTCCGACCCGCCGCCACCGATCTCCTACCAGCAGGCTGATCGCCGTGCCCTGGCTGAGATCCACCTCCTTGCCACCTAGCGTATTGTCCGAACCGCCGACCCAAATACCCAGGGGTTCGGGCAATCGCTGATTCGCCCCCATTTTGTCATCGATAGATATGCTGTTGAAAAGCCACCAATGAATCTCTGATTCCCATGGCGTAGTGTGCGAGTTCGCGCTGCCATCCGGGAGATCGATGTCGGACTCCCTGCTCGCCTGCGGCCCGGATGTCCCCGGGCCAGTAGCAGACAGGTCGTAATGTTCCGCTGAACCGAACGGCTGCTGGCCGCGCAAAGCGTCAGGGCCGGCCGGGGGGCGCCGCCATTGCATCGCCGCCGTACCAGAGAACGAATCAGCGGACGGCTCCAGAGACTCAAAATCTGCCAGCAGAGCCGGAGAGCCGACCGTTTCCGGCAGCAACCCCCAGTCAGGCACCGATGCCGACAGATCCACCCCTGCCAGATCCGACTGGACCTGTCCGGTACCCCCCAGCTCCCAGGCGTCGGCGAGCGTCGGTGTATTCATTCGAGGCAGATCCAGACCCATTTCCAGATGCGGGTCGACTACGTTGTGGGATGCCTGATCACCAGACACCAGGCCAGGACCAGACGGGACGCCATTGCCCGCTGGACCGGGTGGCTGCCCGTGGGAGTCGGCCGGGTCGGTGTTTGCCCGCATCGCGTGGGACGGGCCGCGTGGCGTGCTGGTGGAGGCGAGCAGGAGTGCGCTGGGGTCGGTGCCGGTCGTGGTGTTCGGCCGCGGGTGGCGGGTGGTGTGGCCGAGTAGGTCGGTGATGGTGGTGGGCCGTCCGTTCCCGTCGAACGCGGCCAGCAGGGTGCTGGATGCGAACAGGTGTTGTAGCCACGGATCTTGTATCGGATTTTTCGGTTCGGGTCGGTTGGCGGCGTCGGGCACCAGGGGGTCCCGCACCTGGATTCTCGGCGGCCCGGATTCCTGTGGCTGGCTGTAAAGGGCGAACACGTGTTGCGGTTCGTTCGGTGGCGCGTCCCTGACCACGACCATCGATCCTGGCGCCGCCTTCAGCGCGGCCAGCACGTCCTCTCCTGCGACTCCGTGCGGGTGGGGGGCGACATGCTCGGGTACCGTGTCGAGGATTTCCATCAGTTGCGGCCAGCCCATGGTGGGCGCGAGCCGGCCGTCGGGTCCGAGGATCCGGTCGTCGAACACCGCCCGGTTGCCCAGCCGTTTGTACTCGGTTTGGAACACATCGAGGGTGGCCGCCACGCACCACCACGGGGCGCCGCTGCTGCCGGGACGCGCCTGCTCCGCAGTGGCCCAGTTGGCGGCCCGCTGCCCGGACTCGAACATCCCGACGGCCTGCCCGGTTGCCGCAACGGCCGGCTCGCCAAACTTGCCGGGGTCGCCACTGACCGGTTCATCCCGCAAGAACACGTCACTCAACGAACCCGTGTCGCCGAGTCCAGACTTGCCAGGCACCCCACCAAGCGACTCGTCCCGCAAGAACACCTCACTCAACGAACCGGTGTCGCTGGTGTCGAGGTTGCTGAACACGTCATCGCTGGAGACAGACGTGGCGCTGGCGCTGTCACTGTCACTGGCGCTGTCACGGTCGCTGGCGCTGTCACGGTCGTTGGCGTTGGCGTTGGCGTTGTGGTGGATCGGCGTGTCATCGGCGCGGGAGGCAGCGCCGGCCGGCACCGTGCTACGCGCGTT
>NZ_JBICUP010000086.1:0-10292 GCF_043198215.1 Micromonospora sp. NPDC048830
TCAAGTTCCTGAAGCGGCAGATGTACGGCCGAGCCGGCTTCGCGCTCCTACGACAACGAATCCTGCTCGCATAGACCAGTCACCCCGACCACCGTTTCTGTGCCAGAGCCCCCCGGCTGGTGATCGCTGAATACGACGCCGGTCTGGCCGACGTGTTCGGATGGGCCAACACCGATGGCAGCGTGGTGCGCTACGTCGCCGTGTGACCAGTGCGGACCGGCACCCCCGCAGAACCCGAGCCGTTCTTCGCGGGTGCGCTCAGCGGGTCTTCTTCGTCGCTCGTTTGCGGGGCGGGGTTAGCAGGTCGGCGATCGCCGCTATCGCGGACGGCACGAGGCGGTAGTACGCCCAGACGCCGCGCTTCTCGCGTTCGAGCAGGCCGGCTTCGGTGAGGATCCGAAGGTGATGGCTCACGGTCGGCTGGGAGAGACCGAGCGGCGCGGTGAGGTCGCTGACGGACGCCTCGCCCTCGGGGGCGGACTGGATCAGGCTGAGCAGTCGCAGGCGGGCTGGGTCGGCGACTGCCTTCAGCACTCCCGCGAGCCGCTCGGCGTCAGCACGCTTGATCGGCTCACCGGCGAGCGGTGAGACGACGGGCGTTGCGGTTTTCGTAGTTCCCACGTCTTCCATCGTTGCACCAACGCCATCGATACGCCGGGCGAACCAGGACCCGGTCACCGTCATTTTGCGGGGCAGGGAGCAGTGTTGGTCTGTCCCGGCCGTGTCAGCGGCCGGATGAGCGAGTGTCGGTCCCGCCCAGCGGGTGACCGGGCGGACGGGTAGCGCCGGCGGGTGGGTCAGGTGGTGGGGCTCAGTTCGGTGAGGAGCTTCTCCACCCGGGCGCGGATCTCGTCCCGGATCAGGCGGACCGCGTCGACGATCTTGCCGGCGGGGTCTTCGAGCTTCCAGTCCTCGTAGCGCTTTCCGGGGAAGACGGGGCAGGCGTCGCCGCAGCCCATGGTGACAATGACGTCGGAGGACTCCGCGGTCTGGTACTCGAGGAGCTTGGGGGTCTGGTCGGTGATGTCGATGCCGACCTCGCGCATGGCCTCGACGGCGGCGGGGTTGATCTGATCGGCGGGTGCGGAGCCGGCGGAGCGGACCTCGACGGTGTCGCCGGCGAGGTGGCGTAGCCAGCCGGCGGCCATCTGGGAGCGGCCGGCGTTGTGGACGCAGACGAACAGAACGGTGGGCTTGTCGCTCATCTGTGGGTTCCTGTCAGGTGATGGTGGGGCTGCGGCGTTCGATGAGGGTGACATCGCGCCAGGTGCCGTGGTGGCGGCCGATGCGTTCGCGGGTGCCGACGGTGCGGAATCCGCAGGCGGTGTGTAGGGCGAGGCCCGGTGTTCTCGGGGACGATGCTGGACTGGATGGTCCAGGTGCCGGTCTGCTCGGTGGGGGCGATCAGGGCGTCGAGCAGGAGCCGGCCGACTCCTCGGCCGTGGGTGTCGGGGTGGACGTAACGGTGTGCCCGACCACCCCGGCGTAGACGCACTGGTCGGACACGGCCGAGCAGGCCACCCTGCCGAGGACCCGGCCGGCGGAGTCGACGGCCACCCAGCGATGGTGTGGCAGCCGGGTCGCGGTGAACCGCTCTCAGGTCGGTGGCTCCGTTTCGAAGGTGGCGTGGCCGGTTGCGATGCCGAGCTGGTAGATGTCGAGCATGGCGTCGGCGTGCTGTTCGCCTGTTGCGGTGATGGTGATGCCGGTGGTGCTGGCGGGAGTGGTCATCGGTTCTCCTGGGCAAGGTGCGGCACGACGACGGCGTCGGCGGAGTCGGCGGCGTGGGGGTACCAGGCGTTGAGGGCGGCGATGGCGATCAGGCCGCCGACGAGCTGGGCGGCGATGAAGCCGGGCACCGAGGTGGGGGCGATGCCGGCGAAGGTGTCGGTGAAGGCCCGGCCGATGGTTACGGCGGGGTTGGCGAAGGAGGTCGAGGACGTGAACCAGTAGGCCGCGCCGATGTAGGCGCCTACTGCGGCCGGTGCGGCGGAGGTGCGGCCGCTGCGGGCGAGGGCGAAGACGAGGACGACGAGGCCGGCGGTGGCTACGACCTCGGCCAGCCACAGGTTCCCACCGGTGCGGTCGGTGCGGGACCAGGTCACGGCGGGTAGCCCGAACATCAGGTCAGCCAGGGCCGCTCCGGTGATCGCGCCGCCGATCTGGGCGGCGGTGTAGGCGGCGAGGTCGCGTCCGGTCAGGCCGGTGCCGGCGCCGCGGCCGAGCCACCAGTCGACGGCGGAGACGACCGGGTTGAAATGCGCGCCGGACACCGGGCCGAAGGTCAGGATCAGCGCGCCCAACGCGAGGGCGGTGGCGATCGCGTTCTCCAGGAGCTGGAGGCCGACGTCGGTGGGGGAGAGCCGGGCGGCGGCGATCCCGGAGCCGACCACGGCAGCGACCAGCAGGGCGGTGCCGGCGAATTCCGCCGATGCCCGCCGGGCCAGGGTGAGGCTCACTCGGTGCCACCTGCGGCCGGGGTGGTGGACATCTCCAGCAGCGTGCCGAGCTGCCGGAACGCCTCCGGCTTCACCCGGTACCACACCCAGGTGCCGCGGCGATCGGAGTCGACCAGGCCGGCTTCGCGCAGCACCTTGAGGTGGTGGGAGATGGTCGGCCCGGACAGGTCGAACGCCGGGGTCAGGTCGCAGACGCAGATCTCCGGCACCGAAGCGATCATCGACATCAACCGCAGCCGGACCGGGTCACCCAGGGCCTTGAACATCGGCGCGACCACCGCTGCCTGATCGGCATCCATCGGGCTGGCCGCGATGGGGGAGCAGCAGGCGACCGCGTTGAGATCCACCACCGGCAGCGCTTGTTTCGACATGACTCTAGGTTGACAGATTTCGAAACGGGGTGCAATGTGGGTCCTGCTTCGAAAAGCATCTAGGCAAGAGTGAAGCGATGATCAAGCTGTTCCGTCGCCGTCACGTCGACGCCGAGGACGTGACGCTGTGCGAGTCGTGCGGGCAGATATGCACGGCGGCTTGCCGCGCCTACACCCACTACGACCGCGCCCGCACCACCGCACTCACCAACTACGTCTGCTGAACCCGCCAGGAGGGGAAACAATGTCCCGTGTCCAGCTCGCTCTGCGCGTGTCTGACCTGGAAGGCTCGGTGGCCTTCTACTCGAAGCTGTTCGGCGTCGAGCCGGCCAAGCGTCGCCCTGGCTACGCCAACTTCGCCATCGAGAACCCGCCGCTGAAGCTCGTGCTCCTTGAAGGTGAGGCCGACCAGCCCACCGTCATGGACCACCTGGGCGTCGAGGTGTTCAGCACCGACGAGGTCAACGCCGCCACCCAGCGCCTCAGCGACGCCGGCCTCATCACTCTGGAGGAGAACAACACCGAGTGCTGCTACGCCTCCCAGGACAAGGTCTGGGTACGCGGCCCTGGCAACGAGCCCTGGGAGGTCTACACCGTCAAGGCCGACTCCCCGCAGTTGGAGAGGATCGCCGAGAGCGCCTGCTGCACCGCGGCGGCCGAGACGGAACCCGCAACCAGCGGAACCACGTCAAGCTGCTGCTGAAGGTGGTCTGCGTGTCCGGCGGCCATAGCCAGGCACGCAGACGCCTCCACACCGTGCGCTTGTTCCTGCTGCTCTGCCTGTCCGTCCGCGTTCCCGTCCAGTACCGATGCCGGCGCTACCCGCCTGAGTTCAACCACCGGCAGCGGTCGATGCTCGTGAGCTTCTGCCGGGGATGGCTGTCCCGTCCCGCTGCGGCCGGATGGCCCCGCGTCCGTTGCCGATACCGGCGCTTAGTTTGCTGGTCGGCGAGGTGGTGGCACCGCCGGTTCTGACTGGCGATACGTCGGCGGTGTCGTCCAGCATCGCGGCGAGCCGGCGTAAGCCCCGGTGCGCGGCGGTGCGGACTGCTCCTGCTCGCCGCCCGAGGACCCGGCCTGCGGTTTCCGCGTCGAGGCCGATCACCGCCCGCAGCAGCACCGCCTCTGCCTCCTTTCGTCGCCGGCGTGCCAGTCCTCCACCGGGCTGTTGCGCCACGCATTGTTGACCACGCCGGTGGCGGCGACATCCCGGCAGCGGTTCGGGCACGGTGGCAGCCGGCGCGTTTGACACAGACGAGATCAGTGATGATGGCAGGCGGGCATGACTTGTTTCGAATGATCAACAAGGCGTAGAGAACCCTCGATGATCATCTGGACCGGTCATGCCCGCTTTGCTGCCACGAGCAAGGGCGCGTCTACACCAGACAGGTCGGGTCAGACACCCTCACGACGTTGCCGGGGACTTGCGGGGTCAGGTACGGAATGGTCCGGTCACGCAGTAGGTGATGCCGCCGGACGAGGAGCCCGTTGTGCCGCGCTGGGACGAGAAGTAGAGCCGGTCGCCGGCGGGGGTGAAGGCGGGGCCGGTGATTTCCGACGAGCTCTGTCCGTTGATTCGTAGGAACACCGAGATCGTGTCGTCTGGGGTGATCATGCAGATCTCCATGTTGCCGCCGTCCTCGGCGACGTAGAGGTCTCCGAACGTCGAGCCGGTGACGTTGTCGACACCGGTGAGCGGGGCGGGGCCTGGGTTGACCAGGCTGTCGTCGTAGGCCAGCTCGTAGGTGTTGTTGGTGAGGTTGACCTGCCAGACCCGGTTGTCGCCCTTGGTGGTGAACCAGACGGTGTCGTTGGCGTAGTGGCAACCTTCCCCGCCGCTGAAGACCTTGGCGCCGGAGACCTGTTTGCGGGTGGCCTTGGGCGACCCGTCCGGGTCGGGGATGGTGGCCCACGTGTATGTGCCGGACGTTGCGGTACCGGCCACGAGGACCTGCAGGGTGCCGGTGGAAAGGTCGCCCCAGGTAGTTGGGACGAACCGGTAGAACCGACCGTCGGTTTCGTCTTCGGTCAGGTAGATGACCTTGCGGACCGGGTCGGCGGCGGCGGCTTCGTGCTTGAACCGGCCCATAGCCGGGCGTACGACGGCCGTTCCGCCCAGGGGATAGGTCTCCCACACGCGGCCGAGGCTGATCTCTTCACAGGACAGCCAGGTGTTCCACGGGGTCTTGCCACCGGCACAGTTGTTGTCGGTGCCCGACAGGATGCGGGAGGCGCCGGTGATCTGGCCGCTGGAGTTGAACGAGATCATCGATGCGCCACCGCCCGACGTGGCACTGGTCTCGGCGTTGGACACGTAGCTCCAGCCGGTGCCGTTCGGGATCACGGCGCCACCGTCCGGCGCGTTGTGCCAGACGTACGATGTGCCGGGCACTACCTGGCCGGACCGCGCAATGATCTGGCTGGTGAAGCCAGCCGGCAGTTGGATGCCGTTGGCGTCGGCGGCCTGCAATGGGCCGTAGGGGCCGGCGGCGTTCTGTGCCGGTGCCGCGTACGCTGTGGACCATGCCGTGAATGGCAGGACCAATCCACCTGCTCCGGCGACCGTTGCCCGCAGTAGTGTGCGCCGATCCATGAATCCTCCTCGAAATCGGGTGCAGAGAACGTTAGGGGTGGTTTGCTGTCTGGCGGCTAAGCGTGAGGTGAACGATGCGCGGCGGCCGCTTGGCGATCGGTGGACGGCAATGTGACAGCCGGGCGTTCAAACCCGGAGACATGCAGAATCGCCGATGCCGGCGAACATCCCGAGCTTGATGCACACGCGAAACGGTCTGCTCCAGGGGATCTGAAGCAGGCCGTCTCGCGCTTGCGGGCGGTTAGCTCAGCGGAAGCGCGGATCGTTCCCGGTCCGGATGTCCACGGTCAGCGACATCGCACCCGCGATGTCACCCCACGAGACGTAGGAGAAGTTCGTGGCGTCGCGCTCGTCGTCAACGTCGGGCCCGGTTTCGGGCTCGTCGTGCGTGACGAGCAGGCCCTGCCGGTAGTCGCCGACGGGGCGGTTCGTCACGGCGAGGCCGTCGGAGCCGTTGATGTCGTCGGCGCCGTCGACGCCCTTGACCTGGAAGCTGCCCAACGCTTCGTTCGCGCCCTGGCGCTCGTAGACCGCGAACGTGTCGTCGCCCTGGCTCGACACGAGGACGTACCCGCTCGCGCCCGGTCCGTAGTAGATGTCGACGCCTTCGGCGTCGGCCGTGAGCAGGTTTCCGCCGTAGCCCTTGGCCTTCGGGTCGACCGGCTGGCATTCCTCGGTCTCGCTGTCGTAGACGTCGTGGATCCCGAAGTCCTTGACCCGGTCGATGAGCGTCGGCTGGCTGGCCGAGCCCAGCGGCAGCTGCAGCCGCCACAGGCCGACGTCCTCCTGCGCGGCGTAGAGCACGCCCGACGCCTGGTCCACTGCGACGCCCTCGAACTGCGGCAGCGCACCCGGCTCTGCGCAGGGAACCCAGGTCGTCCCGTCGGGCAGCCGGAAGGTGCCCGGCATGGTGAGCCGTCGGATGTCCGTGTAGCCGAGTTTGCCGCCGATCTCGACGATCCGGGCGGTCGCGACGGTCGTCGCCCCCTCCTGGGTGACGACGGCGTACGACTCACCGGGCCGCGGCTGCCAGATGGCGAGGCCGTACGCGGTGTGCTCCTCGTCTACGGCCGCACGGTCGGGGTTGAAGAGGAAGTTCTGGTCGGCGGCGGTGACCTCGACCAGCGGGGTACGCGCCGTAGCACCGGCCGGGTTGACGACGAAGAACCGGAGCTGGTCGTTGTAGCGGTCCGAGACGACGGCGACATCGACCGTGCGACCCGCCAGGCTGACGCCGTACGCGATGTCGACGTTGTTGTAGCGACCGGCGGCGGTGTCGATCCGCGGTGCCTCGGTGGCGGGCAGCGACTGGAGCTCCCGCGAGCCCATGTCGTAGACCCGGAGGCCGCCCTCCTTGACCGTCACGATCACCATCGACTTCCGGGAGTCCGCCGGGTGGACCCAGATGGCCGGGTCGTCACCGGAAGCGTTCCCGCCAGCCTCGTCGTCGTACAGGACCGGGGTTTCGTTGTCGGTGGTCACGACAGCGGGTCGGGTGGTGGCGGCGCTGGCGTGGGGCGGGGCGAGTAGCGCGGCGACGACGGCACCCACCGCGACCATGGCGTTCAATGTGTACGTCACGGCAGCCAGACTCCGGGCCGGAGATTGCCGCCGATGGGATCAGCGGTTGCCGCGGATGAAACTCGGCGCATACGCGGCCTCCATTTGTGCGCCTCGGTGATCTCACCCGGACAACCCGTTGATCAAAATAGGATGTAGCAGTGACCGGCGGTGAGCGGGGGCAGACGATGACGCAGGTGGACACGGCGGATACCGGGCAGGGCGACGCCGGCCGCCGGGATGCCGGTGCCGGGACTTGGCGCGTGCGCATCCGCCGGGCGATACGCGCCGCCTTGCGGCCGAGCCCCTGGAAACGCGGCTTGGTGCTCGCGGCGCTGGCGCTGCTGCTCGGCCTGATCCTGCTGCTGCACGCGCAGACCACGGACCGCGGGGGCCTCGGCAGCCTGGTGGAGACCTTCCTGCCGTGGTTCGGCCTGTTCATCCCCGTACTGCTGATCGGGGCGCTGTGGCGTCGTTCCGCCTCCGCGGTGGCCGCGCTGCTGCTGCCGGCCGTGGTGTGGCTGAACCTCTTCGGCGGGCTGCTCGGAGACAAATCCCGCCCGGGCGGCGACCTCACCGTGGCCGAGCACAACGTCCACGCCGACAACCCCGACCCGGCCGGCACCGCCCGCGACCTGGCCGCCTCCGGTGCGGACGTGCTGGCCCTGGTGGAGCTGACCCCGCAGGCCACGGGCACGTACGAGAAGGAGCTGGCGAAGGCGTACCCGTACCACACGGTGCAGGGCACGGTCGGGCTGTGGAGCAAGCTGCCGCTGTCGGACACTCAGCCGGTCGACATCCAGATGGATGCCGGGCCGCTGGCGGCCACCAAGCCGGTCGACATCAAGATGGCCTACAACCGGGCGCTGCGCGCCTCGGTGGCCACGGACCAGGGGCCGCTGGCGGTGTATGTGGCCCACCTGGGGTCCGTGCGGGTGAATCCCAGGGCGGGCTTCTGGACGGCCCATCGGGACAGGAACGCGCAAGCGCTCGGCGAGGCCATTGCCGCCGAGCGGAACGAGCGGGTGGTGCTGCTCGGCGACCTGAACGGCACCATGGACGACCGCGCGTTCGCCAGCATCACCTCGCAGCTGCGCACGGCCCAGGGCGAGGCCGGGAACGGCTTCGGCTTCACCTGGCCGGCGAAGTTCCCCGTGGTGCGGATCGACCAGATCCTGGTCCGCGGCGTGCAGCCGGAGAGCTCCTGGGTGCTGCCGGCCACCGGCGGCGACCACCTGCCGGTGGCGGCCAGCATCACCTGGTGAACACTGTGCACCTCTGGGCTGCCGCCGACGTCGACGACGTCATGCTCAACTCGGGCGGGTGCGCCCTGGGCGTCGGGATCGCCTCCGGGCCCGCCCGGCTTGGCTTCGTACGCGGGCCTCGTACCCGGGCCCCAGAACCCGGCTTTCGACACCCAGAAACCCGGCTTTCGGCCGGTGGGCGACCAGCAGCGGAAGGTTCGGTGAAAGGGGACCGTATCGAGTTGCCGGGTATGGAGCGAGCACTGCAGGGTTGGGAAACGACCGCCGTTCCCCCCACGACGGAAGTGCCTGCCTGTGCGTGTACTGGCGTTCCTTGCCGCCCTTGTTGCCGTGCTCCTCGTCGCTGCTCCGGCGCGGGCGCACGTCCGCGCGACCTCGGTCGCGGTGGACCTGCGCAGCCAGGGCGACGGTGTCGCGGCTGTCGTCGACGTGGAGTACGACGTCCTCGCCCGGGTGTGCTGAGTCTCGACGGTGTGCTGAGCCCGGACGCGGTCGGCGTGGACGGCGCGGCCGCCGAGGTGCCGACCGAGGTGCGGCGCAGTTCGCTGGACGCGCACGCGAGCGACGTGGCGGCGTACGCCGGCGGGCGGCTGTGGCTGAGCCGCGGCTCGATCGGGTGCACCGTTGAGGACGATGCCCGCGTCGAACTCGCTGACTCCGGCGCGGTGCGGGTCGCGCTCGCCTACGACTGCCCGGCGTCCGGCGCGCTCACCGTCCGCAGCGGCATCTTCCGCGCCTCCGACGGCGTCATCGACGACACCATCACGCTGGTGGCCTACGACATCGACGGCCGCCGCGGTTCGACGTTGCTGGACGCGGCCCGCACCAGCGTCACGGTGGGGCGCACCGACCTGCTCCGCGAGATCCCGCGGTTCGTCCGGCTCGGGGCGGAGCACCTGCTCTTCGGGCTCGACCACGTGCTGTTCCTGCTGGCGCTGCTGCTGGGCGCGAAGCGGCTGCGCGACGTCGTCGAGGTCGCCACGGCCTTCACGGTCGCACACTCGATGACCCTGGTGCTGGCCGCGATCGGCTGGGTCAGCGTGGCCGGGTGGATCGTCGAGCCGCTCATCGCGCTGTCGATCGCGTTCGTCGCGCTCGACAACCTGCTCTCGCCGAGGGCGAGCCACCGGCTGCCTGTGGTCTTCGGCTTCGGGCTGCTGCACGGGCTCGGCTTCGCGGGCGTGCTCAGCGTCGACGGGCCGCTGTCGGCCTCACCGCTTCGAGGGCCGTGCTCCGGTGCGCCGGTCCGGGCCTGCCGTGCGGGCCGCGCTGCCGGGTAACCGGCCCACGACGCGTAGTAGACGCTGTGGTCCGGTCCAGCCCCGAAGTCGTAGGGGGCGAACAGCACGGTCTGCGTGACGGCGTTCCAGGTCGCGTCGCTGCTTGCGAAGCTCGACCGCAGCCAGCGTTCCTGGCTCGCGCCGAGCATGGAGCGATCAGGAGCGGCCAGGGCTTCGCAGCTCGCACCGGTGAGCGCGGTTCCGCACGTATGTTGATCGTCTCGGTGCTGCCGGGTGTCGAGCAGGTACAGCCGGGCGAGGTCGCCGAAGTCCAGGCTGTGGTGGATCTGCATCGCCGGCCCCTGCGGGCGGGCGTCGGCCGGCAGCGGCAGATGCTCGTAGTACGCCCGGTAGGCGGCGGACCGACGGAGCAACTGCGCCTCGGTGGGGTCGCCGTCCTCGACCGCGTCGTGGTTGTCGGGGATCAGCAGCCACGGCGCGTTGGCGTGGGCGGCTTGCAGATCCGGGTCCAGGCGGTACAGCGTGTGCCGGAGGCGGTAGGACTGCAGGTCGCGGGCTTCCGCCCGCAGCTCGGTGGGGATCTGGCCGGCGCGGGTGCCGGTGGCGAAGACGTTCTCGTAGATGTAGTCGCCGAGGTGGACCACCAGGTCGACGTCCTGGGCGGCCAGGTGGCGGTATGCCGTGTAGTACCCGTGCTCGAAGCGCTGGCGGGCCTGTAGGGAGATCTGTGTAACGGATGTCAATGAAAGTCCGTTATGGCCAGTAGAAGCTGGTCGGCACAGATAGGAACAGGTTGATGGCTA
>NZ_JBICUP010000087.1:0-9977 GCF_043198215.1 Micromonospora sp. NPDC048830
CGCTGACCCGCCCGCCGCACCACACCCGCCGGAAGCCCGTCCGGGCACAAACGACCAGCACAACAACATGATCAAATTAGGCTACGTGGCATTGGCTCCAGATCCAGACGAGCAAATGATCAGAACCTGTGGATGGCTCTCGGCGAGGTGACATGAAGCGGGCGCACCTCCCGAGCAAGATCGAAGCCCAGTAACAGTCTGATCAGGGTCGGCGTTGGCGCGCCGGCTCGGGAAGGTGCACCCATGCTCAAAGTAGTCCACGACGCCGCGGCGTCCAACGAGCCGGCCGGTGGGTCGTTGCTTGACGAGATCGTGCGCGACGGCGCGCGGCAGATGCTGGCCGCGGCGTTGGAGGCTGAGGTCGCCGCGTACGTCGAGGCGTTCCGCGAGGAGGTCGACGAGCACGGCCATCGGCTGGTGGTCCGCAACGGTCATCACGAGCCGCGGGAGGCGACCACGGCGGCGGGCGCGATCCCGGTGTGCGCGCCGCGGGTCAACGACAAGCGGGTCGACGAGGCCACCGGGCAGCGGAAGCGGTTCTCCTCGACGATCCTGCCCGCGTGGTCCCGGAAGTCGCCGAAAAGCTCGGAGGTGCTGCCGCTGCTCTACCCGGCGATCTTGGTTTGCCCGAAGCTGGCGCCCTGCTTGGCGTGCCCGTACGGGCGCAGCAGCGAGTCGATGTCGATGAACGCCCGCTGTTCGATCCCGGGCAGCAGGTCGGTCCGCTGCACCAGGTTCACCAGGTGCGCCCGCGCTACCGAGGCCAGCTGCAGGCTGTGGCCGTGGGTGAACTCGCGGAGGAACTGTCCCAGCGTGGCCGGCGCATACACACCGCCGAACAGCCGTTTCATCCCCCGGAGCGGATCACCTGCAGGTCGTCGATGCTGCGCCGGCGGCCATCCCCGCGATGATCGAGGACACCTTTCCCGCCGGGTTCACCCCCGCCGAGGCGACCCCGGTCGGGCCGAGCCCGACCCGGCCGTCAACCAGTTCCAAGAGCCCGGCCTGCTCGGCCAGCGCCATCACCGGCGTCAACCCCGCCGACGACACCAAGTGCTCATCATCGAACAACGGCGTGGCCTTGGACCACGAGTGCGATAGTTTCACTTCCAGTGCCTTTCCTGACATCCGTCACAGCCGTGCACCACGACTCCGGGCCATCAGAACCGCCGAGAGTGCTACAGCCACCACGACCACGGCGCCGGTGAAGGTCGGCTCGACCCAGTCATCGACGCCCGCGAGTGTCAAGCCGTTGACAGCAACCGCAACAAAGAAGACGCCGACGATCGCTCCGGCGACGGTGAACCTCCCCGGCTTGATCGTGGTCGACCCCAGGAACACTGCTGCCAACGCCGGCAGCATGAATCCTTCGCCGATCCCAGTCGAAGCCGATCCGGTACGGCAGACCAATAGCACCGCGGCAACCCCGGCGAGAGCACCAGCGATCACAAAACTGAACGCCACCCTCCCCGAGACCGGAACGCCGACCAGCTTGGCCGCCTTCTCGTTCGAGCCGATGAGGGAAAATTGCCTACCAACGACGGTGTACCGCAACAGCACCGTCACGGCCAGGACGCAGATCAGCAGCAACCATGCTGGTTTCGGGATGCCCAGGAAGGACGTCGCCCCGAAGTCCGTCATGGAGTCGGACACGCCGAGGATGATGTCGTACCCCGAGAATAGTGCGCTCAACCCGCTGAGAAGCGTCGCTGTGCCCAGCGTGATCACCAGCGAGTTGGCTTGGAAGAGCGACACCAGCAAACCGTTCACGATACCGATTAATGCCCCAGTGCTGATCCCGATGATGACGCCGACGGCCGTTGGAACCTCCCAATTAGCGACGGCGTGAGCAGTCGCGATCGCCGACACTGTGACATTTGCCCCCAAGGACAGATCGAAGCGGAACGCCACCAAGGGGACCAATGCGGCCAGCGCGACGATGCCGACAACGGATTCGCTGGCCACGATCGTCTGAACATTCGTCCAACTTGAGAACGTTTCGGACGTTTGCGGAGAGATAGCGAAGTAGAGCGTCAGGCCCACCAAGCCGACGACGAGTGCGTATTTGGACAGGAAGTCGACCACCGCTGCCTTGGCCCCCGACAGCTGCCTAGATGGGATTTCAACCGTCTTCGACACGCGTGATGCCTCGTGCCCGGGGACTTCAGTCCGTTGGTTCATCGGAGGTCTACTTTCTCGTTCATCTCGTAAACCAGATTGATGAGTTCGCTACGTGCGAGTGATTCGGTCGGCCTGCTGAAGGAAATGGCGCCTTCGTGAAGGCCCACAATCCGGGTACAGTGCCCCAGGAGTTCCTCGATGTCGGAACTGACAACAATGACCGCGGCGCCCGATTCGGCAGCGGCGCCGATAAAGCGATAGATGTCTGCCCGAGCCCCGATATCCACACCCTGAGAGGGCTCGTCCAGGAGCAGCACTCGCGGCAATAACGACAACCAGCGCGCGATGACGACCTTCTGCTGATTTCCTCCTGAGAGGGCAGAGACCGGCGCGTCCAAGCCGGGCGACTTGACGCCGTACTGGGCATGCGCCCGCGCTGCGGCCCGGCTCGCCTTCCGTGGTCGGAACACCCCCGATTGGGTGTAGCGATGCAGCGCATTGGGTACGATATTGTCCGATACCGACATTTCCGGGAACAGGCTCAGACGAAGGCGATCCTCGGGCACGTAAGCGACCCCGTTGGCCAGCATCGTACGAAAGCCAGCGCCCGACAGTTCTCGACCGGCAACCCTCACCGAGCCGCCAAGGTGCGGGTGCAAACCCGCGATCGTTTCCAACAGACTGGTCCGGCCACTTCCGACCAGGCCTGCGACGCCGACGACCTCACCGGCCCCGACCTGCAGGTCCACTCCGCGGAGCGGCCCCCCGAGAAGCCCGGACACCGAGAGTACTTCTCGATGCTCAGCGTCCGCCCTCCCTCTCCGGACGTTCGCGCTGTCGACCTGTCGGCCGACGATCGCCTCTACGAGCTTGGGTCGGGCCAGATCCGCCGACGGGCTATCGAGCACCTTCACGCCGTCGCGCAGCACTGTGACCGCATCACAGACGTCGAGTACCTCGTCCAGTCGGTGTGAGACGAAGACGATGCTGTGCCCGCGGCCGACGTACCCACGCAAGCGTTCCAACAACTCACTCACCTCGCCATGCGGAAGACGAGCCGTCGGCTCGTCGAGGAACAAGACCCCGTCCGCGACCCCGCCGGACGGCACCTCGAAGTCGGAGAGGGCGCGCGCGATGGCAACCAGCGTCTGCTCGGCAGGCCGCAACTCACGCAGGTCCCGAGATGCGTCGATATCCAGCTCGAACCTGTCGAGGATGGACCTGGCCCGCTGACGCAGCGACTGCCGACCGAGGAAGCCTGCCGTGCTGTCCCCCGGTGCGAGAACCGGCAGCAAGTTGTCCGCTACCGACAGGTCCTCGAAGAGGCCAAGGTCCTGATGAACGAACCGAAGCCCCAACTGCCGGGAGACCGACGGCGTGATCTGGTCGGCTGGCTCGCTCCGGACCGGGGTGGCCACGTGGCCACCCCGGTCCGGCCGGACGACTCCAGCGAGCACCTTGATCAAGGTGGACTTGCCGGACCCATTTCCGCCCGCGAGGGCGTGGACGCTCCCTCGGGCAACGTCGAAGTCCACCTCAGCCAGAGCGCGTGATGCGCCGTATGTCTTCGACAGGGAACCGACCCGCAGTATGTAGTCGTTCGATCGCACTGTTACTTGCCTTGCCAGATTCTGATGTAGTTCTGCTGGTAGGCGTCGGCACCGGCGTTGCCGTCGTACTCCTCGACGTCCGGGACGCTGTCGGCGTTCATCGACTTGATACCGATACCCGAGTCGACAACGTCCCCGCTGGCGAACAGTCGGTTCAAGGAGTCGGCGGCAGCCCAGCCCAGCCAGGTCATCGGTCGACCGACTGCGAAGTTCTGCACACCCGACCGCAGCAGCTTGAGTGACGACGGGCTACCTTCGTGGCCGGCCAACAGGAGGTCGGAGCGACCCGCCTTCCGGGCCTGCTCGACAGCAGCTCCCACACCAACCGGGATGTTGGCATCCAAGGGCGACATCACCACATTGGCCTTCGGAAACTTCGAGAGCCCGGCCGCAGTCTTGCCCTGCAGTTTGCCGCTGAAGATGTCGCCAGAGGTGTACGGGATCGACTCAACCGTGCACGTCGAGCACTCTGCCATGCGAGCCCGGAACGACTCGCCGACGTGGCGCGTAACAGCCAGGTCGTCCTGCTTCAGCTCCACCACAAAGGCTTTACCGTCGGTCTCTGCAATCACCCAGTCGGCGATTGCCGGTCCGACCACCGTGCTCAGGAACTGACCATAGGTGTCGAGGTTCTCGCCCCACGGGAGATAGCCGTCAAACATCCGCTTGCCGCCACCTGCGAACTTGTCGTCGCAATCGAGGGCGTTGGCGCCGAACACGACGACCCCAGCCGCCTGGGCTTCCGAAATGGCTCCCTTTGTCGCTGCACAATCCACCGAGAACAGCATGATCGCGTCAGCCTTGTCCGCGATGGCTGCTCGAATCTGCTGGTTGTAGACCTTGGGATCGAGCTTGCCATCGACCACCTTCACATCCCAGCCCAGGTGCTTGCCTGCTGCCGCGGCACCTTTGGCGGGCAACGCACATCCAGAACCTTGGAGTGAGCATGCAATCGCCCAGACCTTCTTGCCGGGTACCGCCTTCGGCCCGGACTCGGGCAGCTCACGGTCCGTGCCGGCGAAGTTGGCCTCGGTTGCCCTCTTGGCCTGCGCGACAACGGCTGCAACGTTAGCATCGCTGCCACGATTCCCGGAAGGATCATTCTCACCGCATGCTGTCAGGAGGACCATCGCCGCCGCAGCGGCGATCGCCAATCTTGCATACCTCATACCTGTGCCTACTCTCCCTTTTCACGATTCACAGAAGGACCACTACGACGTAGAAGGACTGCCACCAGATGACCTCGATTCGTGGTCGGGGATCACCGATTCGGACTTCGCCAGGCGGGCTAGACGCTCGTTGAGAATCTCGCCCGCTTCGTGAGTCGCATGACTGATCTGGTGCGACATGAAATGGAATGTGTGGAACTGCGCCTCCCCCCGGAGGTCCGCCAGATACTGCAGGCTCTCCTTGGACAGTTCCAACGCTTGGCGAGGCGCACGCAGGAGCCGCTCGATGAGCCACGCCAACTTCGAGTCAAGGTCATCGTCCGGGACAACCCATGTCACCAGACCCGCCTGCCGGGCTTGCTCGGCCGACAGTCGCTCGTCCAACCAGAACACCCGTTTGGCCCAGCTCTCGCCAACTTTCGATGCGAAGTTGGGGACCTCTGCCTCGTTGACGCCCATGTGCATCAGGATCGGGGACCCGAATATCGCGGACTCGCCCGCAACGACAAAGTCAGTCGCCGCGGCAAACATGAGTCCGGCAGCCAAACAGTGACCTTGGATTCGACACACGGTGGGTATCGGCAAGTGGCGGAGCTTCGCAACCGGGTCGACGAACCAACGCTTCTCCTGCTCCTTGCGAGTCTCCACCTTGGAAAAGTTGCTGAAGTAGGTCTTGTCCTCGCCCATCATCCGAAGGTCGTGGCCCGAGCAGAAGCTCCGCCCCGCGCCCGCGATCACCAACACCCTGACAGAGCGGTCGGCTGCCACCTCGTCGATCGCGGCATCGAACTCACGCAACATCTCGAGATTCTGCGCGTTGTGAACCTCAGGACGATTGAAGGTGATTGTCCGGACACCGTCACGATCATCGACCAGGATCGGACCACTGTCCCACCGGGCCGACCGCCCGACGGGACTTGTTGCCGCTGCCCCGCCGTCCACGTCCGGCGCCTCGGATGCCGGCGCAGCGGACAATCGACTTGCCAGCTCGCGCAGTGCGGCCACATCAGGCTTGCCACCGGGCGTCCTGGGCACCTCAGGGACCACCTCAATCCACTTGGGGTGTTTGAAGCGAGCCAACGTCCGACGGAGCCGCCCTTGAATGTCCTCGATCAGTTCGGGGTCGGCATAGAACTCCGGCTCCGGCTCTACGAAGGCCACGACGGACTCGCCGAACTCGGGGTCGGGGCGGCCGACCACCACTGCGTCAGCCACTTTGCGATGGCCAACCAGCGCGTTTTCGACCTCCTGGGGATAGATGTTCACGCCGCCGGAGATGATCACGAAGGACTGCCGATCGGCGAGATAGAGGTACCCGTCGGAGTCCAATCGCCCAACATCCCCAACGGTGACCCACTCCGGATCCTCTGGGTGACGGGAACGAGCGGTCTTTTCCGGGTCACCGAAGTACTCGAAGGGGCGCACGCACTTGAAGTAGATCGTTCCGACCCGGCCAGCTTCGAGTGCGGCACCACTCTCGTCGCAGATCCGCACCAGCTCCGGATCAGGTCGCCCTACCGATCCTGGTCGCTCGGACCATTCCTGCGGGTCGAGGAACGCCCGACCGATGGCTTCCGAGGCGCCGTAGAAGTCCCAAAGGATCGGGCCCCACCATGACACCATCGCACGCTTGGTTGCGTCCGGGCAGGGTGCAGCCGAATGAACGGCCACGCGCAACGACGAAAGATCGTAAGCGTGCCGAACTTCTGAGGGCAGCTGCAGCATTCGGACGAACATCGTCGGGACCCACTGGCTGTGAGTCACCTGATGCTGCTCGATCGCCTTGAGTGCTCCCTCGGCGTCGAACTTCTCCTGTACCACCACCGTGCCGCCCAGCACATGCGTCGCGACGCAGAACCGCAGCGGGCTTGCGTGGTACAGCGGCGCCGGACTCAGGTAGACATCGCCGTCCTCGAAGCCAAGTTCCGTCTCATACACCGATGCCAAGGAGAACGTCCGCTCGTCGATGGCTGCGTTCGGATCGATCGGCCGCCAGATACCCTTGGGAGCCCCGGTAGTGCCCGACGAGTAGAGCAGCTCGTTCCCTAGCCGCTCCCGGTCCGGGCGTTCAGTCGATACCGCGGCAACGGCCTCCCGCATGTTCCGGTACCCATCGACCAGACCCGTCCCTACTGCCAGCCTGAGTTTCAGGTGGTCGATCTCGGCGAGCCTCGCCGCTGTGCCTTCGAAGTCCGTGCCGACGATTACGCCGCTCGCATGGCAGTCCCCCACGATGTAGGCGGCTTCATCTGGTGTCAGTTGAGTACTGAGCGTCGTGACGCGGTGGCCGGCTCGGAGGATGCCCCAGTACGCCACGAAGTACTCCGGGCAGTTCCCCAAGAGGATCGCGATCGGACTACCCTCGGGGAGGTTGGCTCCTTGGAGAACATTGGCCAACCGAGCCGAGTCGTCGGCGAGTTCACGATAGGTCATGGCTGCACCTGATGCAGCCATGACGACAGCGACCCGGTCAGGGGGTGCAACGAACGGGTGTGCTGGCCGGTCAGTCATGGATCGGCCGCACCGCGCTCTGCCAGTCGAACTCGCCGCCAGCAACTGTGCCGCCAACTTCCTTAGCGGCGTGGTTGCGCATCGCGCCGAAGACATCCTCGTAGGACATCCCCTCGCGCGGACTGACCTCCTCCAACCTGGACAACGTCTCCAACGGCGGAATCCCCTCGAAGGAGACACCGAGGTGGTCGGCCCACTTCTGGGTGCTGTTTCGGAAGAGGCGGGTGTGCATTGGTGCTGGGAGCGCGTTCAACGGATCCCGCATCCCTTCCTCGAGCGATACGAACTCGACTCCGGCCGCGACCAGAGCCTCAAGCATCGGGCGCACCGAATCGGACGTAACAGCCGTACCGTGAAAAACCGAGATGAAGATCGGGTCGCGGCCGAACATCTCACGAGAAACCGCCGCGTGGCGCCGGAGCTGGTCGACCGCCGTTTCTGCGTAAGTCCGCACCAGCCAAGCGGCCGCGTCGGAGTCCGCGCTCTCGACTGCCCGCCAGTACGGCGCAACGAACTGAGCGTCATAGAACCAGTAGCTGACCGGCGCCGGGATGTAGTTCTCCTTGGCCAAGAAGTGGTGAATGTCGGCAACCTTGTCGGCCTCGGCGCCCCACATGTCCATCGGATACCGGAAGTACTTCACCGGAGCCGCCTCGATGAAGCTGCCGATATAGTCCTCGGAGAGTTTGATGTCTGCAGTGAATGCACTGGCCGGTACCCAATCGGGGCTGGCGTGATTGTGCGTATGGTTTCCGACGTGGTGCCCTGCCGCACACCACGCTTCGACTTGCTCGCGCAGACTCGGATCCTTCTCCATTGGACCCGTGCTGAAGAACGCATAGCAATCGGTGATCCCGAAATCAGCGAATGCCGAGGTCAATGACGACACCACGCGCTCAGCGCTGTACCCGGTCGGAAACGGCACCATCTTCCACTGCAGGAAGTCGTCCACCGTAATGGCTACTTTCACCGGGCCGTTCGGAGAAATCGGTTCGCTCATAATTGCCTCTCTGCGGCGTCGTCCTCTGCGACGCAAGGAATGCTGCTCCTGGTGCTGCACCGAATCAACGTGCTCGGGCACCACAGTCCGGTGGTATGTCCCCACACATTCGGCTCAGGCAGACACGTCAACGAACAAGCCGATCTAGGTTAAGTGAGGTGTTTGGGGTTGGGGCCTGGGTGGTGTTGGGCCGATCGGGTGATCTCCACGGTGGGTCCGCAGGCCCGGCACAGGCACAAGACCTCGGCGCGGGGTTTCGACGGGTACAAGGGCCATATCGCCGCCGACCCGGACAGCGAGATCATCACCGCGACCGAGGTGAGCGCGGGCAACCAGGGCGACGCGCAGACCGCCGCCGACCTGATGATCGACCTGCTGCCCGACACCGACGGGCAGGACGACACCGACGGGCAGGACGACACCGACGGGCAGGACGACACCGACGGGCAGGACGACACCGGCGGGCAGGACGGCCAGAGCGGGCAGGACGGCGGTCAGGACCGGCCAGCCGTCTACGGTGATGCCGCCTACGGTGCTGCGGAGTTCCTCGAGAAGCTCGACGACGCCGGTACCGAGGCCAAGGTCAAAACCCAGCCGGCGACCAACGCGGGCGGCCGGTTCACCAAAGGCGCCTTCGGCATCGACCTCGACGCCGACACGGTGACCTGCCCGAACCGGACCACCGTGCCGATCCGCCGGAACCGTGCCGGTGACGGCACCGCCGACTTCGGCACCGCCTGCGCCACCTGCCCGTTACCTTTTTGATCGTCCCCAGCCGGGGACTGCTCGGTCGCCCGGCCCGGTATGACTTACTGACCCTGTCGTACGCATGATCCGGGGGGTGTTGTCGCCGGGCCGGGTGGCGTCGGCGGACCGCTGATAGGGACCCGACCACCCTGTGCTCGGGGTAGGTCTCCTCGTAACGTGGATGCCGGCAGTCCGGCGCCTGACCTGCGGCCGAGCCACGACGAGGTGGTGGGGAGGCAGGGCGTGCACGACGGGTTCGGCGTCTTTGTGGGACTCGACGTCGGCAAGGAGGGACATCACGCGGTCGCGCTGAGCCGCGAGGGTAAGCGGCTGCACGACGCCACACTGCCCAACACCGAGGCGGGGCTGCGTAGGTTGCTCGACAAGCTCGGCCGGCACGGCCTGGGGGCTTCCCCCCTGATCTTGGACACGGGGTTTATGCGGCCGGGGCCAGCGTAGCGGGGGCCGGTTGGGTGTTCTTCTCGTAGGTGATCGGGGATTGGTGTCCGAGTCGGGAGTGGCGTCGGACGGTGTTGTAGCGGTGTAGCCAGCGGAATGCGGCGAGTCGGGCTTCGCGTTCGTCGGTGAAGGCGCGGCGGCCTTGCAGGGTTTCGCGTTTGAAGGTGGCGTTGAACGATTCGGCGGCGGCGTTGTCGGCGGAGCTGCCGACCGCGCTCATCGACTGCCGGATGCCGGCCGTCTGGCATGCGGCTGCGAAGGCCCGTGTTCCGCACCGGGTTTGATGGAGACATCGAAACCTGGGAGGAACACCAGCGATGCCCGCACCGAAGAAGTACAACGATGAGCTGCGTGAGCGTG
>NZ_JBICUP010000088.1:0-9633 GCF_043198215.1 Micromonospora sp. NPDC048830
AGATAGATCAGCTGGAAGACCATGACCACGAAGGTGCCTTATTCCCATGAAGCCCCAGCTCACTGCAGGTGCGACAGGTATTGGCACCGTACAGGCGGAAGTTACGGGCTCCGCACAGCAGCGCCAGGGCCAGCACGGTCAACACCGTCGCGAGCGGATGACGTACGCCCCGCGCTGTGCGCGGATCGTTGACCTGCCCGAACAGGGCTGCCAGCACCGCCACCTGCCTGGTGTCCACCTCCCCCGTTGGCACCGTGACGGCATCGAACGCAGCATGGGAGACTGACACGAACGGCCTTTCTTTGTAGACGATGAACGGCGTATGAACATTCATCGTCGGCTTATGAAGGCCGCGCCTGTCCACCCCTGGGTCGACCCGCGAGCACACACCTCACCAGGCCAAACGAAGAGCAACTAGCTTTGCTTTTCCTCTGGCTACGCGGCATTGGGCCCGGTCTCCGGTTGTCGAGGCTGCGGGCAAGTCCGATAGACAGAGCTTGATTTGTTAACTTCATTAAAGTCAAGAATGGAGTCAGAAACCGGTCACCCAGTCACCCTCCCTAGCGCTCTTCCAATCTGAGCGCTTATCGTTTTAGCTGTCACGATCGGTTGTCGGAGGGGCCGTCCTGAAGTCCGACCGAACCCGTTGAATCATGTTCTTCGAGGAGGTTCTGCGAAAACCGGGTACGGATCAGGCCCTGCATGGGCGCCACGCAACTGCTTTCAACGCCGATCTCGTGGCAGATATGGAAATCCCACGCCGTTATCTTTTCGACCGAAGAGGGGCTGAAGTATCCAATGGCCGACCAGGATCTCCAGTACGAATCGTTCGACGGCACCAACTGGAGCGTGGCCGCTCCGATCCCCAACAGCCAGACGGCCGCTGTGCCGGCGCTGGCCGTTTTCAACAGCAAGCTGTACTGCGTGCACCGCGGTGGCAACGAAGCGGCTCTTGACTACCTCTGGTACACGTCCTTCGACGGCACCAACTGGAGTACGGACACCCGGATCGTCCCCAACCGCGACTCGGCTGGTGGGCCGGGCCTGGCTGTTTTCAACAACAAGTTGTACTGCGTCTTCCGCACCAGCGATGACCTCAACCTTCGGTACATGACCTTCGACGGCACCAGCTGGAGCGCCGACGCTCCGATCCCCAACACTCAGGCGGCTGCTGAACCGGCGCTGGCCGTTTTCAACAGCAAGCTGTACTGCGTGCACCGCGGTGGCAACGATGGGTTCCTCTGGTACACGTCCTTCGACGGTACCAAGTGGAGCACGGACACCCCGATCGCCCCCAACCGTTACACGGCTGTTGGGCCGGGCCTGGCCGTATTCAACAACCAGTTGTACTGCGCCTTCCTCCCCAGCGATGGTCCCAACCTTCGCTATGTGACCTTCGACGGCATCAGCTGGAGCGCGGACGCTCCGATCCCCAACACTTACACGGCCACTACGCCAGCGCTGGCCGTTTTCAACAGCAAGCTGTACTGCGTGCACCGCGGTGGCGACAATCCCACCGTCTGCTACACGTCCTTCGACGGCACCAAGTGGATCCCGGACACCCCGATGCTCCCCCACCGTTACACGGCTGCTGGGCTGGGCCTGGCCGTATTCAACAACCAGCTGTACAGCGCGCACCGCAACTGAACCGGCCCTGCATCCCATACCCCGCCGACCTCCCCTGCCTGTCATCGATGCACAGAAGTGGAGCGGCTTACGGGAGTAATATCCGTAACTCCCCCTGCTCGATGGGCGCACCGGCATGAAGTCCGCGTCGAGGGTGACCGACCACACAATCACCCTCGACGAGGGCTTTGCCAGGATGCGCCGCGCACGCGTGCACCAACCAACCACGCCGATCGCACGGGCGTCCGTGCTGTGGGCGCACCTGCTGACCTCGCTGGTCGCCAACCTGATCTCGCTCGTGGTGGTTGTGCTGGTCGCCCTCGTCATGGGCTTCCGCTCGGGCGCCGGCGCGCTGGACTGGTTCGCGGTCGCGCGCGCCACCGTCGCGTCATGGCGTAATCTCACCTGCGAGGTGCCCTCTCGAGCGAAGCGATAGAAGCAGGAGAGCTCCTATCCTTCCAGCTCAGAGGGCACTTCTATCTCCGGCGGCTGGCGGGTCTCGTCGCTGACGGGCGGTCGGCCGCCGCGGTGGGGTAGGTCCAGCGACGTTGGACCAGCCGGCAGTGCCAGGCCAGCAGGGTCGCCGGGGCCACGATCCGGTGGGCGCGGACCGCATGGGGCAGCCGCCGGGCCAGCGCGGACAGGATCGCCCGGTCTGGACAGGACAGGCGTGGTCGGCCGTGGACCTGGCGGCGCAGCACCGCGACCTCATGGCGAAGGGCCAGCAGTTCCGCGAGCACGACGTTGTCACTTCGGGCCGCGCAGCAGGACGTCGAGCACGCGGATCGTGACCAGATAGATCAATCGAAACACCATGGTCACGAAGGTGCCCCGAACTCACGAAGCCCTAGCTCACAGCAGGTGCGACAGGTATTGGCACCGTACAGGCGTCCGATCCGGTCCAGCGGATGCTGGGCTTGATGGTCACCGAATCAGTCACCGGGCATCGATGTCGAGAGGACTCTTGACTTGACGTCGTCAAGTTTCCCGCTACCGTCTGCTTGACGCGAGGAAAGGGGATGTCTGGATGGCGAAGTGGGCGGCTCACGTTGAGCTTGACCAGGTCATAACCGAGGAGACTGCGGAAGAAGCTGTGGATCTGTTCGACGGTAGCGTCACGATGCACGGAGATCGGAACCGGACCGGGTTTGGCTTCGAGGTGGAAGGCACGAACCTGTTTCAGGCGGTAGACGCCGCCCGTCGGCGGGCCTACGCGCTGGCCGGGTTTGCTGCCAGTCGACACAGCGGTGAGGGTCGGCCGCCGATGCTGGCGCAGTTTCATGTGGGCACCTACAGCGACATGGCCGCGGCGACGTTCGGTGTCAAGAACCTGCCGCTGGTGGGCCTTGCCGAGATCGCGCAACTGGCCGGCGGGAAGGTCAGCCGGGAGGCGGTGCGCCAGTGGGCGCAGCGCGAGGACTTCCCGGCGATCATGGGGCGGGTCTCGGGGAAGCCGGCGTACTACCGGCCCGAGGTCGAGGATTTTCTGGAGTCCATCGGCCGGCTCGAGGCTGAGCGGCTCGACGTGGACTGGATGTTCCGCCAGGTAGACGGGGCATTTGGGGAGGATTGACCTCTCTTGGGTTGCTCCGTGGAGCCCTGGCCGATCGATGGGATCCCTGCGGCGGGGCGCTGGGCGGGTGCCGGCTTATCCGCCTGGGTGTGAGGCGTTGGGTCCGCTTTCGCGTGCGGCTTCTTCGAGGTGCAGGAACTCGTCGATGACCCGGGCGAGGCTCTTCCTCGATCTGGGGTTGAGCTTCTCGAAGGACCTTGCCATGATCCGCACCTCGCGGCTTGCCGGTTCGGGTTCGTCATCGCCGAGAAGGTAGCCCGCGGGGATGCCGAAGAACTCGGCGAGGGCGCGCAGCGTCGTGGCTTTGGGGTTGATCCGGGGCGACCGTAGGAGGTTGCGGATGCCTTCCGCGGTGATGCGGTGTCCCCGCCTGGTGAGCTCCCGGGCGACTTCGGCCTCCGTGTAGGGCGGCCGGTCCTCGTCGCTGGCTTGGAAGAGTTCGCGGAGCCGGGTCTGGATCAGCCGGGAGGTGACTTCCTCGGCCTGGTCGGCAGGCGTGTCACTCACGAAGCCCTCCAAACTGCGGTTGGCAAACCAGCGAACTGTGGTTGACGTTGATGGTGATCCGTGCTTAGCTCTCGGTGTCACTTCGGCAACTGCGGTTCGGTTCAACTCGAACTGAAGTTTGTTGGAGCGTAGCGGATCGGGGTGCCGTGCGCGACATGGTGTCCCGATGCGCGGGCGGCGGCGCTCAGAGGGGGACGCGTCGTCGTCGCGGGCACGTGTCATCTGGCCCAACGCAGCGACAGCGCCGACAGATTTGGCCGCGCCGCTGTGACGGCGGCTGGTGCCGCGCGGTGTGCCTCCGAGAGGCGGGCGCGGGGAACCGGATGAGCACTGCACAGCCCACCATCCCACTCTTCACCCCCGTGGGGGTGGGTTGGTGAGCGGGGGGACCCGGCGGGCGGGTAGAGGGGCCCTGCCGCCGGTCCCCCCACCCCGCAGGAGGCCAACCGCTTGAGCCGGGTGCCCTGTCGGCGGTCACCGAGGTGGTGGGCCGGCGGCGGCGCGGCCTGGCGCGCGAGGACGAGGAGAAGCGGATAGTGATCAGACAACGGCAGGCGGACCCGGCCGAGGGCTCTTCTCGGCGGGATCGGGGACGGTCTGCGGGGCGACGCATATCCAGACGAGGTGGCATCAGCGCGAGGACCGCATTCGCTGCGCCGCTGGCGGCGGTCAGCAGCGGTCTGGACCGGCTGCGCGACGACATCGGTGTTCTGGTCGACGTGGCGGCCCGCAAGCCCACCGATTCGCGCCGCGCGGCGTTGGTTGACGTCCACCACCAACTGCGCCTGCTCGGCCAGCGTGTCAACGCCGCGCTCGGCGCGCCGTCCCCGCCGGCCACGGATTCCCAGCAACAACCCTGACTGGCAGCGACGGCGGTGTGGGAGCCATCCGGCTCCCGCGCTCCGCATCGTCGCCGCCGACCCACCCGGGCAGCGCGCTCGCGACGCTGCAGCCGACCGGGCGTATCGCGGTGCGCCGACCTGTCAGCCCCGCACCGCAGCGGGGCGACCGGCGACACGACGACGCGGCACCGCTGACAGAGACCAAGGCCTACTCAGGTGAGGCCAGAGGCCCGTATACCGGGCCACATTCACGCGGATGAACGGGGATCACCCATGCGCAGCGAACATTCCCAACGCGGGCCGGCGCCGCAGCCGCCGTCGCCAGCCGACCGCGGCGGTGACCGGGGCCGGCGCCGCGATCGGCAGACCATTCGCCGTCCTCGACATCGCAGGTGGTCGCGGTGAACCCTGCTACCCGCCGCAGGGCGGCGGGCGTCTACCGGCCACCGGTCAACGGGTGCGCCACACGCCGGCCCGAGGCTGACGCGGTGGCGCAGTTGTGCCGCACCGCCAACACCCTCCGCGCCCACCTCGAGCGCACGGTGCTGCGGGAGGCGGACATGACCTGGACCACCTACGACGTGCTGATGCTCGTCTGCGCCCGACGGGTGGTGAAGCCTCGGGACATCGCCGTCGAGGTGGGCATCGCCAGGGCCACCCTCACCAACGCGCTCGGCCTGTTGAGCGACCGCGACCTCGTACGTCGCGAGCAGCACGAGCATGACCTCCGACGGGTGGTCGTGCGACCCACGCAGGCAGGGCTGGCGCTGGCGGGGATGCTGCGGCGGCAGGTCGACGCCCGACAGGCTGACCTGTTCGCCGCTCCCGGCATGCCACCCGAGGACGACTTCGCCCAGGCGCTCAAAGTCCTGGCCGACCGTTCCCACCGCACCGACGGCACCGCCGGTGAGGAGGGCATCCGGTGACCGCGCTGACCACGACTCCGACCACCCGCAGCGCCGCCCGCTCCACGTCCGCTCCAGGGTGGCGGCTGGGCGCCCTGTATGGGCCCGCCGTTTACGGCGTCAGCGCCGCTGCCGTCGCGCTGCCCGATGCCGCCCGCCATCTACACGCCGGCGGTCCGGTACTCGCCTGGATCCTGACCGCCTACGCCGCGGGCGTCGGTGTCGGCGCGGTCACCGCCGGACGCCTCATCGACCTGTGGGGCAGCCGCCGCGACCGCCCAGGGTTGAGGATCGAGCGCGGTGTAGCACAGCGCGGTCGTCGCGGCCGCGATCGGCGTGGGGCACGGCTGGTGTGGGTGACCGTGGGGGCCTGGCCGGGATGGCGGCGGCCGCGGCGGGCGTAGCGGCGCAGCGCGGCCAGCAGCCGGGCGCGGTCGTGGTGGGCCGTGTTCCAGTCGCTGCGCCGCTCTGCCCCCCACTTGGCGGGGCGTCGGGCGGCCGGGGCGTGCACCTCGGCGACGGGCACACCCAACCCTGTCCGTCACTTTCCGGACACGCATCGACATGCAGCGTTAACACATGACTTTGTCGCCAGTGGCAACCTCACACTCGACCCATTAACACCACTCTATGGAGGTTGCTCATGCGGATGCGACGCATCGCCCTCGGGCTGGCCGCCGCCCTCGCCCTGTCCGGACTCGTCGGCGCCGGAGTCGCCACCGCGGCACCGCCCGGTGCTGCCCCGAAAGCTGCCGAAGCGCCCTGTGTCCAGCAGGGGCAGGCAACCTACCCCGTCAGCTACTACTGGAAAAACATACTGGGGACGCGGCTGGGCAGCGGGTCGGTCTCAGTCGATACCGTCCCACCCTTGTGGGGCGGGCAGATCGCGCCGGGCAGCACCTTCACCGTCACGCTGACCCACCGGACGACCCAGTGGCCGTTGCTGGTCAGCACATACACCACGACCTGGGACGTGTCCTCACTGCTGGCCTACGCTGATGTCGTCAGCCAGTCGGGAGCCGGCACCATCAGCGGCAACACCCTGTCGATCACCTCGCCTGGCGTCAAGACCGACCCGTCCTCGAAGGTCATCACCTTCCGCGTCAGGCAAGGCACCATCGGGGGAAGCATGACCATCCGGCCAACCGGGATCAGCAGCGTCATCTCCGCTCCTGGCGAGCTCGGAAACAGCACACCCGCCCCGCCGATCCGGATCGTCGACGGGCAGTCCATCTCACCCACCAGAGCCGTCAACGACACTGCCACCACCATCCAGAACAAAGCCGTCAGCGTGCCCGTCCTGGCCAACGACGTCGCGACCTCACCGACGCTCAGCACCGTCACCACGCCCAGCAACGGCACCGCGACGGTCTCCGGCGGCAACATCGTCTACACGCCCGCCCCAGGCTTCGCCGGCACCGACACCTTCGCCTACACCATCACCACCGCCTGCGGAACCAGCACCGCCACGGTCACCGTCACCGTCGCCTGTGACCCCACACCCGTCAACCTGGTCAACGGCAGCTTCGAAACGCCACCCGTAGCCACGATCGACTGGAACATCCCCGACGCCTCGACCAACCCGAGCGTCGGCTGGCACACCACCGCCAGCGACGGGCTGCTGGAGTTCTGGCGCGGCGGTGCTTCTGGTATTCCATCGGCCCACGGGCAACAGTTCGCCGAACTCAACGCCAACCAGCCCTCCACGCTCTACCAGGACCTGCCCACCGTTCCGGGCACAGTGATGACCTGGTCGTTTTACCACCGAGGCCGCCTGGGCACCGACGTGATGCACGTGCTCATCGGCGCGCCAGGCGCGACTACGCCGCGGACCCCGATCGGAGCCACCTCCCCGGACATCTCCGACGGCAACACCGCCTGGGGCTACTACACCGGGGTGTACGTCGTCCCACCGGGACAGACCACCACACGATTCGCCTTCCAATCCGTGTCGGCGGCGGGTAACAACCCGGCGGTCGGAAACTTCCTGGACGGCGTGCAGTTCACGACGCCCTGCCCGTAGGCGTAGCCGTAGCTTCCAGCTCGAAATCAACGACAACACTGGTCAACCGGTTCCCGGCACGAGCAGCACTGCTGTCCTGCGGCACCTGCTCTGACCAGCGTTGTCGTTGATTTTTCGCTGTTTACTGCAACCGCCGCGTATTCGATCTGATGCGAATACAAGACAGTTCGCGTGCGAACTGCGGCTGAGGTTTGCGCTGCTGGTCGCGTGAGTAGCGGTTTCGCCGGCTGTAGACCTCGTGGATGCGGTTCCTTGCTGCAAGGGGTGCGAATCCGCCCCTCCTGACCTGCGCGTTTGACAAGCGCGTCGCATTGGATGCGAATATCTCGCATCCAATGCGAGTGGCGGGAGGTCACTGTCGGTGGACGTGGAACGCGCCGCGCCGGGATCGGCGGCCCTGCAACTGGCCGACGGTGTGCGACTGCTGCGACCGGACGAGCAGGTCTTCACCGCGATGCTCGACGGGTGGCGTAACCAGCAACTCGCGCGGAACCTGTCCTTCGGCACCGTGGAGAGCCGGCAGCGGGCGGTGCGGGCGTTCGCCGAGCATGCGCAGGCGTTGCCGTGGCGGTGGACTCCGCAGCTGGTCGACGAGTGGTGCACCGATCTGCGGGCTGTGCGCCGGGTGCGCCGCTCGACGCTGCGTGGCTATCAGGAGGCGGTCCGGCTGTTCTGCGCGTACCTCACCGACCCGGCCTACGGCTGGGTCGGTGAGTGCGAGAAGCGGTTCGGTACGCACCCGGTGCAGGTGGTCCACGAGTGGAACGCCGCCGTTCACGTCGCCGCGGCCGAGGGTGACCCGGCCAAGCGGGCGTTCACGCTCGACGAGATGCAGGCCCTGCTGGACTACGCCGACGAGCAGGTCACCCGGATCCGGGCGGCCGGGCGCAAGGGCTGGCTGCCGGCGTTCCGCGACGCGACCCTGTTCAAGGTCGCCTACGGGTACGGGCTGCGGCGCAACGAGACCCGGATGCTCGACGTGGCCGACTTCGGCCGCAATCCGCACGCCAGCGAGTTCGGCGAGTACGGCGTGCTCTACGTGCGCCACGGCAAGGCGATGAAGGGTTCGCCGCCGAAACGGCGCAGCGTGCTGACTGTCTGGGCATGGGTGCCGGAGGTCCTCGCCGAGTGGGTCGAGGAGATCCGGCCGCTGCTGGCCATCGAGGGCAACCCGGCGCTGTGGCCCTCGGAACGGGCACTGCGGGTCGGGCTGGCCCAGCTCAACGCGCGGCTGTCGGCCTACCGCGACGCCCTCGGCCTGGACGCCGGGCTGGACTTCCATTCCCTGCGCCGCTCGTATGTCACCCACCTGATCGAGGCCGGTTGGGATCCGTTGTTCGTGCAGCAGCAGGTCGGTCACGAACACGCTTCGACCACGGCGATCTACACCTGCGTGTCGTCGGACTTCCGCACCCGCACGCTGCGGCAGGCTCTCGACGCGACCATGGACGCGGCACTACGACCGGCACGGAGGGCCCGATGAGTATGAAACGCCAGGTCAGCTACCGGTGGCGGCTGCGGGAGATGATGGCCGCCCGCGGCGTGTTCACCGCCACCGAACTGGTGCCGCTGCTGCACGAACGCGGCATCGACCTGTCCTCCTCCCAGGTTCACCGTCTCGTCACCGGCACACCCGAGCGGCTGTCGCTGCCAGTACTGGCCGCGCTGTGCGACATTTTGGAGGTCACCCCCGCCGACCTGGTCGTCACGACGGCGGCCAACGTCGCGCCGCGCAAGGCGGTCGCCGGCGACGCCCCGGCGCCGGTGGACCTGGCCACGGTCCGGCCCCGCCGGGCCCGCGTGCGCCCCGACTGATGGACCGCCCCTACGCCACCGCCGAGCAGTACGAACGCTGGTTCGTCCGCGACTGCGCCCGCTGCGGACGCCGCAGCAGTTCCACCGCCCGGTGGCCCGACGGGCAGGTCTGCCGCACCTGCCAAGACCGGGCGTTCCGCGCCCACGGTCGCTGCCCCGGCTGGGGCCTGTCCGATTTTCGGCTCTGGCACAGAAACGGTGGTGGGCACCGTCCTGAGTCGCCGGTGTTGTAGGTGATCATGACTTCGGCTCTGGCACAGAAACGGTGGTCGGGGTGACTGGTCTATGCGAGCAGGATTCGTTGTCGTAGGAGCGCGAAGCCGGCTCGGCCGTACATCTGCC
>NZ_JBICUP010000089.1:0-9580 GCF_043198215.1 Micromonospora sp. NPDC048830
CGTGTGTCAGGGAAACCGACCAGCACGGTTCGGGAAGAGGCCGACAGAAAAGGACCCACACCACGGGCACCTCGCTGGCGGCCCACTTCACTCGGCGGGCGGGGACGAGGAAACCGACAGTCGAAATGCTGCACGGCGTCTCGTCCCCGACCCGACTCGTCAAGAAGGGCGCGTAATGCCGAGTTCGGCATTACGTGCCTTATGACGGGCCGACGGTTATGCCGTGTTGCTCGTGAGCGTGCTGGTCAGCACGCTGATTTCTCGGTCGCCGTGCGGCATTACGCAGTGGTTGTCCGTCGTGGTCGAGGGTTTCTCGTGTCTGGTCGATGTGTCCATCGACAGACAGGAGAAGATCATGGACGCGGAGGATGTGGGACGCGCCGTGCCGCAGGTCGTGTAGTCGGATCGGTGGTAGTCCGCGCCAGGCGGTGGCGACACCGACGGCGAACCCCGCGGCGGGCCGGGTGTAGGTGTCACCGTTGCGCAGGTGGGCCAGGGCGAGCAGTGCCTGTCGGCCCGGACCGAGACGTCGCCACCGGGATCGATGCTGGTTACGGTGCGCTCGGATGAGGTCGCCGAGGTGGTTCAGGGTTCGGCTGGACAGCGGGATCGTGGAGGGGTAACACAGCACAGGCGAGGCTCCCGGTCGGGGCATCGGATCTTGGTCGACTGCCGTCGTACCTGGAGCCTCGCCCTCATCGATCTCCGGGTTGCCTGCACCCGCCCTGAGCTGCAAGATCAGCTTGGAAAGGGGGCTCACAGATAACGAACCCGTTCGGCATTGAACTCCGTCCGCATCGCGGGGCGTGGTAACTACGGTGATTCGTCCGCGATTCGATGAGGTGCCTGCCGATGCGTCCTCCGCTTCCGCTTCCCCCCGACGACGGTGAGTCCCGTGTGCCCGGGATCCTGCTGGTGCGCACCGACAGCGATGACGACGTCTGGGAAGACGTGCTCTGGCGCATGGGCGAACTCCCTGGCATGTACCGGTCCGGTCAAGCAGATGCGGCCGATGCGGTGGCGCGAGAGTCGATCCCCCGGCGCCTGATCGTGACAGAGGATCCCGCGTGGCGGGGCGCCACCTCCGAGGATGTCTCCGCAGCCCTGGACCGGCCCGGGATCTGGGTGCCCGACCTGGTGGTGCTGACCGACGACCGCACCGGACGCAATGCGGATTCGCGCCCGCTGCTGGCCTTTCGCGGCAGCGACGGCTATGCCTTCTGGATCACTCCGCGTCAGGCGGCCATGACCTACCTGGTGCTGCACCGTCCGCACCTGTCTCTCACCATCGACCAGTTCAGGGAGACGGCTCCCGCCGAGTTTGAGGAGGACGAGGCGGACGAGGAGGAGTGGGAGCCCGACGAGGAGGACCTCTATGAGCCCGTGGGGGTTGAACTGGAGTCGCTTAACTCCCCGCCCCGCTACACTCGGCCGGCCCGCGAGCTGCCTCCGCTCATCCAAGAGACCGATCTGCTCGTGCGCACCGACTTCACCGACGACGCGGCCTGGGCCTCCCTGGTCGAGCGCGTGTGTCGCCCGGGCAGTGCTGATCGCCGACGTCACCACGATGCGCGAGCCCGGGCACCGCGTCCTCGTGATCCCTCTGGCAGACCAGATCGGATTCGCCTTCCGGGTGGCCCCCGAGCTCGTGAGGGGCATGGTGGTCAACCTGGCGCTGGGCAACATGGACATCGACGACTTTCGGAACGACGAAGCGTAGGCCGTCGAAGGGAGGCATATGCAGGCTAGAGGCTCTGAAGTGTCAGGGTGACGTCGTGTCATAACCGTCCTGTTTATAAGATCCATTGCGATTTTCGTTGCATTGAGATTTGGAGATCGATGAGTCGCCAACAACCCTGGGATCGCGCGCTGGGCCTGCGGTCCAATCTGGTCCCGAGTATCGCGGGATTGGCCGATGCGGCGTGCGGCAGTGTTCTGGGGCGGATCATCTTCTCCGACGGACCGGTTGAGCCCACCCTGGTCGATGGGGTACCGTCCCTGACCACCCATATGGCGAACGGGAATGGTACGCCGGTCGAGGAGATCTGGCTGACCGATCGGCCCGTACGATCCGGTACGGCGGGTAAGGCCGTCTTCGCCGAGGACGGCGAGCATCTGTTCTATGCAGCACGTCTCGGGCCGCAGCCGGTGTACCGCGAGCGGGTGCGCGAACTGTATGAGACTGCCCTGCGGTTCACCTGGGAGCGCGGCTACACCGACCTGGTCCGCATGTGGAACCTGATCGGCGACATCACCAGCCCGAACTCGGAAGGTGTCGAGATCTACCGCGACTTCTGTGTCGGCCGGGCCGAAGCATTCGCCACCTGGGAGGCGCAGTTTCCACAGCTGCCGGCAGCCACCGGAATCGGCACGCTCAGCCCAGGAATGGAGCTCTGCTTTCTTGCCACGAAACAGGGTCGAACCGTCCATCTGGAGAATCCGCGGCAGACGCCAGCCTATAAGTACCCTTCCCGGTACGGACCGATTTCCCCCAGCTTCGCCCGCGCGACCTTCCTGCGAGGGCAACGAGCCGGGAGCCTGTTCGTGTCGGGAACAGCCAGCATCTTGGGCGAGGACACCGTGCATGTCGACGATATCGAGCAGCAAACCCTCGAGGCCATCCGCAACATCGATGTGCTCGCCGGCAGCGACAACCTGAGCAGACACGGAGTGGATGGCGACGGATACACCGTGCGGGACCTCGACCAGATCAAGGTCTACGTTCGGGATGCCGAGCACGTTTCCGCCGTCCGCGACATCTGCACGCAGGTATTCCAGGCTAATTCCGAGATCGCGTACTTCAACGTCAATGTGTGCCGACCCGACCTGCTCGTGGAGATCGAAGGGGTGTGCCGATGAGCACGACCCCCGCATACGGCCGGGTCAGAGTCGCTGTTGTCGGTGCGGGCCCCAAGGGCACGATGATGGTGAACCGACTCTGCGCGTTTGCCGCGTCGCATGCCGACGCACTCGCTCTCGAGATCGATGTGGTCGAACCCTGTGTTCCCGGGGCAGGCAGGGTGTGGCGCGTGGATCAGGCATGGTCGCTACTCATGAACACCACAGCGGACGAAGCCACAGTATTCCCGCCCCACCCCTCGGACCTGACCGGGCCGAGCGTCCATGACTGGGCAGTGATGGTGCGGAAGGGCCTGATAGAAGGGCTTCCGCTACGGTGTCGGGAGTTCGCGGCAACCGTCGAGCCGCAGACCGCGGTTCCCCGCGCCTTCTATGGGTCGTACCTGGAATGGGCATTTCGGTCTCTTGTGCGGCGCGCTGAGGGGGTGGCTCGGATACGAATTCATCGCGGGAGCGCCATTTCAGTAACCGATCTATCTGATGGTGGCCAGCGACTGGTGGTGGACAACGGCGTCGGTGCCCTCGACGTCGATGCGATCGTGCTGACCCAAGGGCACTACGCGGTGGCCATGGCGCCGCGTGAACGTGTGAAAGCCAGCGCAGCACAAGAGTTGGGGCTTATCTACATACCACCGATGTGCGCGGCCGAGGCGGATCTGTCCGGCGTTGCCGCGGGGGTACCGGTGATCATCGATGGTATGGGACTCTCGTTCTACGACTACGTCACGTTGCTGACTACAGGGCGCGGCGGAAGGTTTCATTCGGACGCCGGACGCCTCCACTACGAGCCGTCTGGAAATGAACCGGTGATCTATGCGGGGTCAGGGCGAGGCATGCCCTATCCGGTACGCGCGGATTTTTCGCCGACCGGAGCCCAGCCCTTCGTTCCCCGCTTCTTCACCGAAACATTGGTCGCGGCTCTGCGCGAATCCGGGCCCGGGGTCGGTGACTTCAAGCGGGATGTGTGGCCACCGTTAGCCAAAGAGGTGGGTTGGGCGTTCTACACGGTGCAATACGCCCGATTGCACGGCACGCGCGGGTTCGAGGATTTCTCAGCACGATATGCCGCAGCGTCATGGGACTCCCCGCGCATGCACGAACTGATCACCGAGTTCTTCCCTCAGCCGTCGGCGCGTTGGGACTGGGACCACCACACCCAACCGGCGGCGGGCCGGCGCTTTCGTGATCTTGCCGAATTCGGAGAGTTCGCTGCTGACTACCACCGGGCGGTGCTGGATGAGGTCGCAGCTGGGGTAACGCGAAGTCCGCAACGAGCCGCGACCGCGGCTCTGCGGCGATTGCGTGAGCTGTTGCGACGAGCGGTGTGTCACCAGGGGATCACCGGCTCGTCCTATCGTCGCGACATCGAAAACTGGTTCGATGGCCTGTCGAAATTCTTGGTCTGGGGTCCCCCACCGGAGCGTGTGAAGGAGTTGCTCGCGTTACTCGATGCCGGGGTCGTGCACCTGACGGGCCCCCAGACTCGAGTAGCATTCGATCGCGCCACCGCGGCCTTCACAGCCGAATCCGCGATGGTGGACCAATCCACGGTCACCGCTCACGTCCTGATTGATGCCCGTCTGCCGCCAACCGATGTGCGCAACGCCACCGATCCTTTGATCGCCTCCATGCGGGCGACTGGAGACTGCCGTCCCCATATGATCAGCGATACCGCTACACCGCCGGGATACCTGGTGGGCAGCCTGGATGTCACCGAGGACGAGTTTACGCTGGTGCGCTCGGACGGCCGGGCACATCCACGCCGGTTCGCCTACGGTGTGCCGCTACGCGGAATCCTGGGCCCGTTCGGAGCCGCGCTTCCCACCGTTATCGAGCACTGCGACGCTATCGCCGCGAGCGCGTGCGCGACGGGCACAGGGCCAGCAACAGCCAGCTCGGGTCCAGACATGCCCGAAGAGGCCGACACTACCATCGCGACGCAACGATAGGTGATGCACATGGAGGACACGACGCCACCACCCGAGTACTCATCGCCGAGTGAGACGTTGGAACCTCCTGACCAGGTCTGAGGGCTCGGCGCTATGTCGGAAGGCGATGTCAGCGCCACCGCTGCGGGGCTGATGTTCAGTCGGCCCCGCAAGGCTCTCGTGCTGACGATCTGCTGTTTCAGCCTTTTCATCGTAGGCCTTGACAGCACCGTGGTAAATCTGGCGCTTCCCTCCATACAGCGGGAGCTTCACGCCAGCATGCCCGAATTACAGTGGACCGTCGATGCATACATGTTGGCGGTAGCCAGCCTGGTCATCCTGGGCGGTTCCACCGCTGATCGGTTCGGCAGGCGCCGCACATTTCTCGCCGGGCTCTGCACGTTCATGCTGGGTTCACTGCTTTGCAGCGTGGCACCGAACGCGGGACTGCTCGTCGCCTGTCGTGCGCTCCAGGGGGCCGGCGGCTCGTTGATGACGCCATCGGCGTTGGCGATCATTAGCAATGTCTTCACCGATCCTCACGAACGGGTGCGCGCGCTCAGTGTATGGAGCAGTGTCACCGGATTGAGCATGGGGATTGGCCCACTGGCCGGTGGCCTGTTGGTGGATGCGGCTGGCTGGCGTTCGATCTTCTGGCTGAACATTCCGCTGATCATCGCCGCCGCTGCACTCTCAGCATTTTTCATACCCGAGTCGAAGGCCACGCGGCCACGAAGATTCGATCCAGTCGGACAGTTCCTCGTCATCGTGGCACTGACGAGCTTGACCTTCGGTGTCATCGAAGGCCGCGCAATCGGGTGGGATTCGCCGGTCATCGCAGCCTGTCTTGCTCTCGCGGGCATCACAATTGTTGCGCTGATAGCCTACGAACATCGGCATCCGGAACCGCTCATCCAGCTACGCTTCTTCACCAGCATCCCTTTCTCTGGCGCCGCAATAATAGCCGTCTGCAGCTTCCTCGCGTGGTCTGGATTTCTCTTTCTCAACGCGCTGTATCTGCAGAACGCCCGGGGTTTCTCCGCGCTCCACGCCGGGCTGCTCACACTGCCGATGGCCGCGATGGTCGTGGTGTCCTCCCCGGTGGCCGGAAGGATCGTGGCAAGCCACGGACCTCGCGTGCCGCTGCTCATCAGCGGGTTCGGTATCGCGCTCACCGGACTCCTTCTCACGCGAATCACCACGCACACCTCCATCGGCTACCTGCTGGCGGTCTATGCGGTGTTCGGCGTCGGCTTCGGCACTGTCAACGCGCCGATCACCAACGCGGCTGTCTCAGGAATGCCGCATGCGGAGGCCGGAATGGCCGCCGCCGTGGCGACCGCCAGCCGCCAAGTCGGAGCCTGCCTTGGCGTGGCGGTGCTGGGATCGGTCGCGACCGCCAACGTGGGCAGTACATCCGACACGACGACCCCCGGTAGAGCCGGTTGGTGGATCATGGTCGGCTGCGGCTGCATCGTACTAGTACTGGGAATGCTGACCACCGTTCACCGGGCGCGCGCTTCGGTCCAACCCGTCACTGGCGCCGAGCATCCTCAGAACGTTCTTGAACGCCTGAACAGACTTCGGTATCCGCTTTCCTGGCCGACGCGGTTGCCGCGAGAATAGACCGCCACGACCCGATGCAGAGCAGAGAGATCGGCAATTGGATCTCCCTGTACGACGACGACATCAGCATCATATCCCGGCGCCAGCCTGCCTTTGCGGTGGCCGAGTCCGCAGACGTCGGCGGCTACTGACGTCATGCTCCGCAAGATGGCCACTGGGTCCATCCCGAACTCTATTAGCCGATCTTGTGCGTACGGCAAAACATCGTGCGGCTTGTACGGACCGATCCCCGCATCCGTTCCCGCGACGATCGTCGCGCCCGCCGCGTATAACGTTGCGAAGTTGGCGATGATCCTAGGCATACGCCGGGACACCTCGGTAGGCATCACTGAGTCCGCCTGGGGCAGAACCCCAGCGGTGGCGCCGAGGGCAACGCGCTGCGAGACGATCCGCTCGATCAGCTCATGCCCTGGCGTATCGACGCCCTCCGCCGCCCAGAAAGTGACATGCTCCAAACCATCTACCCCAGCCTCGACAGCGTCGCGTACAGCTTCCAGACCGTGCGCATGTGCGGTCACAGGGATTCCATGCCGGTGCGCCTCCGCGACGGCGGCGCGCAGGGCCTCCCGGTCGAACTGTGTGCGCTCCTGGCGGCTGCCGGGCGTCATTGTGCCGCCGCTGGCCATGATCTTGATTACGTCGACGCCGCGTCCGACGTGGGCGCGTACTGCGGACCGAAGGTCGGCAGTACTGCGCACGACTTCCCCACCGAGAAAATGACAGTGCCCTTTTACGGTAGTGAGTGGCGGCCCAGACGCGACAATGGTCGGCAAGTCCGCCGCGCCTCGAAGCTCCAGCGACAGGTAGTCCTTGTCACCGAGGTCCCGGATGGTCGTGATGCCACCGCGCAGTGCTGTTTTTGCCGCGATACGCATTGCGGCTAAGATAGCGTCGTCATCGCGCTCGGCAAGCGACGTCACCGGATCAGAACTCGCGTCAAAGGCGAGATGTACATGAGGATCGATGAGACCAGGAATCAAGGTAGCGCCAGGGAAATCCACCACGGTCTCCTCATGCCGCAGATCTTCCGCGCAGCCGACTCCGGCGATCGTCGTTCGTTTGAGGATTAGGACGGGATTGTCCAGCAGCATGGCCCCTTCACCGTCGAAGAGCCACGATGCTCGCAGCACCGTGGTCCCAGGATTCGCCGTGCCGTTCACCGTAGACATACATCCGATCTTAGCTGGATTCTGTCTGGGATCTTGCGGTCGTCGAGGTCATCTGCGAGGTGGCGAGGTTCCCTGGCGGGAGTGGCGTAGCGAACGTTGCCGGCGCCCTTTCGCCTGGCCACAGGAACTCAAGTCCTGCACGCCCGGTAGGGAAGCCGTGCCGATTTCGACAAGCTGAGGACGAACGTGCTCCGCTATGGGTGTTCCAGCTGGCGGCGGATGTCGAGCAGATGGTGTCGCAACTCGTGCACAGTGTGCACTGCGAACCAGCGCAGTGATCGCACGGCGATCTCGGGATAGGGGACAGTCAGTGTGCGCTCCCAGTCCTCGGGCCTGAGTTGATCGAGTGCGTGGGTGAATAGCATTGTGGCGTCCCGCAGTTGACGGGCAACGTCGGCTGGTTGCTGCTGTGCGTATCCGTCGTGCTCGACCCTCTCGTCCCGCCCCATAGGCTCGGCAACTGGCGCATCGCTGCGCCGCGCGGCAAGTAGCCGTTCTCGCTGGACTAGCAACACATCGCGCACGTGACAGGCGTATTCGAGCGGGGACCAGAGCTGCGGCGCAGCGCGCCGTCGAAGCACGCTGGGTTCAGAGCGCAACAGCGCCGAATATTCGCCTGCGTACTGCGGAGCCAGGCCTGACACCTGGTTGGCCAACGTCAGGTCGTAGTCATAATCGCATTCTGCGCAGTGCAACACGACGTGATGTTATCACACGTTGTGTGATCTGATGATGGGTGGGCCGTCCATTGACCCAGATACCGGCAAATTGGTGGTGCCCGTTTCTTGGACTCGATCTTGGCCGCGGCGACGATCGTGCTGCGCAGTTCGGCGACCTTGCGTTTGATGACACGCGGGTTGGATCGGCGCCGCCGCGGTGGAAGGAGCCGCTGGACGAGTTCAGCCAATGAGCGCCGCACGGCGCGGGCGAGTCTAACTTGATTTTTTAACCTGCGGCGGCTGGTCGGCGACCCCGACTGATCATGGGGACAGCCCTGAGCCTCGATCCACCGACGTAGTTGGCTGCGATCATGGGTTGATTATTTCTGTGTGGGGTGAGTCGGCGGGTGTGCGGTAGCCGCCGATCGGGTGATCGGCTTGCTCCGGTTGCGATTGTGCGGTGAATGGGGATTGTGGCCGCACGATCACCCGGGCGGTCACGGCATGTCGGGTGCCGGCGAACGCGGTGTAGGTGGTTTCGGCGATCTGCGCCTCGGAGATCCACCGTTGCTCGTCTTCGTCCCAGACGGCCTGCGGGTACTTGATGTTGACCCGCTGCTGTTCGGTGATGCTGTCGCACGCGGCGCGGATCTTCGTGTCGATCCGGGTGGTGACCGAGAACCGGACACCACGGCGCCGGCAGGTGCCGATCACGGTCTTGGCGTAGAACGCCGAGTCGGCCCGCACCACGATCTCACCCGTCGCGCCGCATGATCGGGCGGTGGTGATCGTTTCGGCGATCATCTGCGCCGCGCCGCGTGCGGAACCGGCGTTACCCGAACGCAGCCGGGTGGCCGCGATCACCGGGGCGGCCAGGGGTGTGGACAGCGTGGCGAGCAGGGGGTTGTAGCCGCGGAGGTAGACGTTGTAGCCGCCGACCTTGGTGTGGCCGAAGCCGATGCCCTGCTTCTGCTTGCCGTAGACGCGGCGCAGCATCGAGTCGATGTCGACGAAACACAGCGTGTCGGCGCCGGCGAGGACCGGGGCCCGGCCGGCGAGGCCGATCAGGGTGTCACGGGCGGCGGCCTACAACTTGCCGTACGTGTCCGTTCGGGCAGGCCGGCGACCCAGCCGGTGGACACCGGCGCGCCGAGCAGGTCGGCCAGGATCCGCGCCGTCCGCGCCACCGGGATGTGATGGGGCGACCAGCAGATACACCGCCACCGCCGCCACCGAAAAAAACCCGCGGGCCTGTCCGATTTTCTGTGTAACGTCCTATCCTGTCTAACTATCGGACATCGACGGGGATGCGGCCCGGGAAGAAGATTTCCAGTGAGTT
>NZ_JBICUP010000090.1:0-8872 GCF_043198215.1 Micromonospora sp. NPDC048830
GTTGACGCCCCGGTCGATCCCGACGGCGGGCCCCTGGTGCTGCGCTGGTGTCCCCACCTCCACTTCGGTGCGGAACACGATGTGCCAGCCGAGCGTGTCCTTGACGAGCCGGGCGCCGGTGGTGCGGCCGGGTTCACGGCCGGCGCTGGGGATCGGCCCGGACCAGCGGAACCGGACCACGCCGACTTTCGGTCAGTCAACCCTTCGGCGTACTGCAACGCCGTGACTAGAGCCAGGACCCCCGGCGAGGTCGCCGGCGCACCCCGGACCCCGAAAGCGGCCGCGAACCGCTCATCAGCGAACACCTCACCCAACTGGTCACGCACACTCATCGCCAGACTGCCCTTGGGAAACGCCGCCCTGGCCACCAGCATCGTCTGCTCCGGAACTCGCGCCAACGGGCGCGACCGCATCGACATCGGCGAAACCATCCTGCGGCCGGGAGAGGGAAAAGCCGACCAGCAACACGATCATCCAGGACAGACCAGCCAACACACTGGATCCACAACGGCATGTCACGAATTCAGCAACAGGGTCGCGGGCCACCTCAAAACCATCCACACAGGTTTGATGAGCGACGGTAGAGGTGCACCATCTCCGCTTGGCGTCCTGGCGCATTGTCGACGCGGCTGCCGCCTCACACCGTCGCCGCCGGGCTGCTGGCAAGCTCGGCTGTGCGGCGCATCGCCGTGTCGGCCGCCGCAGGGTCGCGTCGCCCGAGGCCGCAACTGGTCGCGATGTCCACCTGGCGGCCGACCATTCGCTCGATGAGGTTGCGAACGTGGACTTGGGCGGCGAGGTCTTGGCGCTCATGCGCGCAGCCGGCGATGAAGCGTGTCGTGGCCGGAAGCCGGAGCCCCGCAAGCGGCCGGTACCAGCGAGGGTTGATGGGCGGTGGCTCCACCGCAGCGGAGAACGGTGCGTGAACGAATTCCAACGGCCTACCCCCAGGCCACTTTGCCGCGATGGCGTTGGCAAGGCGCACCAAAGGGCCACTGTCCCTCATCCGCGCCAGTGCCCGATGTTGCAGGTCTCCGACGCAGAGGTGGATGCCGAAGCGGGCGCCCTCGGGCGCCTGCCGAGCCAGGCCCGCGATCCCGCGTGCCAGGTAGCCCGCCACGGCCGGCTGACTGAAGCGCGGGACACTCGCCACGAAAACCAACTCGGCCGGTACCTCGATCTGGAACACCACCTGGTCCCCAGCCTCGGCATGGATCGCGCGGATCTCGCGCAACGTTGCATCGGTGAACGCCCTTCGATGCCGAAGCGCCCTGGCAGGACCCAAGGCGAACATCGCCACATCGAGATCGCCCGGCACGCCTACCTGGAACGGCAGCTCCGATCGGCCATGCGCCACGGCCAGCTCTCGATAGATCGGATAGCTGTCGCGGAAGGCTGCTTCGATGCCCACCTTGATGTCGTCACCTCGCAACGTGTGGCCCCGGCGCACCCTGAACATTGGCGTCTTGCTGTAGTCCGACCAGTCGCCGTCACGCGTCAACTCGAAGTCAGGGTGAGTGCGGAGCTCCTCCACGATGTGCAGCACCCAATCCGGGCGGTGCGTTTCACCGTCGGGCACCATGTCGAGGCTGTCCCCTAACTGCGACAGAGCCCACTGCATCGCATCGCGGGGGCTCTCGGCCGGGATGGTGCCAACCAGATGCGTCTTCCGTCTATTCTTCACCCTTGTCCCCATCCTCCAGCCCAGCCGTTCCGCGCTCCAGACCTGCTGGCGACCTCCGGCCGGCATTGGCCGGCCCGGCCAGCGACGCGGTGGAAGGTCGTCATGGCCCCGCCACGCGGCACGAGCAAGATCCAGCCGCAGTTGCGTGATCTGAGTTTCGGCCACTCATCGGACGAGTCGCGTCGAGCCAGCGCCAGTCGTGCAACCGCCGATGTCGATGATATCCGTCGTGCGAGTCAGGTGATCAGGCGTGCCCAGGCACGACCAGCGGCAGATGTGCGCACCCGATCGCGTGCTTTCCGGGCCACCGGTCTTGCCCCCATGTCGTGCCTCCTGAAGAGGCTCAGAGGCGGGTGGCTACGCGGACGAGGTCGGCGAGTGCTCGGGAGCGGCTGTGTGGCGGCCAGGCGATGACGGTCGTCACGGCCGGCGCGTCGAGAACCGGCACGGCGGCCAGGCCTTCGAGCAGGTTGGCGCGGCAGGATTCGGGCAGGACCACGGTGGTGCGGCCAAGCGCGATCAGCTGGAAGAGCTGTGTCTGGTTGCGTACTTCCGCTCCGGGGCCTTCGGGATAGGCGCCGCCGGGGCCGGGCCAGCGGGCAAGCGGGAGGTCCGGCAGTGAACTGACATCCGCCGTCCGGACGTGGGATCTGCCGGCGAGCGGATGCGAGGCGGGAAGGATGGCGACCTGTCCCTCGGTGTTCAGAATTTCGGTGTCGAGTTCGGCCGTCGAGTCGAAGGGTTGATGCAGCAGTGCCACGTCGGCCTGGCCGTCATGCAGCATTCGCTGGGGCTGGGATTCGCAGAGCAGCAGGTCGACGGCGACGGCACCCGGCTCGGCGGCGTACGCGTCGAGCAACTTTGCCAGCAGTTCGCCGGAGGCGCCGGCCTTGGTGGCCAGGACGAGCGAGGGCTGACTCGTCGCGGCACGTTGGGTGCGCCGCTCGGCTGCGGCGAGCGCGCCGAGGATCGCCCGGCCTTCGGCCAGCAGCACTGATCCGGCTTCGGTGAGGGTGACTTTGCGGCTGGTGCGTTCCAGCAACGCGACTCCGAGTCGTTGCTCGAGCTGAGTGATCGTCCGCGACAGCGGCGGCTGGGCGATACCCAGTCGCCGGGCGGCCCGGCCGAAGTGCAACTCCTCGGCGACCGCAACGAAGTACCGCAACTCCCGCGTCTCCACCCGCTCAGACTACCGTCGGATCAATATCAGCTGGGTATCGTTGCGTGACTCAGACGGTGTTGGTGCCCCGCCGGTGTCCGGTCACGATCAACGGCATGAGCGAACAGACGATTGCGCTGATCACCGGCGCGAACAAGGGAATCGGATACGAGATCGCGGTCGGGCTCGGTGCGCTGGGCTGGAGCGTCGGAATCGGGGCCCGGGACGAGCAGCGCCTGGAGGACGCCGTGGCGAAGCTGCGTGCGGCCGGGGTCGATGCGTTCGGTGTGCTCCTCGATGTGACCGACGACGCGAGCGTTGTGGCCGCCGCTGCACTGATCGAGGAGCGTGCCGGGCGGCTTGACGTGCTGGTCAACAATGCCGGCGTCGCCGGGGTATGGCCGGAGGAGCCCTCGACCGTTACGCCGGAGAGTATGCGGGCGGTGGTGGAGACCAACGTGATCGGCGTCGTCCGGGTCATCAACGCGATGCTGCCGCTGCTGCGCCGCTCCGAGCGCCCGCGGATCGTCAACCAGTCCAGCCACGTCGCTTCTCTGACCTTGCAGACCACGCCGGGTGTCGACCTCGGCGGGATCAGCGGGGTGTACTCGCCGTCGAAGACGTTCCTCAACGCGGTCACCATCCAGTACGCCAAGGAACTGAGTGACACCAATATCAAAATCAACAACGCCTGCCCCGGCTACGTCGCTACCGATCTCAACGGCTTCCACGGAACCAGTACGCCCGCAGAAGGCGCCAAGATCGCCATTCGGCTCGCCACGCTGCCCGACGACGGCCCGACCGGTGGGCTGTTCGATGACGCCGGGAATGTGCCCTGGTGACGAGCCCCTCCTTGCTCACCCACCGTTGGGACGCCCCACGGGGACCGTACAAATAACCGGCTGATCGACCGATCAAGGGAGAGACGCCAGTTGACGACCGAGACCACCTCGGGGCAGGAGCCGGCTGTGGGGCCGGTGGGTGCGGTCACGGATGAGCAGTTGATCGGAGCCGGTGTCGCGGGGCGTCCCGGTCAACGACGTCCAGGCGGTGATGGGCCACGAGAAGCTCTGGATCACGCTGAACCTCCACACCCACCGATCCGACGGGCGAGCTCAACGCATCCGCGACGCGTTGCTGACTCATAGCTGACTCATGACCGTGTCCGTCGATACAGTCAGCAAGAGAGGCACCCTCTTCCGAGGGTGCCTCTGCTGGTTATTCGTGGTGGGCGATACTGGGATCGAACCAGTGACCTCTTCGGTGTGAATTGTTGGCGAGCGGGTCGGGTCGGCCTTGATGCGAGGTTACGCGGCCTGCTGAGGCGCTTCTCGGCTTGGTTCGGCTGGCGCGGTTGCTGTACTTCGTTGCTGTACTGCTGGCGTCATATTCTCACCGCAGCCAGCCCAGAGAACGGCGGTGCAGAGTGCCGGCGGGCGCCCAGGTCAGGTTCTCGGTGGCGCGGGCGAACTGCGCCCCCATGTACACCGCCAGCGACATCGGCGCGTCCGCGAACTCCGCTTGCAACTCCCGCCGCCGCGTCCGGCAGGGCCACGGCGCGCCGCAGCCGTCGTTCATCTGGCCTCCCCGTCCGCCCGTCCTTCGCCGCCCTGTGCGAGCACTACAAGGTCAGCAACACCGTCATCCGAGCCGCGATGCTTCTCCTCAAGGCCGAAAAGCTCATCGACGGCCGGCAAGGCAAGGGCGTTTACGTCTCGGACCCACTCCCCAAGTAAGGGCGGCAGACCCGCCCGACCACGGCAAGCCCGGGGCCTCCAGCAGGAGCGACACTGGGCCCGAAACCTCGATCACTCGCTTGTAAGTTCTGCGCGCTTCGTCCGGCGGTATCAGTCCGCATCCGCGACCTCGGGCCACTGTCCGCGCCCGGCAGTCGGCGGCTGCCCTCGTCCCGCTTCATTGCTGTCACCGTTGCTGTCGACAGCCACCTCATGGGGTGAGGCGACTGCCCGCGATTCCTCGGGACCAGCCCTAGCCACACGAGCCGACAGCCTTACTCAGCGCCTTGGCGAGTCGCGTTCCAGGCGCTCCAAGTCGCGCTCCCAAACGGCGATCAGCCCTTCGCTGATCGCGTCGTCGGTGACGCCCCTGCGGATCCAACCGACATTACGGTCGTTGTAGCGAAGCGCAAACACCAGTCCAAGCTCGCGTGAGATCTTCTCCAGCCACGCCACCAGCCACCGGACCTCGGCGCAGAACTGCCGTTCCGCCGCAGGCGTCGCCCATGGTCCCGGCGCTAGAGAAGCATCCGCAGCAGTTCGGGAGAGGACATACGCCGATACTGCCCGACTCTTTTCCCGCCCACCGCCCCAACCATCCCTCGTGAGCGGACCTGCGCGGCAGGATGCACCGATAGACGCTCGGGCCGCCGACCACCTCGCGGTCCCCGACCCATTCGATCCCGCCCGCATGGACTCATGGGCAACTGGAAGGTATGGGCGACTGGCCGGCACCGCGCTACGAACTCGGCGCTACCCAACGGGCTGGATCCGAGGGTCGCGGAGGACGGCGAACAGGTACGCACGCCCGTGATCCGCTGGTCAACATCAGTAAGGGTGGCTTCCGGGCCCATAGCCCAGATCCGCCTCGCTCCGTCCATGGACAGCCACGGCTTCGCCCGGCTGACTGTTTTCTCCTTCTCTCTTCTTTCTCTTTCTTCTTCCGCGAGGGTTTGACGCCGATCAAAAGCGGCCCGGCACCCAGCATCGCACCCACAGCACCCGCACAATGGACTGACGCAACGACCAGTCTCGATCGACAAAAAGTGGGACAGATCCAGATCCAGTTTTCAGCCGCCGTCGACAGCGGAGACGTCGCGCGGGCCGTGTCCGCGGGATGGGGGGATGAAGACGGGCCAAGCAGGTGTTGGCGCACCGGGACTCCCGGCCTGGGCTCGGAGGTACCCGCGCGGACGCCACGATAGCCGGTGCCGCAGTGCCGCGCTGCGGCTCCGAGTACCGGGTGGGGTCATCGTTTGCGGCTGGCGTCCGGGCGGCCGAAGGCATCCATCCGGCCCCACCGGCCGGGGATGTCGAGCAGCTCGACGCGGCCGATCTCCTCGGGAATGGCCGGATCGACGACCAGGTGGCCGTCGTGGGGTTCCAGGCCGAGCAGGGTACGAAGCAGCAGCATCGGCGTGGCGGCTGACCAGGCTTGGGGGCTGCATGCGGTGGGGTACTCGACCGGGTGGATGGTGAGGTCTCGGTCGTACCCGGCGAACGCCTCGGGTAGCCGGTAGTCGAAAAAGGGGGCGGCCTCGATGATGCCGCGGGCGATCAGGCCGGCTTCCCGGCGGTAGCCGTAGCGCCGCATGCCCCAGGCGATGATGGAGTTGTCGAACGGCCAGACGGTGCCGACGTGGTAGCCGACGGGGTTGTAGCGGCCCTGGTCCATGGCGAGGGTGCGGATGCCCCAGCCGGAGTACATCCGGGGGGAAACGAGGTGTTCGACGACCTGGGCGGCCCGCTCGGGATCGACGATGCCGCTCCACAGGAGGTGGCCCATGTTCGAGGCGAGCGCGTCGACATGGCCGCCGTCGCGGTCAAGGGCGAGGGCGTAGTACCCGCCGTCGTCAACCCAGAAGTCGCGGTTGAAGCGTACCTTCAGGTCGGCCGCCTGCCGTTCGAGCTGGTCGGCGTACGCCGGATCGCTCCAGAACTCCCGGGCTAGTCGGGCGGCGCGGATCCTCGCGTCGTAGGCGTAGCCCTGCTGCTCGCAGGTCGCACGGGGCGGTTCGGGGATCCGCCCGTCGGCGTAGGAGATGGAGTCCGGGGAGTCCTTCCAGCACTGATTCTCCAGGCCGTTCCGGAGGTTGCGGGTGCGGTACCAGATGTAGCCGGTGCCGAGCAGGTCGGCGTAGGTGTCGATCCAAGCGAGCGCCAGGCGGGCGGCCTGCTCAAGTTCGCGGACCAGGTCGCGGTCGCCGGTCCAGCGTTCGTACTCATCGAGCAGGATGAGGAACAGCGGGGTGGAATCCGCCGCGCCGTAGTAGGAGGTGTGGGGCTGGTCCTCGAACGCGGCCAATTCCCCGTAACGCACCTCGTGAAGGATCTTGCCGGGCTCCTCATCGCGGAAGTCGTCGAACTTTCCGCCCTGAGCGAGGGCCATGGCCCGCAGGGTGGTGACGGCCATGTCGGGCAGGCACGGCAGCGTCTGGAGGCAGACGATCATGCTGTCGCGACCGAACATGGTCATGAACCAGGGCAGGCCGGCGGCGGGAATACTCCGACCGGCAGTGGTGGTCGGGGTGTACTGCAAGGCGGCCAGGTCGACCAGGCCACGTCGGTAGACGCGGCTGAGCGCCTCGGAGTCGCAGACGAGCGAGGGCGCTTGGTCCATCCACCGGTCGAGTTGGTCGCGCATGCGGGCTCGGCCATGGTGGGTGTGCTGCTGGATACTGGCCTCGCTGGGCTGACCCGGCGCCGCCTCGACCAGGATGTCCACCCGTACGAGGGTGGACCAACGGCTACGCGGTGGGATCCGGATGTTCCAGATGACGCCGCGCCGGTCCATCTTGGCGGGCTCACTGCTGGAGATGACCGCGGAGCGGCGGAAGTTCTCACGCTCGTAGGTCAGCCGCATCTGCCCGTCGCGGACGGAGACCTCGGAGAGGCCCGGCTTGTAGATTTGCTCGTCCTTGATCTCGAACAGGTCGGCGAAGTCCCCGTCGATGTCCAGCCGGACCCGGATCTCGGCATCCTCGCCCATGTGGTTGAGCACGGTGAGCTGTTCTTGGAAGCTGCTGCCGCCGATGGTGCGGTGGCGGATGACGGACAGCTTGGCGTCGACGTAGTGGGTGGGCTCGCCGGGGACGCAGTAGAAGCGGGCCTCGTAGTACTGAAGTGCATCGGTGGACAGCGCGTACATGGGCTGCCCATCGACGGTCAAAACCCAGGTGGAGATGAATCGGGTGTCGAAGGTGAACACCCCGGTGGGCCTGCGCGACGACGGAGCGATGTCCCCTGCTTCGTCCGAGACGACGAAGGTGTTGCCCTGCAAGATGCTGACCAGGTTTCCCGCGCTCATCGCCTGGAGTCCCCCCGGTAGTCCTCGCGGGGGTCGTGGTCCTCGGGCGGTCCGGGGATGAGCTTGCGGAGCATCGCGAACAGCCGAATGTCGCCGAGGACAGTGAGGTCGTTGCGGATCACTGCGGCGAAGATGCTGCCGTGGGTGGAGGCCAAACGCTCGAACGCGTTGGCGCCGGCCAGGACTATGCAGTCGGCGTCGCGTGCGGCGTGGGACACGTCCACCTCACCCTGGTGGATGTCGAGGTACCAGTGCTCGGTCCGGTCGTCAGCGACCAGGTCGAACCGCACGGTGGCGTCGGTGGAGGTGGACAGTGTGGAGTGCCGCCCTGAGAGGCGGTCGAACCATGCCTCGGTCTCTGACATCGTCGTCTCCTTCCCCGTCCGCTGTTCAAGCTGTCCTGCGGAGGGGTGACCGTGCTTCATCCGGATCGGGTGAGGAACGGCAGGATCTGGAGACAGGCTGTCCCGTCCGGTGAGGCACATGTGCCAGGGAAGGCCGCCGACATCGGTTCGCCGCCGGAGATGATCGGGGTGTGCCGCAGCGCCGCGATGTCGACCCGGCTGCGCTGGTAGGCCCGCTGGAGCCTGTCGATGTCACCGGCCAGGTTGGCGCGTTCCGCGGCCCACACGTCCGGCTCGTCGCTGACCTGCTCCTGGATGCGCCGAGCGTGGGTCTGGACGCTCGCCTCCAAGCCGAGATGCGCCGAGGGGCGGACGTGGGCGATAACTTGGAGCATGATGCTCCAGTCCTCGCCGGACCCGAGCAAAATTTGGTAGGTCATGCCGCCGGCGTCGACCTGTGTCGGGCTGACTGGAGTACACCGTCACCTGCCGGCGGAAGTGACCCCGGCTCGTAGGTCGTCAAACTCGAGGCGTCCGGCATCGGAACCGTGTGCCCGGTAGGTCAGGTAGTCCCGTACCCGTGGTGGTCGGGGCACCGGGGCGAGGATACGAACGTCTGTGACCGGATGGGCGACGGGCCGT
>NZ_JBICUP010000091.1:0-8398 GCF_043198215.1 Micromonospora sp. NPDC048830
TATCGTGCTGGCGGTCCGTTGGTGTCTGCGGTTCAACCTCTCGTACCGGAATGTGGAGGAGTTGCTGGTCGAGCGGGGTGTCGAGGGGGATCACGTTACGGTCTACCGGTGGGTGCAGCGGTTCACCTTGCTGTTGGCCGACGCCGCTCGCTTCGCTCGTCACTCACCTGGTGACCGTTGGTTCGTGGACGAAACCTACGTCAAGGTCAACGGAGTGTGGCGGTACGTGTACCGAACCGTGGACCAGCATGGTCAGGTCATCGACGTGCTCGCCTCGGCCCGTCGGGACGCCGCGGCGGCCCGGCGGTTCTCTTCCACCGGGCGCTGACCACGCTGAAGGTCACGCCCGGCGAGGTTGCCACCGACGCGAACCCGGTCTATCCGAGGGTGCTCGACGACCTGGTCCCGTCGGCGTGGCACCACAGTAAACGACACGGCAACAATCCGATCGAGGCCGACCACAGCCAGCTCAAGCACAGGCTCAGACCGATGCGCGGGCTCCGCACCGACCGCACCGCGCAAACGATCATCGGCCGGCCATGCCTTCGTTCAGAACCTCCGACGCGGACACTACGAACTCGCCGCTGACGTCCCGCCCGGTCTGCGGGTGGCCGCCGCGTTACGGAACTGGCCGGAGCCATCTGACAGTGCCCGGTGACGCGGCTCGGCGTGTCCACCGATCCGCCAACGCAACAGCGCCAGCGAGGTGCTCGCTAGTTATAGCTATCGATTAACCTGAAGCTAGCAGGCCCACGCCATCGTTACGTGCGGTACCGTCGGTCTGACTTAGGGCGACCGGGGGAGGGCAACGTTGGCCGAGAGAGTGAACCGAGGCGCGAGTCAGTCGCTCGCGTGCGGCTGGCGGTGGCGCACGGGCGCCGGCGACTTCGGTCCGACATGGATGGGCACCGACTCGGGCTCGTTGGTCTCACCGGGGGCGTCCGCATATCGACACCTGGTTTACACCGGACAGACTGGTGCATTACCGTCTGAACCGTGACCGCCGTGCCGTGCACGAGCAGGATCTGATCGTCCAGGCCTGGATCGAACGCGCAGTCGGCGCCGTGCTGACGGCTGAACCGGCGGCCGGGCAGGGAAGTGTTCCGGCGTCGGGCTGGCCAAACGCACCGCTGGGCGCAGCGGCTTGATGCGGTGGTTGATCGGCGACGCGGCCCAACGGTTCGCCGGCAGCTCCCGGTCGAACGTCATTCACCCCGCTTCAGGCAGCTACCTCACCCTGGATGCGTACTTTCGTCGACCCGAAAATAGAATCGCGATAGAGGGCGCCGATGATATCGAAAACGTCATGGCGGCGATTTGCCGTGCATCCGACCTCATCTGTTCTCCGTGACTCGGTCGGGCTGGTGTTTGCTGCTGTTCCGACAGCGAAACTGCCGGACGGCAGGGCGGAGGCGGAGGTCCACGCTGATTCGGGCTTCGCACGCCTGTCGTTCCGGCAGGCCGCCGGAGAGGGGTGCCGGTGGTAAAGCCCACGCATGTTCTCGTGGCCACCAGCAACGAAGTGCTCCGGGCCGGCATCGCCGCGCTAATCGGACAGCGTCCCGGCTTCGCAGTGTCGGAGACCTCGGTAGATTCGGTCGCCCTCGTCGAGGAGGCGCAGGCTAGGAAACCGGACGTGCTTCTCGTGGACGTCGAAATGGCCGGCAGTCTGCGTGAGCTTCTGCGCGCGCGCAGCGGTGGCACGGTCACCAACATTGCGGTGGTGGCGCTATCGGCTGCCGACCCGCCGGACCTGGACGTTCTGCGGGAGATCGTCCAGTGCGGCGTCGAGGGAATCGTGACCGCCAACGATCAGGCCACGCAGTTGAGCGGTGCCATGCAGGCCGTGCGCCGCGGGCAGCGGTGGCTCAGCCCGACGATCGGTGGTTACCTGCTCGATGCCCTCAGGTGCGGCGGACCGGCTTCGTCATCCCCGCGAGGCGGGGCTACTGTGATGAACCTGACGCAGCGGGAACGCGTCGTTCTGGCACTCGTCGCGGATGGGCTGACGGTCAGCCAGATCGCCAAGCGGCTGCACCGGAGCGAGAGCGCGATCAAATACCACCTCTCCAACATGAGTGCTCGGTACCAGGCAAGCAACCGCGCTCACCTGGTGTACCTGGCCATTCGGGCAGGGGAGCTTCCGCTCGACTGACGGAATGACTAGTTCCAGGCTGAGCTGAACGGCTCGGGACAGAGCTCCGTCAATATGGTTTTCTCACTTCGGCCACCACGGCGACCTCCGGTCCGGTGGTGCCGTTCCGGGGACCGCCCCCGGCCTGCTTTATGAAATGGGGAGATCGGTGAATCGAACGACCAAGGCAGCGCTTGCCGGAGTAGCGCTTTCCGCAGCCCTGATGGGCGCCGTCGCCGGGCCTGCGGCGGCCTGGGTGAGCGTGGGATCCAAGACGCAGTACCCGTCGGAAGGCGGCACCTGGAAGTACGGATTTTGGGACGTCAAGCTCCGTTCCTACTACACCGTCAACAGGTGCCATGGGTCGACGGTGGTGAAGTACATCGACGGTACGGAGACCAACCGGTCGCGGAGCATCGACACCGCCTCTGGCCAGACGTCCATCGCCGAGATCGGAACCGTCAACTCGTCCGGCCTCGAGGCCAGCTACTACTACCGCACCTGCTAACCCTGCTCCGATGCCTGTGGCTCGGTGACCATTGGTCGCCGAGCCACAGGTGTTCCATTTGGCTACTTCTCGACGAGATGTACCGGAACGCCGAACCCGTCGTGGCGCAAGAGCAAATTGCCGATCGCTTCACGCTCCGGCTTCGATCCGTAGGTCACCTGAATCAGCGCACGATCCTGGCCCTTGGGGCACGGCGAGCCCACCTCGACCGAGATTCCCTCCCCCAGCGCCTCAATGTTGGTGGCGAGGGACTCGTTCCTGCTCAACGCCGCGCGGGCCTCGGCTGCGGTCGGCAATTCCTCACAGGGCGGGTGGGTGTCGGTCGACGTCGGGAACACACCGCCGAGAGCCGCGGCCGCGCCTGCACCGATGGCAACCACCGCGACGACGCCGATCGCAATCTTCGATACCAGAGACATGGCAGGTCCTTCCGCCCTACTGGGTCTGATTGACGGGTTGCGCAACAGCGCCGCTCCCGATCTGATGGCGTGAACCGCAGGCCTCGATCATCTCCGAGTCGTGCGTGGACACGATGACCGTGCAGCCTTCGGCAGCGAACTCCGCGAACAGAGCGATGACCTTCCGCCGGTTGGCGGCATCAAGCGACGCGGTGGGCTCGTCGACGAACACGACCGCAGCTCGCTTGTAGATGGCGCGGGCCAGCGCGAGCCGCTGCTTTTCACCGCCACTGAGATGGCTGGCCGCCTCATTCTGCCGGCCCGCCAGCCCGGTCTGATCGAGAACCTGCGCCAGCCGCTTCCCGTCGCCGGTGACCCGCTTGCCCAGCGGGCTCGACCGCATCGTGACGTTGAAGGCGACGGACTCCTCGTCCATGATCCCGTAGTCCTGCAGGACGAATGCCGCGTGGTCACGCCAGAACCGGCGTCGCGCCGCCGAGCCGTACCTCGTGACGTCCTTTCCATCGATCAGGATGCGGCCGCGGTCGACCGGGAGCAGCAGCCCGAGGCAGTGCAGCAGGGTGGTCTTTCCCGATCCGCTCGGGCCCACGAGGGCGGTCATCGTCCCCGGCTCGCAGCGTACAGACTCGCCGTCGAGCACTGGCCGCCCACCGATCGCTACTGAAACGGCCTCGGCCTCAATCAGCATTGGAACTCCCATCAGATTCGACGCCTGCTGACGCCGGAGAAACACCAGTTCGCGGCCCACAGATGACTCAGTGGAACGACGAACATCCCGAACAACGCGGCCACCAGCAGCGCACCTACGGCGTCGGGTCTCTGGAAGAGAGCGACGAGGCAAACGAGCGCCACGCCAGCCAGCAACTCCTTGTAGACCCGGCTCTGCAGGATCCGCCCCCATGGACGGCCGGACAGCCGCAACGGGAAGTCACGCTTCGCGTGCAGCAGGGCGGTGATCAGCGCGCTGATCGCGGCCGCGACCGTGAAGGCGACCACCAGAGCGGCCAGCGCGAGATTCATCAGCCAGACCACGTACGCCATGAACTGCGCCCGGAGGATCCCTTCCTCCGCGACGTAGACAACACTCAGGTCACCCTTGATCCCCCGGTCACTCAGGGCTTCGGAGGAGAGGCCGTCGCGCTCGAGCAGCCCCTGGGTTGCCGCCACGCCCGTGAACAGGATGTTCCTCGTCGAGACCATCGACGTCAGGTTCCGATCATTGAACGTCTGGTGCAGGGAGGGTATGACGGCGACGAGAACATCGTCCAGGAACGCCAGACTTCCGCCGCCGCCACCCTGGGCGACCGGCATCCGGAATCCGTCGGCGGGCCGTAGGTATCCGAACGCCGACAGGATTTGTCCGCCGGGACGTCGGCTTCTCGACAACAGTGAGAACGTCTCGCCGAACTCCCGCGAAAGCATGCTACTCACATGGTCGTAGCGCACCGGCGTGAGCGCCCCCGGAGGCGCGTTCGTGGTCATCAAATCGAGCCATCGCTGGTTCACGAAGGTGACCGCCGAGTAGTCGCCGAGATCGCCTCCCCATGTCTCGTCCGAGAAGGTGTACGAATACGCGATCGCCCCGGCCGCCTCGCCGTCCTTGACCAGGTTGCCGATTCGGGGCTCGAGACTGGTCATCTCGTCATCGCTCATCCCGAACTGGACCGCGACCTGATCCGCGAGGTTCTTCCATTGCGCCATCTCGGCGGCCGTGGCGGACGAGCTGCGATACGCCGACCAGGCCGGCCCGGCCGCGCCCACGACCAGCAGGAACGTCAGCGCCTGGACGACCACAGCCGCGGAGCGAAGGCTCTTCACTGCGGGCTGCCGGGTGGCCAGCATGGTGGCGCTCGGCCAGGCGGAGGCCGACATGGCCAGGGCAACGAGCAGTGACACGGCGATGACCGCGACCTCCACGCCGGCCAGCGCCTTGACGAAGACGCCGACGTACAGCCAGCCACGAGCAAGGCCCACGTAGGCGACAGCCACGAGGGTGACAGCGGCCGCCGGAACGAGCAGTGCGGCCGCGAATCCACACAAGTCCTGTGCCTGGATGCGCAACGCGGGGCAGCCACCCAGCACCCGGAGCGCGCGGCTGCGTGCCTTCATCGACAGCCAGAACAGCGCAAGCGCCGCGATGAGGGCGAATGCGGCCAGGACGGCTGCGGCGAAGCCGCCCTCTTGCATGGCGAACCGGAGACTGCCGGTCACAGACGCGTCGATGCGCGTCACCCGTACGCCCGCGCTGTTTAGCCGGCTCTGCAGCTCGGCGAGCCGGGCTCTGTCGCCAGTGACCAGATAGGAGCCGTCGGGCGACGAGTTGGCCAGCCGGTCCCTGCCTACGACCCTTCCCTCGCCGGTGCCGCTGAACCAGCGGAACGTCGCGGCCAGGCTCCTGTTGTTGAGGGCCACGAAGATCCGCTCGTCGCTGTCGCCGGCCAGGTCCGGTGCGATCCTGACCAATCCCAGGTTCCAGTCGGCATCCATCTGGGTCAGCGCCGCAAACGCTTCCCGGTCGCTGAACTGCGACTCGCCGAAGTCCAGGCCCAGCCTGCTCTGCGCGCCTATGGCCTGGGGAAAGTCCCGGTCGTGCAGGTCGGTGACGATCACCGCCACCAGAGCCAGCAGGGAGAACAGTGCCCCTGCAACCGCCATTACCACGCGCCTGTACAACGACCCTCCCGGGCGACCTCTGGACACTGTGGCGAAGGTGATGCCCCGCCGAACCCACACAACCACGCGGAGCGCGCCGAAACATCAGGCCGTGGGCGGCAAAGGATGTTTCTCGTCGGCCCAGAGTCCGTCGGACCGTAGTCCGATGCGGGTGCCCCGACCTCCGCACTCGCCCTTCATGTTCAATGTCCGGGAGCCTGGGAACGGTAGGCTTACCGCATGACCGAAGGCCGGCGTCGCTTCCGCCGACTATGGTTGCTACTGCCGGCTGCTGCGCTGCTCGTCGTGATGACGGCCGTCCTCGCGCTCGGGCTCACGTGGCCGTTCGTCACCGTCCTGCTGCTCGGCTTCGCGGCGGTCTCCGTATGGGCGATCGTCCGGTTGCTGCTCGAACGTTCCGAGCACGAGACGGTGATGGCGCGGCGCGACATAGCGGAGGCGGTGCTCGCCGAGCGCCTGCGCCTCGCCCGCGACCTGCACGACATCGTCTCGCACGGCCTCGGCATGATCACGGTGCGAGCGGCCGGCGCCGCACACCTACATGCCCGCAAGCCGGACGATCAGGCGCTGCTGGCTGCAATCGAGGACGTGGAGGCCATCAGCCGGAAGGCGACGGTCGAGCTGCGCCGCATGCTGGATGCGCTGCGGGATGTCGATGACCCGCCCGCCCGCCACCCCACCGAAACTCTGGCGTCCCTGTCGGGGATCATCGAGGGCGCCCGCCGGGTCGGCCTGCACGTCGAGCTGACCCAGGAAGAACTCGGGCCGGTGTCCCCGGGCGCTCAGGTTGCGATCTGCCGGGTCGTCCGGGAAGGGCTGGCCAACAGCGCGCGCTACGCCGGCTCGACCACGGTCAACGTCCGCCTGACGCGGACCCCGGTGGCAGTCTGTGTGACCATCGACGACGACGGGCCGAACCGGGGCTGGGCCGTCCGGCCAGGCGCCGGGCACGGCCTCATCGGGCTGCGGGAACGGGTGAACAGCCTGGGTGGGACCCTGACGGCGGAGCCGCGCGCGAAAGAGCACGCGGATCGTTCGGGGTTCCATCTCGAAGCCATCATTCCCGAGGGAGCGGCATGACCGGATCAGATCGGCCCTTGCGGGTCGTACTCGTCGATGACGAACCTCTACTCCGGCGGAGCCTCGCGATGATCATCGACGCCGAGCCCGATCTCGCGGTGGTTGGAGAGGCCGGCGACGGGATGGAAGCGATCGCCACGGCCGAGGCCACCCTGCCCGACGTGGTGCTCATGGACGTCCGGATGCCGCGGCTCGACGGCATCGAAGCAACCCGGAGCATCTGCCGGCTTCCGGAGCTCGGGCACACCCGAGTGCTGGTCCTGAGCATGTTCGACCTCGATGAGTACGTCTTCCACGCGCTCCGTGCCGGAGCCAATGGCTTCTTGCTGAAGGACAGCCGGCCGGGCGATCTACTCGACGCCATCAGGCGTACGCACGGCGGCGAAGCGCTCTTCGCCCCGTCGATCCTGGCACGCCTGGTTGAACACTATGTCTGCAAGCGGCACACCAGCCCCCCTGATCCTGTGCAGTCCCGGCTCGACGAGCTGACCGCCCGGGAGGCCGAGGTGCTCGGCCTCATCGGGCAGGGTCTGTCCAACGACGAGATCGCCGGACATCTCACCATCGCCGTCAAGACCGTCAAGTCTCACGTCTCACACCTGCTGAGCAAACTCGGAGCCCGCGACCGGGTGCAACTCGTGATCGCCGCGTACGACGGCGGCCTCGTGAAGCCCGTGCCCGCCCCCGCACGCGATCGGCGGGCATAGGTTAGCCTCACTCTTTCGGTAGCTGTTGATCAAGGCGGCGGCCAGCGCGGTTGATCTGTCCCGCGGCCTGCGTGAACACGGTATCGACATTCGGTTCTCCGTCGGGTGGCGATCACCGAACCGGTTCGGGAAGCGATCCGCGCCGTCACCGCCTGGACCGGCGCCCTCAACAGCAAGGGTGACCTGCGTAACGGGGCCGAGATCTGCGAGATCACCGGTCTGCTGCCGGCCGGCTGGCGGGCCGCCTACCCACCCGGCACCCGGTTCATCGTCCGGCGTGAACGCCCACACCCCGGCGGGGTCTGTTGCGTTGGGCGAAAGCATGATCGACTCCGGCTTGCCGGGTGTGGTCTGCTGGGCCGGTGAGGTCGTCGACTCGTGTCCGGTCCTAGGTCACGGATGATGTTGTTGTCCAGGGCAGCTCGCAGCAGAGGCGGATCCTGTCGTGAGAAGAGATCCGGGTGCCCGTGGTCACGCCACCAGACGTCGAGAAGGTGGCCGGTGTGGCTTCGCCCCCGCACCTGTGATCTCCTGTGAAATCCCAGATCGATCCACAGCTTGTCGATCCTGTAGTTCTGGCGGCACTTGACGCTTATACCGGCCAGATCGTGGTGCTTCGCCGAGAGGTGTTCAACGAACATGGTGGCGATCAACACCGTTGCGTTTAGCGCCGTGAGCGGGAGGCAAGCCCCTTTTCGAAGATCGTGATGTCGGCGTGGAAGGTGTAGGTCTGCGTGGTTGCGGGGTGCTGTCCGGCGTTCGCGCTGACCGGTAGACCGTAACGTGATTTACCTCGACACCCCGCTCGACCAGCAACTCCTCCACATCCCGGTACGAGAGGTTGAACCGCAGACACCAACGGACCGCCAGCACGATC
>NZ_JBICUP010000092.1:0-8230 GCF_043198215.1 Micromonospora sp. NPDC048830
CGACCGCAGGAGCTACCTCGCCACCCTCACCATCGACATCGTCGCAGGCCAACCCGCATTGACAGACCAGAGCGATCCTTAACTTCACGGCCTTGGGCCAAAGGTGGGGAACGCGGCGCCGTCGCCGACTTCGAGCAGGATGCGGGCTGCGGTCCTGACGCCGATGCCGGGCATCGAGGTCAGGACCCCGGCAAGAGGGTGCGCATCAAGCATCCCCTCGACCTGTTCAGCGACCTGGTCACGCTGGCGCAGCAGGTCACGCAAGCTGTCGGCCAGTCGGGGCACAACGGTCTCTGCCGCCGTGGTGCCGGGCACGACGACAGTCTGCGCCTCCAGCGCGGTGAGGATCTGCTCGATCAGGCGGGCGCCCATGCGCGGGGCTCGGGCCTTGACGATCTCGAGGAGTTCCGCGTGGCCGGCCTTGCGCAGCCCAGCCGGTCCGCCGCACCGCGACAGCAGCTCCAGCACGGCTGGATGCTGCAGTTTCGGGCGGCCAGGACGTAGCCGATCCTGCGGTGTTCGAGGTCGGCGCGTAGGCCGGGGTCGGCGCCGTAGACCTCGTCCGCGGTGACCCAGGAGGACGCCTACGCCACGCCGTCCGCGCCGCCGCGCCCTGCGGGTGCCGGAAACCTCGTCCGTCCTGGTCACAGCTCTCTTGATGACTGAGATCAGGACGCTGGCGTAGCGTCGAGGGCTCTCGTGGCGGATGCGGCGATGATCTACGTCGCGTGCTGCGCGAGGATGACCGGCTGCGCTGTCTCGACTGGCCTACCTCGGTGTGACCAACGCTCTCGCGTTGCTACGGCTGCTGCCAATGAGCGACCGGGACAAGGATGCCGAGATCCTGGCACTGCCACACCAAGTCATAATCCTCGAACGGCAACTGAACGGCGAGAAGGTCCGATTCACCCCATCTGACCGGGCATGACCCGCCGCCTGCCGCACCGGCTACTCGATCAGCCGGCCGGTGCTGCGCCTGGCCCGCGAGAACAGCACCCGGGGGCACCGCCGCCGCATCCACGGCGAACCCCTCGTCCCGGGGTGAAGGTCGCGGCCCCCCACCGTCCGGGAGATCCTCCAACAGGCCGGTATCGACCCGGCACCCCAGCAGACCAGCACCACCCGGGCGACGTTCCCGCGTTCGCAGGCGCAGGCCATCATCGCCGCCGACCTCTTCGAGACGTCAACGATGGCCGGCGCCAGACTGTACGTCCTTGCGGTCGTCGAACACCCCACCCGCCGAGTACGCATCCTGGGCGCCACCGCTCATCCGACCGCCGGCTGGGTTGCCCAGGCGGCCCGGAGCCTGGTGATGGACCTTGAGGACGCCGGATGCGCGGTGAAACACCTGATCCGGGATCGGGACGGCAAGTACCCGACCCTGTTCGACGCGATCCTCGCCGACGCCGACATCACGGTCGTGCGCAGCGACGTCCGAATGCCCCGCATGAACTCGATCATGCAACGGTGGATCCACGCCTGCCGTCATGAACTGCCCGACCGAACACTGATCCGGAACCAGACGCACCTGTTACACGCTCTCCGCGAGTACGAACGCCACCACAACCAGCATCGGCCTCAACCGGGCATCGCGAACGCCCGGCCTCTGCGTCCACTGCCCGAACCGATCACCGATCCCGCCGCGCTGGCACGCCTGAACGCCCACCGACACGATCGACTCGGCGGACTCCTACACGACTACGAGAACAACCGCTTGACCAGCACGGATGAAGTTTTCGGCACCCGCAAGGCCACCGCGCCGCTCGAGGACCGTCGTGGTCCGCTATAGGTCGCCGGGCAGCGCTGGCGGTGTGCGGGGCGCTGCGTAAGCGCACCCGCGGGGCGTACGGAGCGGCGGCGTCCGGGTTGCTGGTCGGGTTGATGGCCACGGCCCTGCCCGGCCCAGTCGCCGGATGGTGGTGGGTGGGCCTGCCGCTGGGGCTGGGCTGCCTGGTGCACTCCCTCGGCGACGCGCTGACCTTCAGCCGCGTGCCGCTGCTGTGGCCCATCCGGATCCGGGGCTGCCGGTGGGCGGCGCTGGGCATGTGGGCCCCGCTGCGGTTCCGCACCGGGTCAGCGGCCGAGCTTCTCCTGGTCGTCCCGGCCTTGATGCTGCTGGGCGTGATCAGCGCGTGGCCCTGATCACCCCGTAGCGGGCCGCCGACTCTCGGGCTCGCCGAATATTGTCACCGCCTCGTGATATCCATACATGCCGTTCAGTAGGGTGTCAACCACGGAGGGCCTCTTGCCGCTCGTCAGTCCTCTCTCAATCTCTGTAGCAAGGTCACGCACAGCCAGCTCGTAGTCCTTTGGCAGGTTATTTGGCGGCGTGATGGGGATTCGCCTCAGGTGGATGGGTTGGAATTTCGGACTTCTCCGTCGAACGGAGGTGTTGTCGTGGCTACTGTCGGCCGTCGAGCGACCCCGGCGGACCCCACCCCGCATCTGACGCCGGAAGATCAGATCCCCGCCCGGCTGGTGCGCAGCCTCCCGCCCGAGTTGGGGCCGAACGCGGTCGCGGTGCTGCAGGCGCATACGTTCATGTATTCCGACGCGGCCGGCAATGTCTCCGCCGGGACGATCGGTGGCTTGGTACACGACGACACCCGCTTCGTTGATCGGTGGGAGTTGACCCTCAACGGGGCGCCGCTGATGGTGCTGAACTCCGGTCAGGAGAATCCGTCCGCGGCGGCGTTCTTCCTGACCAACCCGAAGTTGCCCGGTCTGCCGGCGAACCACGTCGGGGTGCGCCGGCAGCGGTTCGTCGACGGGGGCCTGCACGAACGGATCGGGTTGCAGATTTTCACTGGTGAGCCGGTGCCGATCGAGCTTCGACTGACGGTGGGGACCGACTTCGCGGATCTCTTCGAGATCAAGGAGACGGTCCGAGACCGGTCGGCGCAGATCACCCGCGCACACGCTTCGGACGGCTCACGGTTGGTGTTCACCTATCGCAATGACACCTTTGAGGCGCGCACGGTGGTGGAGGCGCATCCGGCAGCCAGCCGGGTGGACGGCGACGCGCTGGTGTGGATTCTTCGCTTGGCGCCGGGCCAGGAGTGGGAGTGCGAGGTACACGTGCCGCTGCGGGCGCGGCCGGAGGAGTTGCGCCCGCCGTCCCGACCATTCGACGAGGTCTTCGGTCGCGGCGCGATTGACCGGCGCGCCCAATGGCGGGCCATCTTCCCCACGTTGGGCAGCGACAACGAGATGCTGCATCGCACGTGGGAACAGGGAGCGCTTGAGGATCAACTCGCGCTACAGATCGAAGTGCGGCACCTGCGCCAGCCAGGCATTTTCCCTGCTGCCGGTGTGCCCTGGTTCCTCACCCTGTTCGGCCGGGACACGTTGATTGTCGCCTACCAGTGCATCGGCAACGGTCCACGGTTGCCGCGGGAGGCATTGTGGTCACTCGCCGCGGAGCAGGGCAGTAAGGTCGACGACTTCCGCGACGAGGAGCCGGGCAAGATCCTGCACGAGATCCGCAGCGGCGAGTTGACCCAGCTCGGCATCAAACCGCACAACCCCTACTACGGGACCGCCGACGCCACCCAACTCTGGCTGATCCTGCTGTCGGAATACTGGCGCTGGACCGGCGAAGACGAATTCGTCCGCGGGCTGCGCGACAACGCGTACGCGGCGCTGCGGTGGATCGACGAGTACGGCGACCTCGACGGCGACGGCTACGTCGAATACGCCACCCGCTCACCGCAGGGGCTCGGCAACCAATGCTGGCGCGACTCGTGGGACGGCATCCGGTTCGCCGACGGGTCGATCCCCGTGCTGCCGATCGCGACCTGCGAAATTCAGGGCTACACCTACGACGCGAAACTCCGGCTGGCCGAGCTCGCCGACGGCCCACTTCAGGACCCGGAACTCGCCCGGCGGCTACGTGCCGCGGCGGACGAACTGCGCGACCGGTTCAATCGGGACTTCTGGATCGACGATCGGGGTGGCTACTACGCCGTCGGCCTGGACGGCGACAAACAGCAGATCGACTCGATGACCTCCAACATGGGCCACCTGCTGTGGAGCGGCATCGTGCCCCCCGACCGCGCCGCCGTCATCGCCCGCCAACTGATGTCCGAGGACATGTTCTCCGGCTGGGGCGTACGGACCACCTCCGCCGCCGAACGCGGCTACAACCCGATCGGCTACCACACGGGTACCGTCTGGCCGCACGACAACTCGATCATCGCCCACGGACTCGCCCGCTACGGCTTCCGCAAAGAAGCCAACCGAATCATCCTGGCGATGCTGGAAGCCGCCACGTTCAGCAACTACCGGCTGCCCGAAGCGTTCTCCGGCTACGACCGATCGCACAGCAAGGCTCCCGTGCCCTACCCCACCGCCTGCAGCCCACAGGCCTGGGCGGCCGGGGCACCCTTACTCTTCGCCCGCACCATGCTTGGCTTCGACGCCCGCAACGGCCAACTCATCCTCGACCCTGACATCCCCGAACAGATCGGCCGGATCACGCTGACCAACACGCACGCCTTCCTCAAGCTGTGGAACCTAGAAGCTCGCGGCACCCAGGGACACATACGCCCCTCCCCTGAAGAGTTCCGCTTCGCGCCGGAACCATAATCGCGCAGCCATGTCGCTGTAGGTACCCACATGGAACTCCGCCAGCATCGGCGGCCGACCCTCACCGCTGTGTCGACTGGCTGTAAACCCGGCCAGCGCGTACGCCCGCCGACGGGCGGCGTCGACCGCCTGAAACAGGTTCGCGCCTTCCACCTCGAAGCCAAACCCCGTCCGGTTCCGGTCTCCGTGCATCGAGGCGCTACCGCCGAACAGATCCACAGCTCCGCGGTCTCCTCGGTTATGACCTGGTCAAATTCAACGTGAGCCGCCCACTTCGCCATCCAGACATCCCCTTTCCTCGCGTCAAGCAGACGCTAGCGGTAAACTTGACGACGTCAAGTCAAGAACACTCTCGACATCGGCGCTCGACGATTGATTCGGGGGCCATCAAGCCCAGCATCCGCTGGACCGGATCGGACGCCGCCGGGACCCACGGGACCGGGCGGGACGGAGGGGATGCTCGTCGGACGAGCAGCCATCGAGCAGCCACACGTCCACAAGGGACAGACAAGCAAAGAGCCTGACCCGCGTTTCCGCAGGTCAGGCTTTTTTGATCTTGTGCGCCCGAAGGGACTCGAACCCTAACCTTCTGATCCGTAGCCGCTGGACCCTATCATACTCAACTCAATCCTACCACCCGTCCGATTAAAGCCTCCTCAGTCCGTCCACGTCCGGCCGGGTTCTGGCTGGTCCAGGCGCTGACTGCGGCCGGCATCTTCGATCGTCAATAACGAGCGGGTCTTCCGACAGCCATGAAATCCGGTTGCGTCCCGCTACGTCTGTGCCAGTTCCCCGACGTCCGAGCAGCCACCGAGCAGCCACCCAACCGACAACCACCGGCGAAGCTGCGAGTCCACCTTCGGCCAGGCTCGTTGGCGTACGTAGTTGGCCAGTCGGCCCGGACAAGGGGTCAGGATGATCACCATCAGCTGCGACCACGCAGCGGTATGGTCTGCCTTGGAGGCGAGCACCGTTGGTGGCCTCCGTGACCTGCTAACCGGATGTGCCGGCATTGGGCACCGGTGCGGCGAGCGCGGCCGGCTGCGGGTCAGCCGGCGGTAGGTGACCATACGGATGCCGCACACCTTCGAGCGCTACCTGCGTGCTCCCGAACATCCGCAGCAGGCGACCTTCCTGGAGCTCTTCTTCGACCTGGCGTACATCTTCGCGTTCACCCGCATCTCGGGGCGCCTGGTCGACAACCTCGATCTGATCAACGCCGCGCAGACGCTGGTGCTGCTACTCGCGATCTTCTGGGTCTGGACCTTCACCGCCTGGTCGACCAACTTCTTCAACCCGGAGCGGGTCCAGATCCAGCTCCTCGTCATCGCGAGCATGTTCGGCACCGTCGTGCTGACGATCGCGGTGCCCGGCGCGTTCGAGGCGCGGGGCCTGCTGTTCGCCGGCGCCTACCTGCTCATCCACCTCGGCCGCTCGCTCACCCTGCGGTACCTGCTGCGCGGCCACGCACTGCAGCACGTCCCCTACCTCGTGCTCTCCTGGTTCGGCCTATCCGCCGTACCCTGGATCCTCGGCGCGTTCGCGCCAAGCCCGGTCCGCCTGGCGCTGTGGGCGCTGGCGATCGCCATCGACTACCTGGGCGGGATCCTGCTCTGGCCGACGCCGAAACTCGGCCGGATGCGGGAGTCGCAGTGGGCGTTCGCCCCGGATCACCTGGCCGAGCGGTACAGGCAGTTCTTCAACATCTCACTCGGCGAAACGATCCTGGTCCTCGGTGCCACCTTCATCGCCGAAAAATCGACGTTCCTCCGGGCCGCCGCCCTGATAGTCGCCTTCGCCACCGCGGCGCTGATCTGGCGCATCTACTTCCACCAGGCGGCGCACACGCTGGCCGACACCCTCAAATCGTCGAACCAACCAAACCGGCTCGGCCGGGCAGCGGCGAACGCCCACCTGATCATGGTGGCCGGAGTCGTCGTCACCTCGGTCAGCTACCGGGCCGTCATCGACCAACCGAACGGGCACACGCCAATCTCGTGGCTCCTGGTCATCCTCGGCGGACCGGCACTGTTCCTCGCCGGCCGCGCCCGCTTCGAGTACACCGTGTACGCCGGCGTGTCCCCGACCCGGCCGATCGGCGTGCTGGTGCTGGGAGCTCTCGTGGCACCACTGCTCCTCGCGCCGCCGCTGGTGGCCGCCGCCGCGGTGGTCGTCGTGCTGACCGGCATCGCGCTGGCAGACGCGCTGCGCGCCCGGCATCGGCCGCCGGCGCACCCCTCCCCGCCACCCCATTACCGCCCAGCGAAGTAGACGACCCAGGGTCGCTAATCCCAGCGTCGCAAATCTTGGCAAAGCACCTGTTTGACCGCGAGTCGCGCTGAAGCGGGGTGCGGGTCAACCCCTGCTGGGTAGTGAGAACGGGACTCCTGGTAGATCAACTAGACGACTGATAACCGGAGTTTGCTGCGTGTTCAGTGGTCGTAGGCGATGAGGCTGCGGGTGACGGGCTGGCCGGTCTTGTGGTTGTGCCAGATGGCGGCGGTCAGGGCGAGCAGGCGTTGAGCAACGCGAGTCGCGATGCCTTCGAAGGTACGGCCGCCGTGTAGTTCCAGGTCGAGTTGGCCCTTGAGCGTGTCGTCGACCGACTCGATCAGTTGGCGGACGGCCTTCAGTAGGCCCTGGCCGGGGCGTTGCTTCTCCTTCTTGCGGTTGGGTCGTAGCAGGGTGACACCGCGGTCGGCCAGGTCCTGCTCGAAGCGTTTCGCGGCGAAGCCCTTGTCGGTGATCAGGAGCAGTCCGGGCCGGCCGGCGAGCAGGGCGGGCTCGCGGTCGAGCATGTACTCCACGACCTCGCGTTCACCGATCTTCGCATCAGCCAGGGCCCACATGATGGGCAGGCCGGTCGGGGTGCAGATCAGGTACAGGCGCAGTCCCCAGAAGAACCGTGAGTGTGACGCGCAGTAGCCGTAGGTGGCCCAGCCGGCGGCGTCCGAGCGTTGCACGGTGGGCCTCGACCGGCCGCACTCGACCGGGGTGGAGTCCAGGATCCAGTGGTTGTCGAACCAGAAATCGGTGTCGAAGGCCAATGCTCGGATGAAGTGCTGGATCAGCGGCAGGGCGGCCCGCAGTCGCTTGTTGTAGCCGGGCTGGGACAGCTGGACCGGGAACAACGCGCGTAGGTTCTTCGCCAGGTAGCGGACCCACCGGCGTCCGGAGCGGATGTTCAGCAGCGACTGCATGACCGCCATGGTGATCAGTTCGGCGTCCGACAGCACTGGGGTGAACCCGGTCACCGGGCGGGCCGGACGTAGATCGGGGCGGGCTTTCAACTCGTCGTCGATCTTCGCGTACAGTGCGGTGGCGAGGGTCTCCAGATCGACGTGCACATGGCCTCCATGGTCATAGTTGCGTAGCAACGTCGATCATGGAGGCCCTCGTCCGTTCACCGCACCTGTGTCCCATCCACACAGGCCACCGTGGTTATCACTCGTCTAGTCCCTGTCGCCCCTGGTGGGCGGCCCGTTCCGGGCTGAAAATGGTGGTCCGGTCGCTCGTCGACGTCGTTACTCCTTGGTCCATGAGGCCGTCGTCTAGTCGCAACGCCGCTCGGTTAAGGTCCGGCGGGTGTTTCGCAATGGTTTGTGATGATGTCGATCGCGATGGTGGCTTTGTAGCTATGCCG
>NZ_JBICUP010000093.1:0-8156 GCF_043198215.1 Micromonospora sp. NPDC048830
CCAGGCCGAAGTTGGTGGACCGGTGCCGGGCGAACTCGTCCAGCTCGACGAAGGAGCCCTCGTCGAGCAGCATCTCGATCCGCTCCCGGGCGGTCTTCTTGCCCCGCGCGTGCTGCTTCTCGACCGCCCGCGCCGACCCGGCGTGCACCGCCTCGTCGACCCGTCGCTCCAGGTCCGCCAGCTTGCCCGCGGTGCTGTGGATGTTGATCCCGGTCTCCGGCACCGAGGCCGTTTCCGCGCTCATTGCGCGCGCCCGGTGGAGTCGAGACGGGTGACCAGCGCCCAGGCTGCCGGGAGGAGACTTGATGCCAGTACCGCCTTGAGGGCGTCGCCGGCGAGGAAGGGTGCCATACCAACGGCGACCGCTTTGTCCGCGCCCATGCCGGTTACGATGGCCAGCCAGGTCACCCCGCACGCGTAGATCACCGCCGAAGCCAGCGCCATGACTGCCAACTCGCGAAGCACCGTCCGGTCGGTGCCACGACGCGAGCCGGCGCCCACGATCAGCGAGGCGAGCAGAAAACCAACGAGGTAACCGCCGGTCGCGCCGACCAGGACATGCACGCCGTGAGCGCCCTGCGTGAAGACGGGCAGCCCTGCGGCGCCGAGCGCCAGGTAGAGCACCTGGCTGGCCAGTCCCCGGGCCGGACCGAGGGCGGCGGCGGTCAACAGGACCGCGAACGTCTGCCCGGTGACCGGGACGGGCGAGCCGGGGATCGGTACGACAACTTGAGCGGCGAGAGCGGTCAAGGCCGTACCCAGGACGACCGTGGCGCCGCTACGTGTCAGCACTTTCGGGAGTGCGGACTCGGCCAGCACGGGCAGTGGAGTGGGGAGGCTGAGCGCGGTAGTCATTGCTGTCCTTGTCTGCTAAGGCTGGGCTCGGTCGGGTGAGTTGCCGGTGAGCGCCCGGCAGAGGAGAAAGCTGGCCGCATCGGCAATTGACTCTCCGGAGGCCGGCCGTCTCGAAGCGGCACGAACGTCGTGCCGCTCAACGTCCGGCCGCCAAGGCGGTTGTGGACGCGTCACCACGAGTCGCGCGGGACGTACAGGCCCCACACATCGCGCAGGGCATGGCTGACCTCGCCGACCGTGGCTCGCTGGCGCAGCGCCTCGCGCATCGGCACGAGGACGTTGTCGCGGCCCGACGCCGCGGCGCGCAAGTCATCTAGGGCTCGGCCGACCGCGTCGTTGTCACGCTCCTTGCGTAGCGCCGCGAGGCGTTCGCACTGGTCGATCTCAATTTGGGGGTCGACCCGGAGGGGCTCGTACGGCTCCTCCTCGTCCAAGGTGAACCGGTTCACCCCCACCACCGTCCGCTCGCCGTGGTCGATCTGGAGCGCAATCTGGTAGGCCGAGCGCTCGATCTCGCGCTTCTGGAAACCCTGCTCGATCGCGGCCACGGCGCCCCCACGGTCCTCGACCGCTTGGATGAGCTCCACCGCGGCCGCCTCCACGTCGTCGGTCATCGCCTCGATGGCGTAGGACCCGGCGAACGGGTCGACCGTCTTGGTGACATCCGTCTCGTAGGCGATGACCTGCTGGGTGCGCAGCGCCAGGCGCGCGGCCTTCTCCGTCGGAAGTGCGATGGCCTCGTCGTAGGAGTTCGTGTGCAGACTCTGCGTCCCGCCCAGCACCGCCCCGAGCCCCTGTAGCGCCACCCGCACCAGGTTGACCTCGGGCTGCTGGGCTGTCAACTGCACGCCGGCGGTCTGGGTGTGGAAGCGCAGCATTTGGCTCTTGGGGTTCTTCGCGCCGAACTCCTCCCGCATGATGCGCGCCCAGATCCGCCGCGCCGCTCGGAACTTCGCCACCTCATCGAGCAGCGTGGTCCGGGCGACGAAGAAGAACGACAGCCGCGGCGCGAAGTCGTCGACGTCGAGCCCGGCCGCGATGGCTGTGCGGACGTACTCCTTGGCGTTGGCCAGGGTGAAGGCGATCTCCTGCACCGGGGTGGCCCCCGCCTCGGCGAGGTGGTAGCCGGAGATGGAGATCGTGTTCCAGCGCCGGATTTCTTTCTGGCAGTAGGCGAAGATGTCGCTGATCAGGCGCAGGGACTCCTTGGGCGGATAGATGTATGTGCCCCGGGCGATGTACTCCTTGAGCACATCGTTCTGGATCGTGCCCGTGAGCTGGTGCCCCGCGATTCCCTCCTCGGCGGCGACCAGTTGGTAGAGCAGCAGCAGCGTCGAGGCCGGGGCGTTGATGGTCATCGAGGTGCTGACCTTGTCCAATGGCAGGCCGCGGAACAATGTCCGCATGTCATCGAGGGAGTCGATGGCCACCCCGACCTTGCCCACCTCGCCATGCGCGATCGGCTCGTCGGAGTCGTAGCCCATCTGCGTGGGCAGATCGAAGGCCACGGACAGACCGCCCGTGCCCGCCTTGACCAACTGGTGGTAGCGCTCGTTGGACTCCTTGGCCGTGCCGAACCCCGCGTACTGGCGCATCGTCCACGGCTTGCCTGTGTACATCGTGGGGTAGACGCCGCGGGTGAAGGGAAACTCCCCCGGCGTGCCCAGCTTGGCCTTCGGATCGAAGCCCTGCAGCGAAGACTCGTCGTAGACCGCGTCGATGGGTAGGCCGGATTCGTTGCGGCCCTGCGGAGGCACAGACATAGATTGAAACCTAGTGGCACTCGGTGCCAGGCCTCAAGCACACCGTGCCTGTGATCTGTCACTCAATTGCGAGAGTGTGGTATTGTCCCCACCATGTACCCGAACATCCCGCCGGCCGCCCCACCAGCGGGGGAGCCCATCCGGGATCGGCTGGCACGGGCCGCCTTCGAGCTATTTGCGGTCCAGGGGTACGAGAGCACGACCATCGATGACATCACGACGGCCGCGGGTGTCGCCCGGCGCACGTTCTTCCGGCACTTCCCTTCCAAAGAAGACGTGATCTTCCCTGATCACGACTCGGTCTTGGACCGCGTGCGTTGGTACCTTGGTTCCTCCGCAAATACCGAGCCGATCTTCGCCGTGGCCGAGGCGACCAGGCTGATCTTCGAGAGCTTCATGGCGACGCCAGAACAGACACTCGCCCGCTATCGGCTGACGCGCGAAGTCGCGGCTCTTCGAGACCGCGAGGTCGCCAGCGTCGCCAGGTACGAGCGGGTTCTCAGTGACTACCTGCGGAGCAGGCTGCCGAACACCGCCAAGGCCGCCCTCGCGGCCCATGTCGCGGCCGCGTCCTTTGTCGCCGCCCACAACCAGGTCCTCCGCGAGTGGCTGCGGCCTGGAGGAGTGAAGGATCCCCGCCCTGCCTTGGAGGCCGCATTGACGACGGTCGCCGACCTCATGACACCGCTGATCGCTCTGAGCAGCCGACAAAGCTCACAGAGCGCCGTCTGAGCGGGTTGCCAAAAGTCCTGCGCGTAGCCGGGGAGGGGGTGACAACTGTTGGCGTGTCGGTGATCTTTAGCAACAGATAGCAGTGTATAGTTTGGTCGTGAATTTGAAGGAATGGGCGGCGGCGACGGGCGTCTCATACGTGACCGCGCGGCGGCAGTATGCGGCCGGCACGCTGCCCGTTCCCACGTACCGGCTCGGCCGTCTCATCATGGTCGGTGAACCGCTGACCGGCGCGGCACCCGATACCGGGAAGACCGTGGTGTATGCCTGCGTCTCGTCGGCCGAGCAGCAGTCGGACCTGGACCGGCAGGTCGCCCGGGTTGCGGTCTGGGCCACTGGCCGGCACCTGGCCGTGGACCAGGTCGTGACTGAGGTTGGGTCAGCGTTGGACGGGCAGCGGAAGAAGTTCCTCGCGCTGCTGCGTGATCCTGCCGTGACGACGATCGTGGTCGAGCATCGAGACCGGTTTGCCCGCTTCGGCGCCGAGTACGTCGAAGCCGCACTGGCTGCGCAGGGCCGCCGGCTGCTGGTTGCCGACCCGGCTGAGGTCGACGACGATCTCGTGCGCGATGTGACCGAGATCCTGACCTCGTTGTGCGCGCGCCTGTACGGGCGGCGTGCCGCTGCCGACCGTGCGCGCCGCGCCGTCGAAGCCGTCACCGAGGACAATCCGACGTGAGGACGATCCAGGCGTACCGGTTCGCCCTCGACCTCACCCCGGGACAGGAACGGGCAGTGTATGCGCACGCCGGGGCCGCCCGCGTCGCCCACAACTGGGCGCTCGCCCGGGTGAAGGCGGTCCTGGACCAGCGGGCCGCGGAACGCACCTACGGCGTCTCGGACGACCAGCTCACCCCGGTAGTGTCGTGGTCGTTGCCCGCTCTGCGTAAGGCGTGGATGGGCCGGTTGAAGCTGCACGAGTCTGCCCGCAAGCTCGCCCGCCGTCTCGAAGCGGGCACGGCACGGATCATGTCCGCGGCCGTGCGGCGTGACGGCGGCAGGTGGCACGTCTCGTTCACCGTCGAGGTCGAACGCGCCGAGCGGACACCGGACCGGCCGGGCAGTGTGATGGGTGTCGACGTCGGCATCACGCACCTCGCGGTGCTGTCCACCGGCGAACTCGTGCCGAACCCGCGCCACCTGGCCACCGCGCGGGACCGGCTTCGGCGGCTGGGCCGGGCGCTGTCGCGTAAGTCCGGCCCGGACCGTAGGACCGGACGGCGGCCGTCGAAACGCTGGCAGCGCGCCGCGAACCGGCTCGGCCGGACACACGCCGGGGTGGCGAACCTGCGCCGCGATGGCCTGCACAAGCTCACCACCCGCCTCGCCGCCGGGCACGGCACCATCGTGGTGGAAGACCTCAACGTCACCGGGATGCTGGCGAACCGGCGCCTGGCCCGGCACATAGCCGACGCCGGGTTCGCCGAGATCCGCCGCCAACAACTGACGTACAAGACCGACTGGAACGGCGGCCAACTGCTGGTTGCCGACCGCTGGTATCCATCCTCGAAGACCTGCTCGGGTTGCGGCGCGGCGAAAGCCAAGCTGGCCCTGTCCGAGCGCGAGTACCACTGCCAGGCGTGTGGCCTGACCATGGATCGGGACCGCAACGCCTCGCTCAATCTGGCCGCCCTCACGGCCAGGCACGACACCGCCGGGAGTGGCCCGGTGGCAGCACGTGGAGCCGACCAGAAGACCCGCGTACGCGGGCAGGTGGCCATGAAGCGTGAACCCGGCACGACACCAGTCGGTCAGACCGGGACCGTCCCACTGCAAGGCGGGACTACCAACCGTGTGCTCACCAGAGCGCACTGAAAGGTGACGGTAGACCCCGGGTGCCGTTCGTAGGTGATCGGGGACAATTCCGGCGTGAGTTCGGCTGTACGCCCATGACGGGCCGATCAGCACCAGCCCGGGTGTGCCGGCCGGGGCCAATCTGGCCCTGTCACTGGTCGAACGGGATCACGGGCCGGCGCCGTGGTCGTGCTCAGTCCGAGGGCGCGGGGGTCAACGGCATCCTGCTGGACAAGATTGCGGATGTGAGCGCGGCGGTGGCCTGCTCGGGAGCGTGCGGATTGGTCAGCAGCACCAGGCCGAGAGCGGGCGGTACGGGGAGCCCGGTCGAGGCGGGTAGCTCGGCGAGGTCCAAGGGCAGAAGGGATCGTGCGAACACCGCGATGCCCGGCCCGGCCCTGACCGCGGCGAGGACCCCGTTGACGTCGTGCCCCTCCCTTAAAGATCAAGCTGAGCGACGGTCTTCAATCCGGGCTGCACCGATCACCTCACGAGGCGCCGCCCGCACGATGTGAGGACGCGAGCTCTGCGCGTAGCAGGTCCTTGCGGACCTTCCCGACACTGGTGCGGGGTAGCTCGGCACGCACGATCACCCGGTCGGGGATCTTGAAGCTCGAGAGGTGTCCGCGGCACCAGGCGATCAGCTCCTCGGGAGTGGCTTCCTCGCCCGGTTGCAGGACAACGTGCGCGACGATCGTTTCGTCGTAGATCTCGTCTGGCACACCGTGGACGGCGGCTTCGAGTACTGCGGGATGGGTGCCGATCACCTGTTCGACCTCCGTCGCGGAAACGTTCTCGCCGGCCCGCTTCACCATGTCCTTTGCCCGGTCGACGAAGTGGGCGCGACCGTCGTCGTCCATGCGAACCAGATCGCCCGTGCGAAGCCAGCCGCCCGAGAGCAGGTGCTCGGTCTCGGCCGGGCGCCCGTCGTAGCCGTCGGTGATGTCCACCCCGGGATTGCCGCGCACATGCAGCTCGCCGGGGGTGCCCGGCGATACGGGCCGCCCGTCTACGTCGACAAGGCGGATCTCGAGATGGCGTAGCGGGCGGCCGATCGAGTCCCAGGACCGGCGGCTGTCCGGAGGGTTGACGAAGGGGGGCAGCACGGTCTCGGTCATGCCGTAGAGCTGGACGAGCAGTGTGCCGAACCGGGACTCGAACTCCTCGGCCTGCGCCGGTGCGAGGTTCTGGGCGAAGAGGACCAGCCGCAGCTTGTTCGCGGCGTCGGCGGCGTCCGGCTGGGTCCGGGCCAGCACCATTCGTACCGGCGCCGCGAACAAGCTGGCCAGCGTCGGGCGAAGCGTCCGTGCCTGGCGTGGCCATCGGGAAGCGGAGAACCGTGAGGTCAGCGCGACCGATCCGCCCACGGTCAGTGCGGACATCAGGCAGTAATATTGCGCGTTCCCGTGGAACAGCGGCAGCGTCACGAGCCAGCGATCGCTGTCGCTCATGGCCAGGTGCTCGGCCATCGCGGCGCCGACCCGGGCGTAATTCGCGTGGGTTACCCGGACTCCCTTGGGCGCGCTGGTCGTGCCTGAGGTGAACATGATGGCGGCGAGGCCGTCCCGTGTGACGTGCGGCGCCGCCGAGTTCGGCAGCTGGCGCCGCTCGTTGAGTTCGACGGTGGTCAGGACGGGCACGGAGCCGGCCGCGAGCGCTGTGTCCCGCAGGGTTGGTGCCACGACGGACAGGACGGCTCGCGACTCCCGCAGCTGGTGCGCGGTCTCGGCGACGGTGGAGAGCGGGTTCACGGGGACGGTGACGGCACCGAGCCGGCCACAGCCGAACCAGACGTCCAGGAACTCCGGGCAGTTGGCGGTCATCAGGTGGACCCGGTCCCCGGCTCGTACGCCGAGCCGTGCGAGCAGCTCGGCAGTCGCGGCGGCTCGGCGCACCTGTTCCGCGTAGGTGATCTCGGTGATTTTCCCGTCGTCGCCCTCGAACACCAGGAAAGGGGCGGTCGGGAAAGCCGCTGCCCGCCGGTCGAGCAGGGTGTTCGCGTCGGCCGGGTGTTCGTCGCCGTTCAGCAGCATGATGGGTTCGCTCCAGATAGTTGGCTGTGAAGAGAATCGACCGACCGGCGGGGCCATCCGATCAACGACGCTGTGAAGCGTGTACAGAACAACAGTTCGAGGTGCCGGGAAGGCCCCTGGCGTCAGTCTCAGGGACGAATTCAGCGCACCAACCGAGAACGAGCACAGCCGACCCCGCCCGATTCCCAACCTTCGAGGCGGCGCGGGGCAGGCCATGGGATCTCAGAGGTGCACCGGTGGAGCCCCGTGATAGCTGCGAAGGCCGGCCCCGGGCGGCGGGACGCGCCGTTCGCCCACTGGATTACGCAAGGTTCCGATGCCGGACGCCTCGAGTTCGACGACGTCGCCCGAGCGAATCCACCGGTCGAGTTCGAGTCCGCAGCCACCGCCGACGGTTCCGACCGCGAGGAACTCTCCCGGTCGCACGTCCTCGTCGAGCGATGCCCAGGCCAGTACCTCGGCGAAGGAGAACTGCCGGTCGGCGGTGGTACCGGTGGCCCAGGTCTCACCATTGACGCGAGCGCTGAGCCGGATGTCCCATTCGTTGACCTCGTCCATCGTGAGCACGCACGGTCCCATCGCCGTGCAGAAGTCCTTGCCCTTCGACGGCCCGATCGACATTGACATCTCGAAGAACTGGATGTCGCGGGCGCTGACATCATTGAAGATCGTCACGCCTGCGATGTAGTCGGCCGCCTGCTCCGGAGTGAGGTCCCGGCCGCCCCGGGAGGTGAAGAAGCCGACCTCGAGCTCGAAGTCGAGCTGCTCCGTGTAGGACGGCCAGAGCAACGGCTCGTCCGGGCCGATGATCGAGTCGGCGTTGCACTTGTAGCAGATCGGCATCGCGGCGAGCGCCGGTGGCGTCGTGAGACCGGCTCCGCTCGCGTGTGCCCGGTAGGTCAGGTAGTCCCGTACCCGTGGTGGTCGGGGCACCGGGGCGAGGATACGAACGTCTGTGACCGGATGGGCGACGGGCCGT
>NZ_JBICUP010000094.1:0-7911 GCF_043198215.1 Micromonospora sp. NPDC048830
GGCGGCGAATGGGCTATCCCTGACCTGCTCCGCAGGGGTTCCGTTTCCTCCCCACGGCTAAAGCCGGGGGTTTCCACGGAAGACATTCGATGAGTCGGATCGACATGGCGGCGCTGGCGCCGGAGGCGTTGCAGGCGGTGCTGGGGATGGAGAAGTACGTCCGGGCGAACGTCGAGCACACCGTGCTGGAGCTGGTGAAGCTGCGCGCCTCGATGCTGAACGGCTGCGCGTACTGCGTCGACCTGCACACCCGGGACGCCCTCGCGGCGGGCGAGTCCAGCCGGCGGCTGTTCGCCGTGGCCGCGTGGCGGGAGGCGCCGTTCTTCGACGAGCGGGAGCGCGCCGCCCTGGCGCTCACCGATGCGGTCACCCGGCTCGGCGAGCACGGGGTGCCCGACGACGTCTGGGACGCCGCCGCGAAGGTCTGGTCGGAGAAGGAACTCGCGGACCTGGTGGTGGCGATCGCCACGATCAACGTGTGGAACCGGGTCGCCGTGACCAGCCGGACGCAGCCCCCGGCGCAGGTGTGACGGCGGGGCCGCCGGGCCGGGTGGGTCGATCAGTCGGCCACCGGCCGGCGGCCCGTGGGGTCAGCCCAGCTCGGGGAACCAGAGCGCGATCTCGCGCTTGGCGCTGTCCACCGAGTCGGAGGCGTGCACCAGGTTCTCGCGGTTCGACAGGGACAGGTCGCCGCGGATCGTGCCGGCGGCGGCCTTGCGGCCGTCGGTGCTGCCGATCATGCCCCGCACCACCTCGATCGCCTGGTCCCCGGAGAGCACCAGGGCGACCAGCGGCCCGCCGGTCATGAACGCCTTCAGCGGCGGGTAGAACGCCTTGTCGACGTGCTCGGCGTAGTGCTGGTCGGCGAACTCGCCGTCCATGGTCCGCGACTGCATCGCGTCGATCCGCAGGCCCTTACGCTCGAAGCGGGACAGGATCTCGCCGACCAGGCCACGGCGAACCGCGTCGGGCTTGATCAGCACGAGCGTGCGCTCGTCCGGGCTGCTGCTGGACACGCTGGTTTCCTCCTGTGCGCGGAATCCGGTTCGGCTGGGTACGGTCAGCCTATCGACCCGGTCCCGGCGCCGGCGCGGCGGCTGCTTCTTCCCCCGCTCGCCCCTCCGGCCTAGCCTGGCCCTTGACCCCTGGGAGGTCCACTGTGGCGAATGGCGGGAGCCGGCCCATCGCGCCGGTACGCAAGCTCATCGCAGCCGTGCTGGGCACCGTGGCGACCTTCGTGCTGCTGTTCGGGCTGGGCATGACGAGTTGGGCGATCGTGGCGCTGGGCGCGGCGCTGCTGGTGCTGGCGATCGCGCTGGCCACCGTACGCGGCGGCGGCCGTACCTGGGTCGTCGGCGTCGGCCACGTGCACAGCACCTCCGAGCCGCCCACCGCGTACGCCTTCGGCCGCTGCGAGCTCCAGATCGTCATCGACGCGCCGGGGCTGCCGCCGAGGTCCAAGAAGCTCATCGAGCCGCGGGTGCCGGTGGCGAAGTGGCCCTCGGTCGGGCAGACCCTCCCGATCCGGGTGGCCCTGGACGACCAGCGGCACGTCCGCGTCCTCTGGGACGAGGTGCCCACCCACACGGAGACGGCCGCCGCCGCGGCGGCCGACCTGCCGCCCGAGTACGCCGGGGCGGAGCCGATCGACGAGCTGCTCATCCAGCAGGAGGCCCCGCCGTGGGCCGACCGCCCGGACGACGACTTCCACGACGACCTGCGGGACGCGCCCGCGCCCGAGCCGCTGCGCGACGACCTCGGGCCGCTGCCGGAGCAGCGGGAACCGGTCGTGGTGCACCAGCGCCCGGGCGGCCCGGTCGTGCTGGAGGGCACCGTGGTGGAGCCCGCCGCGGGCCCGCTGCCCCGCCGCGCCACCACCCCGGGCCCCCGCCCGCCCGCGGAGGAGCGGTTCGACGACGCCCCGGCCGACCCGATCGACGTGCCGCTGGACGACCCGACCCGGCAACCGGAGCCGGAGCTGCGCGCCGACCAGCTGGACGAGGCCATCTTCGGCTACGACCCGGAGGCCGAGCCCGTCGACGCCGCGGCCGGGTTCAGCGGGGTCGGCATCACCATGCTGGTCACCCGGCTGGACCGCGCACTGGAGTTCTACCGGGACGTGCTCGGCTTCGAGGAGGTCGACCGGGGCTCCGGCAACGCCGTGCTCGCCTCCGGGGCGACCCGGCTGGTGCTCCGCGAGGTCACCGGCGCCGCCCCGATCAGCCGCCGCCTCGTGCACGTCAACCTCGAGGTCGACGACATCCAGGGCGCGTACGAGCGGCTGCGCGACTCCGGCGTCCGCTTCACGTACGCACCCCGGGTGGTCAACCGGGGCAGCAGGCTGGAGGTGTGGGCGGCGGCCTTCCGCGACCCGGACGGCCACGGCGTCGCCCTCACCCAGTGGCGTACCCGCGCCGACGCCGACGCGTGAGGAAGGGGCCCCTGTCGACGCGTTCCGCGTGGCAGGGGCCCCTTCTGGCCTCCCGGCTCAGCCGAGGATCACCCGCCGCACGTGCAGCGCGTACGCCCAGACGAGCGAGAAGATGACCCCCAGCGCGAACAGCGACCAGTGCAGCAGGCCCGAGAGCAGCAACGCCCCCTGGAGCACGGTGCCGGCGTGCCAGGCCCACGGGCGGCGCATCATGCCGGCGAGCACCACCGCCGCCACGGCCAGCGTCACGATCGCCGCGATGGCGGCCCCGCCCAGCTCCCCGCCGACCAGCCGGATCGGCTGGATGGCCAGCAGCAGCACCAGCGCCTCCAGGGCGAGCGTGCCCGCGCCCAGGCCGCGCACCGCCCCCGCCGGATTGCGCAGCCCGGAGCGCCGCTGCCCGGGCGCGCCGTCCCCGCCCTCGCCCACCGGCCCGCCGGCGGCAGGACGGTCGTCGTCGGGGCCGGTCATCGCTTGAGCAGCCGGCGGGCGTCGGCCACGGTCACCACCGACCCGGTGATCAGTACGCCGACCCCGGCCAGCTCGCCGGGCACGTCGGTCTCGGCCTGCGCCACCGCCGCCTCGATCGCGTCGGGCATCTCCTCGGCCACCTCCACCCGGTCCGGCCCGAAGACCTCCCGGGCCAGCGCCGCGAGCTCGTCGGCCGGCATCGCCCGCGGCGAGCTGTTGCGGGTCACCACCAGCGAGTCGAGCACCGGCTCCAGCAGCTCCAGCAGGCTGGCCGCGTCCTTGTCGCCGAGCACGGCGAGCACGCCCACCAGCTTGGAGAACGCGAACTCCTCCTGCAACGCGGCGACCGTGGCGGTCATCCCGTGCGGGTTGTGCGCGCCGTCGAGCAGGATGGTCGGCGCGGTGCGCACCTTCTCCAGCCGGCCGGGCGAGCTGGCCGCGGCGAAGCCCTCCCGTACGGTCTCGACGTCGAGCTGCCGCCGCGCCCCCGCCCCCAGGAACGCCTCCACGGCGGCGAGCGCCACGGCCGCGTTCTGCGCCTGGTGGGCGCCGTGCAGGGGGAGGAACACCTCCTCGTACACCCCGCCGAGCCCCTGGATGCTCAGCACCTGGCCGCCGACGGCCACGGACCGGCGCAGCACGCCGAACTCCGAGCCCTCCCGGGCGATGGTGGCCCCAACCTCGGCGCAGCGTTCCAGGATCGGCCGGGCGGCCTCCTCCTCCTGCGCCGCGCAGATCACCGTGGCGCCCTTGTGGATGATCCCGGCCTTGTGCAGGGCGATGTCCTGGAGCGTGTCGCCCAGCCACTCGGTGTGGTCCAGCCCGATCGGGGTGAGCACCGCCACCCCGGCCTGGACCACGTTCGTCGAGTCCTCCGCGCCGCCCAGACCCACCTCGACGACGGCCACGTCCACGGGGGCGTCCGCGAACGTCGCGAACGCCAGCGCGGTGGTCATGTCGAAGTACGTCAGCGGCTCGGCCGACCGCTGGTCGACCAGCTCGGCCAGCGGGGCCACCTCGCGGTACGCGGCCACGAAGCGTTCCTCGCTGACCGGCTCGCCGTCCAGGCTGATCCGCTCCCGCACGGTCTCCAGGTGCGGGCTGGTGTAGCGGCCGGTGTGCAGCCCGAACGCCCGCAGCAGCGAGTCGATCATCCGGGCGGTCGAGGTCTTGCCGTTGGTCCCGGTCAGGTGGATCGACGGGTACGCCCGCTGCGGGTCGCCGAGCAGGTCCAGCAGCGAGGAGATGCGGTCCAGTTCGAAGACCATGCGGGTGAACCCGCGCGCCGCCAACTCGGCGTCGACGGCGGCGAACTCCGTACGGTCGGTGCGGTCGGTCACGAGGGCAGCGCCTCCAGTGCGGCGTCGATACGGACCAGGTCGGCCTCGGCGGTGGCGAGCCGGTCCCGGATCTTCGCGACCACCGGCTCCGGGGCCTTGCCGACGAACGCCGGGTTGTCGAGCTTGGCCCGGGCCTGGGCGACCTCCTTCTCGGCGGCCGCGCGGTCCTTGGTCAACCGGGCCCGCTCCGCCGCCACGTCGATCGACCCCCGGGTGTCCAGCGCGACGCTGACCGCGCCGGGCATCGCGAGGGTGGCGCTGGCCTGGAAGTCGTCGCCGCCCTCGTCCAGCCGCGCCAGCGAGCGGATCAGCCGCTCGTGGCCCGCGACGCCCGCGCCGGCCAGGCCGTCGAGCCGCGCCGCCACCCGCTGGGTGGGCCGCAGACCCTGGTCCGACCGGAACCGCCGGATCTCGGTCACCACCCGCTGGACGGTGCCGACCTCGGCCTCCGCGGCGTCGTCGACAAGCGTACGGTCGGCGACCGGCCACGCGGCGGTCAGCACCGTCTCCCCGCCGGTGAGCGCGGTCCACAGCTCATCGGTGACGAACGGGATCACCGGGTGCAGCAGCCGCAGCAGCTGGTCCAGCACGTGCCCGAGCACCCGGCGGGTGGCGTCGGCCGCGGGGCCGCCCTCGGCGAGCACCGGCTTGCTCAGCTCCACGTACCAGTCGCAGACGTCGTCCCAGGCGAAGTGGTACAGCAGGTCGCAGACCTTCGCGAACTCGTACGCCTCGAACTGCTCGTCCACCTCGGCGGCCACGTGCGCCAGGCGGGACAGGATCCACCGGTCCACGGTCGAGAGCCGCTCGGCCGCCGGCAGCGGCCCGTCGGTGTGGGCGCCGTTCATCAGCGCGAACCGGGTGGCGTTCCAGAGCTTGTTGCAGAAGTTGCGGGAGCCCTGGCACCAGTCCTCGCTGACCGGCACGTCCTGGCCGGGGTTGGCGCCCCGGGCGAGGGTGAACCGGGTGGCGTCCGCGCCGAACCGGTCGATCCAGTCCAGCGGGTCGACCACGTTGCCGAACGACTTGGACATCTTCTTGCCGTGCTCGTCGCGGACCATGCCGTGCAGGGCGACCACGTCGAACGGCTGCACGCCGTCCATCGCGTACAGGCCGAACATCATCATCCGGGCGACCCAGAAGAAGAGGATGTCGTAGCCGGTGACCAGGACGCTGGTCGGGTAGAACTTCGCCAGGTCCGGGGTCTGCTCCGGCCAGCCGAGGGTGGAGAACGGCCACAGCCCGCTGGAGAACCAGGTGTCCAGGACGTCCTCGTCCTGGTGCCAGCCCTCGCCGGTGGGCGGCTGCTCGTCCGGCCCCACGCAGACGATCTCGCCGTCCGGGCCGTACCAGACCGGGATGCGGTGCCCCCACCACAGCTGCCGGGAGATACACCAGTCGTGCATGTTGTCGACCCAGGCGAAGTACCGCTTGGCCAGCTCGGCCGGCTCGATCTTCACCCGGCCGTCGCGGACCGCGTCCCCGGCGGCCCTGGCCAGCGGGCCGGTCCGGACGAACCACTGCAGCGACAGCCGCGGCTCGACGGTCGTCCTGCACCGCGAGCAGTGCCCCACCGCGTGCACGTACGGCCGCTTCTCGGCCACGATGAGCCCCTGCTCACGCAGCGCGGCGACGATCGCGGGCCGGGCCTCGTACCGGTCCAGGCCCTCGAACGGGCCGGGCGCGGTGATGACGCCCCGCTCGTCCATGATCGTCAGCGAGGGGAGGTCGTGTCGCTGGCCGATCTCGAAGTCGTTCGGGTCGTGCGCCGGGGTCACCTTGACCATGCCCGTGCCGAAGCTCGGGTCGACGTGCTCGTCCGCGACGATCGGGATGCGCCGGCCGGTGAGCGGCACGGCGACCTCGGTGCCGACCAGGTGCCGGTACCGCTCGTCGTCCGGGTGCACCGCCACGGCGGTGTCACCGAGCATCGTCTCGGCGCGGGTGGTGGCCACCACCACCTCGTCGCTGTACCGGATGGAGATCAGCTCGCCGTCGTCGTCGGTGTGCTCCACCTCGATGTCGGACAGGGCGGTGAGGCAGCGCGGGCACCAGTTGATGATCCGGTTGGCCCGGTAGATCAGGCCGTCGTCGTACAGCTTCTTGAACATCGTCTGCACGGCCCGGGACAGGCCCGCGTCCATGGTGAAGCGCTCGCGGTCCCAGTCGACCGCGTCGCCGAGCCGGCGCATCTGGCCCAGGATCGTGCCACCGGACTCGGCCTTCCACTGCCACACCCGCTCGATGAACTTCTCCCGGCCCAGGTCGTGGCGGGACAGGCCCTGTCCGGCGAGCTGCCGCTCGACCACGTTCTGGGTGGCGATGCCGGCGTGGTCCATGCCGGGCAGCCAGAGCGCCTCGTACCCCTGCATCCGCTTACGCCGCACCAGCGCGTCCTGGACGGTGTGGTCGAGGGCGTGGCCCATGTGCAGCGAGCCGGTCACGTTCGGCGGCGGGATGACGATGGTGAACGGGGGCTTGTCGCTCTGCGCCGACGCCCGGAAGTGGCCGGCGGCTACCCACTGCTCGTACCGTCGCTGCTCTACCTCGCCGGGCTGGTACTGGCCGGCAAGGGTCGGGGCGTCGGGGCGTCGGGCATCCAGGTTCTCGGTCACCCTGAAAGTCTACGGAGCGCTTCGGCGGACCCGACGTGCGCCACCTGTCCTTCGCGTACGGTGTCGGCTATGTCCGACGCGCATCTCACCGGGCGTTCGCTCGCCGACGAACCGGAGCCGATCGACCTCACCGAGGAGCCGATCCAGCTCAGCAACCGGGACCCCGGGGACGAGGACGGGAAGCGCCGCCCCTGGTCCCGGCGCCGGCGGATCGTCCTGGGGGTGATCCTGGTCGCCGGCCTCGCCGGCGTCGGTGCGCTCGGCACCGCCGGCTGGCGGGTGGCGCAGCAGAAGGACGCACGGCTGACCGCCCCGGACACGGTCGCCGGCCTGCGGCGGGACGACAGCGAACGCGCCCGGAGCACCGCCGACTACCTGCGCGACGGCCTGGCGGCCGACATCGAGCTGGATCGCAGCTTCGGCACGGTCTACCGGGACCCGGCGGACGAGAAGCGCTCGGTGCTCGTCTTCGGCGGCACCACCCTGCTCTGGCAGCCGGAGCGCGACCTGGACACGCTGTTCCGCCTCCTGGCCGACGAGACGGGGAAGGTCACCGGGGTGCACCGGGTCCCGGCCGGCCGGTTCGGCGGCGTGATGAAGTGTGGGACCACGAGCGGCGACGGGGGCGACTTCGCGGTCTGCGGCTGGGCGGACCACGGGAGCGTCGCCATGGCCATGTTCCCCAATCGCCCCGTGGACGCCTCCGGCGAGTTGATGCGCCGGCTCCGCGAGGGCATCCAGACCCGCTCCTGAGGCGCTCCCAGCTGGACGTGTCCACCGGGGCCGTCCGTCCGCCCGGGGGTTGAGGCGGTGTGCGCCGCGTCCGGGGTGCCGCCGTCCGTCCGGCGATGGGCTGCCCCGACCGCGGGGCAGCCCTGTGTCTCCTCCGACTGCCGGCCGGAGACGACGTAGAGGAGTCCGGTGCCCCCGGGTCGAGCGTCCGCGGCTTCCGCGGTCGGGGGCTTACGCGGTCGGGAAATGGTTCCGGAAATGCGTTCAGGGCCACCCCAACCGGGGTGACCCTGAACGAAAGAATGTCCGGCGGTGTCCTACT
>NZ_JBICUP010000095.1:0-7481 GCF_043198215.1 Micromonospora sp. NPDC048830
GTTTCTGACCTTCGACAAGCCAGAAACCTAGACGGGACACGGCGTGCCCTGTTGATCAGGGCGTCAACCCACCCACGAGAACATCACAAGAGCCCTTATAAGGCTGTCCTTTCCCATGGCGACGAACGCCTCACGGCGAGGATGGGCGGGTCTGAGATGCCAGTGCTGCGGTGCAACGACGCCCGTGCTGGGGCCTGCTGGCGATGGTTTGCGCGGATTGCTTGATGCTAGGCGCCGATCTGTCGCTCATATACAGCGCGGTGTTTCCCTGGCCCCTTGTAGTTGTAGATCACGGACACGCCCTGATCCGTGGTGTCTCCGGGAACGTTGCCAAAGCCCATGGCGAGCCAGGCTTTGTGCGCGGCGTGGTTGTCGGGTTCCGATGTGAGGAATAGGCGCTGGCATCCCCAGAGGGAGCCTTGGCGGTGAACTTCTTCTACGAGCGCCCGCGTGATTCCTATGCGGCGGTGGTTGGGGTGCGTCATCACGTCCTGCAGGTAGATCTCTGATGGGTCGACCTGGCTTCGGAAGGCGATCACGCTGCCGACGACCTGTCCGGCGGTGATGGCGAGTGGGCAGGTGTTGGCGAACAGCGTGGCGTACAGCCAGTAGTCCGATGAGCCACGCAGCCTGATGTACGGCTCTCCCAGTGCCAGCAGTTTCTCGAGGTCGGGGATCCGGTCGACGGTGAGCGGGGTGATGATCATGAGCGGTTTCCTTCGGTGAGCGCGATCGATGCGGCGAGGTCCCGCGCGGCGACGGCGGGTTCCAGGGAGTCGGTGACTCCGCGACCGACGACGAGGATGTCCCATGAGCGTCGTCTGCTGGCTTCGACGTCGGTTGGTTCGAAGCCGCCGGAGACCGCGACCGGAAGTTTGGTCCACGACCTGATGAGTTGTGCCTGGTCGAGAGGGTGGAAGCCGGCTACGCCCAGGTCGATGTTCGTGGTGGCAGTCCTTCGACGAACTGCCCGGCGGTCCGTCGCGGCTCCGCCCGCACGAACCGGTCAGCGACAGGCGCCACCGCCTCGTCGAGGATGACACGCCACCGGTCAAGGTCTAGGCTGTGGCCCACGGCCATCGCGCGATCTTCGGTTGTCCTCACAAACCATCGATGATCAATGCGGTGGCCGTCCTCATGCCCGCGCCACGCCCAACGCCGAAGCCAAGTGACGTTGGAGTACTAAACGCAACGGTGTTGTGTCTCAGCAACATCCATGATCACGCCAAGGCCGTCTGCTGTCCACAGTGCACGGATTGGCTCGGAGCCAAACCCGCAGCTCATCGGGCCGACAGGTTAAACGACAAGCTCAGGGTGTCCACATCTCAGGGGGAAGCCCACAAGCCCTACGCACCGACTCCACACCCCAGCTTGACAGAGGAGCTATGTACAGTCCCTTCCGATGTTCCTCAACCCCCTGTTCGCGCTGGGCGCCAACATCGACATCAATCGGTACCCTTGAGCACGCGTCTGCGTGATGGGGAGAGGGAGGACTGTGGCCGCCGCTGGATGGTTGCCGGGGATCTTGGCTGCCCGGGCCGAGGAGGAGCCGGATCGGGTTGCCTACCGGTTTTTGGTTGGCGGTACGAGTGGTAGTGCCGTGAGCTGGAGCTATGCTGAGCTGTACGAGCGGGCTTCGGCGGTTGCCCGGTTTGTGGAGCCCGGGACGCGAGTTGTTCTGGCGTTGCCGCCGGGGCTTGGCTACGTGGCTGCGCTCTTCGGGGTGCTGCAGGCCGGGGCTACGGCCGTACCCGCCTATCCGCCGGCGTCGCGGCGGACGGCCCGGCGCGTTTCCGCGATCGTCGACGACTGTGCCCCGTGTGTGGTGATCGCGGAGTCGTGCGAGGCGGTGGCGGATCTCGGCGTACCGGTCATCGTTGCGCCGGTCGGAAGGTCGGAGCCTGCCCGCCGCGTCCCGGATGAGCCGCCGTCCGCACCGGCCGTTCTGCAGTACACCTCAGGGTCGACGGATGATCCGAAGGCCATCGTGCTCACCCACGCCAATCTGGTGAGCAACTGTCGCGCGATCTCGGAGCGGATCGGTGAGGACCCGGAGCGGGTAGGGGTTTCCTGGCTGCCTCCTTATCACGACATGGGGATGGTCGGGACCCTCATGCTGGCGCTGTACGGAGGCTGGCCGTTGGTGATGATGTCGCCCGGGCACTTCGTGCAGCGACCGTCCAGGTGGCTACAGGCGGTCTCGGACTATCGGGCCACGATCTCGGTCGCGCCCAACTTCGCCCTCGAGATGTGCGACGCAGAAGACGCGGTCGACCTGTCGAGCCTGCGGCACCTCTTCTGTGGTTCGGAGCCCATCTCACCCGCCGTGCTGCGCCGCTTCCAGGAACGCTTCGAGCCGTACGGCTTCAACCCCGCCGCGTTGATCCCTTGTTACGGGCTGGCCGAGGCGACCCTGATGGTGACCGCCCGGGCCGAAGGCGACCCGCTCCGGTTCGAGCGCCTCGACGGGACTGAGATGGTCAGCTGCGGCCGCCCGGCGAGCGACGTTCAGTTACGCATTGTCGAGCCCGACTCCGGACGCGATCTTCCTGAGGGCGAGGTCGGGGAGATCCGGGTGTCCGGGCCCGGAGTCGCGGCCGGCTACCACCAAAGGCCGGAGCTGACGGCCCGGACGTTCGAGGCGGGGATTCTGCGCACAGGGGATCTGGGCTATCTGCGCGGAGGCGAGCTGTTCGTCACCGGCCGGCTCAACGATCTCGTCATCATCGCGGGACGAAACCTCTACCCGCACGACATCGAGCGGTCCGTCCTCGCGACCGACGCGCGGATCCGCCGGGCGGTCGCCTTCTCAGTGCCCGGCCCGACCGAGGAGAGGCTGGTGGTCATGGCCGAGGTCAGACGCGCCGACGAACTCGCACAGCTCGAGGGCCGCATCGTCGCGGCGGTCACGGCGGACCACGGCGTAAGGCCCTCGGACGTACGGCTCGTACGGCCCGGCACCATCGCGATGACCACCAGTGGCAAGCCACGCCGCCGGCATACCCGCGAGGAGTACCTGTCGGCGGGCACCCGATGATGCGGCGGTGGGCGTACCTCAACGTCCTGCTCTCGACCGCGGGCTTCGCAGGCGCGATTGTGCTCGAGGTCCTCAGCGGCTTCCACTGGTGGCATCTCGCGGTCTTTACCGGCATGTACCTCGTGACCTCGATCGGCGTCGAGGGCGGCCTGCACCGCTTCTTCACGCATCGGTCCTTCAGGGCTGGGCCGGTCCTGACCGCCGCGCTGGGAATCGCCGGGAGCATGGCGGCGCAGGGGACGATTCTGTTCTGGGTCTCGGTGCACCGCAAGCATCACGCCTTCGCCGACCGTGACGGCGACCCGCATTCGCCGAGGCCGCGGGGTCCGGGTCTGGCCGGTGCGCTGGCCGGCTTCTGGCACGGCCACATGGGCTGGCTGTTCACGGTGGACCAGACCGGCTGGGACCGCCGGGTCACCGACCTGCTGCACGACCGGCGGGTGATGACGATCGACCGCTATTACGCCTGGTGGGTCGGTGCCGGGCTCGTCCTGCCGGCTCTGGGTGCCTTCGCGGTCACCGGCCGCCCGGTCGACGCCCTTGCGGGGCTGCTGTGGGGCGGGTTCGCCCGCATGTTCGTGCTCGACCACGTCACCTGGACCGTGAACTCGCTCGGGCACCTGATCGGCAACCGGCCGCATCCGACGCGAGACGGCAGCGGCAACATCGCCGGGCTCGCGCCGATCACCGTCGGCGGCTCCTGGCACAACAACCACCACGCGCAGCCGTCGATCGCCCACAACCGCCAGAGCTTCTGGCAGCTGGACCTGACCGGAAGCGTGATCCGGGTGTTCGAGAAGCTCGGCCTCGCACACGAGGTGCGATACCGCGTGGGAAAAGCGAGGGAGGAGGAGCATGAATTTGGCTGAGGCCGGCATCGTCCGGCTCGACCCGCAGAGCCTGCGGATCAAACGGTTCTCCGCGCTTACCACCATGACACTGCCGCTGATCGGTACGGCGGTAGCGGTCTGGCTGCTCGTGACCGGCCACGTCACCGCCCTCGACCTGATCCTGTTCGGCGCGATGTACCTCGTACATCTCGGCGGCGTCACGATCGGCCTGCACCGGCTCATCGCCCACCGTGCGTTCAAGACGCGGCCGTGGGTGCGCGACGTCCTCATGGTGGCCGGTTCGATGGCCGCCCAGGGGCCGCTGCTCTTCTGGGTCGCCACGCATCGACGGCACCACAGGTTCGCCGACCAGGAGGGCGACCCACACTCGCCCAACCTCCACGGCACGGGCTTGAAGGCAAGGGCACAAGGCCTCTGGTACGCACATATGCCGTGGATGCTCAGCGAAGAGAACTCGAAGTGGTCCGTCTTCGCGCCCGACGTCCTGCACGACCGGCAGCTCGTGGCCCATCACCGGATGTATCCCGCCTGGGTGCTGCTCGGCCTCGCCCTGCCCACCGCGGTCGGGCTCGTGGTCGGCGGGAGCCTCGAGGCCGCGGGGACCGCGCTGGTGTTCGGCGGCCTGGCGCGTATCTTCGTCGCGAACCAGGCGGCCTGGTGCGTCGGCTCGATCTGCCACGCATTCGGCAGCCGGCCCTTCGCCACCCGCGACCAGAGCACGAACAACTGGTGGGTCGCCGTGGTGACCATGGGCGAAGGGCTGCAGAACAACCACCACGCGTTCCCCGGCTCGTACCGGCACGCCGTGCGGTGGTGGGAGCCCGACGTCAGCGGCTGGCTCATCGCCGGGCTCGGCCGGCTGCGCCTCGCCTGGGACCTGCACGAGCCGAGCGCGACGGCGGTCGCGCGCCGACGGATAGGAGATTGATGATGGCCTTCTTCAAAAAGGTGGAGAACCCGCAGGGCCCGTTGACCGTGGACACGCTGCGGACCTGGCTGACGAACTACGTCGCCGAGCGGGTCGGCGTGCCGGCCGCGGAGATCGACACCGCCAAGAACTTCGAAGACTACGGTCTCGACTCGCGCGCGGGAATCACGCTGACCGGGCAGCTCGAACGTCTCGTGGAGCAGCGCCTCTCGCCCGCTCTGCTGTTCGACTACGGATCGATCGACGCCGTGGTGGAGCACCTCGAGTCGCAAGGGATGCTGGCCCATGCCGGCAGTTAGCGTGCCCACCTCGCCCGGGGCGGACTTCCGCCACTTCATGGAGAAGTCCCGCCTGCTCGAGGGCGAGAATCTGACGACCGCGATACCCAGGGCGCTTTTCATCCCCCGTACCAGTCGGGGCCTGCTCGGATTTGGCGTCAGCCTTTCCCTGTACGCCGTTTCGATTGCCGGGATCGTGATCGCACCGCACTGGTACCTCTACCCGCCGCTCTGGGTCCTGGCCGGACTGGGCGGCTGGGGTCTGCATTGCATCGCGCACGACTGCGGACACGGGTCCTTCTCCCGTTCGCGGCGGCTCAACACCTATGTCGGGCACGTGGCGCTGCTGCCGCTGCTGTACCCGTACCAATCGTGGCGGCACGTGCACAACATGCATCACGCCCACACGAACAACCTCGAGCTCGACACCGACTGGCGTCCGGTGCCGGCGCAGATGTACGCCCGGATGCAGTGGTGGGAGCGGGCCGTGTACTCGGCGACGCGTACGTGGGCGTTCTGGGGTGGCAGCATCCGTTACTGGCTGGTGTCGGGGTTCCGTCCCGGCTTCTTCCCGAAGGCGTCGGCGGCCCGTGAGGTACGCCGGTCCATCGCCTTCACCGCCCCGGCCGGCCTCCTCCTGGTCGCGGGCCTGTTCGTGCTGGCGGGGTGGCACGGGTTCGTCGTCTGCTTCCTCGTGCCGTGGCTCGCGATCCACCTGTGGTTCAGCGCCACCACGCTGATGCACCACAGCGCCAGCGACCTGCCGTTCCTCACCTCCGAGCACTGGACCCGAAACGCCGGTCGGCTGCTGCTCACCACCGACTTCATCTATCCGCGGTTCCTCAACTTCCTGACCCACAACATCGCGGTACACACCGCACATCACGTGGCTCCGGCGGTGCCGTTCTATAACCTGCCCCAGGCCCAGGCCGCCCTGCGGGACGCCTATCCCGGCATGGTGCGCGAGGAGAGGCTGCGCCCGCTCAGCCTGTGGCGGATCCTGCGGGACCTGCACCTGTACGACGCTCGGAACGGCTTCTACGAGACGTTCTCCGGAGCGCCGGTGCCACCCGGGGGGAGCGGTTCGTGACGCTGGTTGGAATGGGACCGAGTGAGGCGCTGGCGCGGCTGTTCACCAGCGAGGGCAAGCGGGACCCGTACCCGTTGTATGACGCGTTGTGGCCGCTCGGGCCTGCCTTCCGGCTCGGGCCAGAGCTGGTCATGGTCCTCGGGTACGACGAGTGCTCGGCCGCGCTGCGCCACCGCGACCTGCTGGTCACCGACGCGGATGCGCACCTGCGTACCGGTCTGCTCGCGCACTCCACCTGGCAGTGCTTCACCAAGATCATGATGTTCAGCAACGAGCCCGACCACGGGCGGCTGCGCCAGTTCGCCGGGGACGCCTACTCGCCGCGGCAGGTCGCGCGCCTTCGCCCGGCCGCCGTCGACCAGGCCAGGACGCTGATCGCCGACCTGTCAGGACGCGTCGACCTGGTGGCGGCGTACACGTATCCGTTCACGATGGCGGTGACCGGCGACCTGCTCGGCATACCCTCGAGCGACCGGGACGCCCTGCGCGTACCCGTACTCGCCTGCACAACGGCGTTCGAGCCCATCCTCACCCAGGACGAGCTGGCCGCCGCCGACGCGGGCATGGACGTGCTCACGGACTATTTCCGCGAGCTGATCCGGCACCGGCGGCGGCACCCCTCGGACGACCTCACCGGCACCATGGTCCGGGACGGCGAGGCCACCGGCGCGATCTCCGAGGAGGAGCTCGTCGCCAGCCTGGTCCTGTTCCTCATCGCCGGCACGCAGACACCGAGCGACGTCATCGGCAACGCCGTCCAGCTCGTCGTCTCCCGGCGCCTGCCCGCCCATGACCTGGTCGCGGACCCGGGAACGCTGTCGGACTTCATCACCGAGGCCGTGCGCATCGACCCCGCCATCCACATGCTGACCCGCGTCGCCGCCCGCGACCTCGAGCTCGGCGGCGTCCACATCGCAGCCGGCTCACGGGTTCTGCTCACCCTGGCGGCGGCGAACCGGGATCCTCGACGGTTCGGGCGGCAGGACGAGTTCGACGTCGGCCGGGAGGGCAACGCGCCGCTGGCCTTCGGGCTCGGCACCCATTACTGCCTGGGCGCGAGCTTCGCCAAGCTGCTGGTCGACGTCGCGCTCGCCGAGCTGCTCCGGCGCTTTCCCGCGATGTCCCTAGCGTCCGAGCCGTCATATCGGGAGCAGCTCGTGCAACGCGGCCTGGCCGACCTGGTCGTCAATCTCGAGGGTTAGTACTGCAACGGCGGGTCGTGACTTATGGCGGTTCGAGTCGTTTGCGGTAGTGGGCGGCTCGGGCTTGTTCCTGGCGTAGGCGGCGGAAGTTGGAC
>NZ_JBICUP010000096.1:0-7247 GCF_043198215.1 Micromonospora sp. NPDC048830
CCGTCAACTCATCACTCGAGCCCGAACCCTCTACCGCTGGGACGCCCGACCCACCACTCGCAGACTCAGATGACACCTATTGCCGGTCGCTCTTAGTTGTTAGCCGTCACCGAAGGTGACGACGAGTTTGTTCTTGCCCGTCATTGATCTTGAGGAAGTCTCTGGCGTGACCTGGTGGGGTTGCGCTTGTTCGTGCGCGTCATCACCGTGAGGACGTTGATGCGGGTAGCGGCCCTCCCGGTGTTCCTTGGCCAGGCGCTCGGGAGGGCCGCTTGAGGTGCGGAGGCACCGGGTGATGACGGTAAACGACGATCCGGTTGGGGTCGAACGGCAGCTGGTGGTGGGTGAGTTGCGCTGTCCGGGTTGCGCGGGCCGGTTGGCGGGGTGGGGATGGGCGCGGCCGCGTCTGATCCGGGTTGAGTCGGGCGGTCGCTGGCTGGTGCGGCCTCGGCGTGCCTGCTGCACGAGGTGCGCGGCGACGCACGTGCTGCTGCCGGTCGGCGTGCTGGTGCGGCGGGCGGATGCTGTCGGTGTGGTGGGCCGCGCGGTGCAGGCCAAGGCGGCCGGGTTGGGTGCCCGCCCGGTCGCGGTGCTGGTGGACCGGCCGCTGGGGACGGTGAGGGGCTGGTTGCGGCGGTTCGCCGGGCGGGCCGAGCAGGTCCGGGCGTGGTTTACCCGGCTGCTGGTCGCGGTGGCGGTCGATCCGCAGATTCCCGACCCGACCGGTTCGCTGTTTGCTGACGCGGTGGCCGCGATCACCGCCGCGGGGCGGGCGGTGGTGGGCCGGTTCGTGCTGCGCGAGGTGACGGCGTGGCAGGTGGCCGGCGCGGTTTCAGACGGTCGTCTGTTGTCCCCGGACTGGCCACCGGAGTGGATCAACACGAGTTCGCCCTGGTCAGCGGCCATGTGAGGGGGCAGCGTCAGCACTTGTCGATCTTCACGGCGAGTGTTGAGAAGGTTTGTTGTTGACTACCGCGGATGATGAGGTCCGGGGTGCGGGCCGACCGCGCCCGAAAGATCGCGTTGTGGCGGTATCAGCTGATCCGGGAGGCGGCTGATCCGGCGTATTCCAGCCGCCAGCGCGGGCGGATGGTGCGTGACCTGGCCGAGCGGGAGCATCCGGGGCCGTTCGGGACGCCGGTGCGGGTGGCCCGGGCGACCTTGGACCGGTGGATCACCGCGTGGCGCCGCGGTGGGTTCGACGCCCTGGTGCCCAGCCCTCGGCAGGCCACCCCGCGCACCCCGGCCGAGATCCTGGACATGGCCGCGGCGTTGAAGCGGGAGAACCCTGACCGGACCGCCGCGCAGGTGGCCCGGATCCTGCACAAGCACCTCGGGTGGGCGCCGTCGGAGTCGACGGTGCTGCGGCACTTGAACCGCCTGGAACTGATGGGCCCGCCCGCCACGGCGGTGACCGTGTTCGGCCGGTTCGAGGCTGCCCGCACCAACGAGTTGTGGGTCGGCGACGCCCTGCACGGCCCGCACGTCGGCGGGCGCAAGACCTACCTGTTCGCGTTCCTCGACGATCACAGCCGGCTGCTGGTCGGGCACCGGTTCGGATATGCCGAAGACACCGTCCGTCGGGCCTGTAGGGAGATCTGTGTAACGGATGTCAATGAAAGTCCGTTATGGCCAGTAGAAGCTGGTCGGCACAGATAGGAACAGGTTGATGGCTATCTCCATGGTGGGGCAGTACGACACACCCGTCGGGGTTGATGGTGAGGTCGAGGCGCTGGCTGAGCGGGTCGCGGCGGATGGGCTGCGGCTGCCCCTGGCCGGGCCGGTGGTGGATGAGACGGCGGCGCGTGAGGCGGCCCGTAACGTACGCCGCGTTCGTCCTCGACGTGTACTCCCGCATGATCGTCGGCTGGCAGGTGTCCACGTCGCTCTACACCGACCTGGCTCTCGACGCGCTGAAGATGGCGATCTGGCGCCGCGAGAATCAAGGCGCTGACCTGGGCGGACTCGTTCATCATTCCGACCGGGGAGTCCAGTACCGAGCAATCCGCTACACCCAGCGGCTCGCCGAGGCCGGCGCCGTCGCCTCTGTCGGCTCCAAGGGCGACTCGTACGACAACGCGATGGCCGAGGCGTTCAACTCCCGCTACAAGGCCGAACTCGTGCGCAACAAGGGACCACGGCGCGGGCTCGACGACCTGGAGATGGCCACCGTCGAATACATCGACTGGTACAACAACCGCAGGCTGCACGGCGAACTCGGGCACGTCCCACCCGCCGAACACGAGGCACTCCACGCGATGACCCACCCGGTCACCGCACCCCTGAAAACCAACTAACCAACTCTCCATCAAACCCGGGGCTTGACACCCCGGCCGCATCGCCGATCTGCTCCACGACGTAGTCGCGTACGTCATCGCGGACCGCGTCCCGGTCCCACGCCGCGCTGCACAACATGCCCTGCAAGCCGTCCGGTGAGACATGCCCAGCCTGCTCCGCGAGGGTCCAGCCGTTGCGCCGCTCCAACGGCGCCAGCAACCCCCGCACATACGCCCACGCCCGCCGCCGCGGCTCCACCCGAGCAAACCGATGCGAGAACCGGAAGAACAACTCCTCCAACCCGGCATCCCACGACCCGACCAACTGCGCATCCACCACAACCAGCCAAGGAGCGATTACCACCCGAAGCTACGACCCGCCGTTGCAGTATTAGTGCGCACCCACTAGACCAAAACCCCAGGTCAGCGCCCTGCGCCCAGCCGAATCCCGGCTCCCTGATAAGAGTCAGGGCCGCCGGATCCGTACCGGCACCGGACCACCGTCATGGCCGCTCTCCGCAACGCCGCGATCGGCGCACTACGCATCGCCGGCGTCACCAAACATCGCCGTCGCCAACCGCCACGACGCCGGCGACAGCATGCGCCCGCTGGCACTACTCGGCATCACCTGACGACTTTGCCTGGGCCCTGCTGGCCTCTCCGAGTCGCAGATGCCGAGTCTCCGGCGCAAGCGGGAGGGATACCAGCAGGCCGCCCAGGCTGATAGCCGCGGCTGCCAACAGGGGCGGCCCGATGCCGAACGTGGCTATGCCGAGCGGAAACAAGAAGGTTCCCGCAGCGGCCGCGATGCGACTCATCGCAGCGGAGAATCCGACCGCGGTGGCGCGGACGCCGGTCGGAAACAACTCGTTGGGATAAATCCATGGCAGAACGCTCGCGCCAGCGTTGAAGATCGCGAACAGCGCGAATCCCGCCACCACGAGCAACGGGCCAAGGCCAGGAGTCAAGCCAAGCACGGCGAGCACCACGGTCGGACCGACGAATCCCCACAGCAGCACGGGACGTCGCCCCCAGCTCCCGACCAGAAAGATACCTGGCAGCACCCCTACCAGGAAGAAAAGGCTGACCACCAAGGAGCCGAGGTCGGGGCTTTCCACGCCGAGCATCTGCAACACCTGGGGCTGGAAGGTGAACAACGCGAACAACGGCGCCACCTGCGCAGACCAAAAAGCCGAAACGAAAAATGTACGCCGTCCGTAGCCGGAGCGAAAGATCGCTGCCCATCGCACCGCGCGCTGTTCATCGGCAGGAACCTCGGGCAAGGTATAACTCGAACCGATACGATCGCGGACGATCACCAGCGCCTCTTCTCTCCGTCCCCGCTGGGCCAGCCACAGGGGAGATTCTGGTGCCTTGGCTCGCAGCGCCAAGACCAACACCGCAGGCACTGCACTTGAGGCAAGCATCCACCGCCAGGCCCCCGATCCCAGTCCTAGCATGAGGTAGCCCGCGGCGAACGAGGCAACATAGCCAGCCCACCAGGCCAAGGTCAGCACGCCAAGCAGCTGCCCTCGCCGGTGTCGCGGCAAGAACTCAGTGAGCAGCGTTGTCGCAACGGCGTAGTCAGCGCCAATGGCGACACCCAGGACGAACCGGAGCACCAGCAGCTGCCACGCGTCACCGGCGAAGAACTGCAACGACCCGGCACCGACGAAGACAGCTAAGGCGATCATGTAAATCAACCGGCGGCCGACGAGATCGGTCACTCGCCCGAATACCGCAGCGCCCACGAACAATCCCAGGAGGCTGGCCGCGCCCAGCGCCCCCTGCCATCCGGCCGACAAATCCAGATCACGTGCGAGCGGTGCAAGGGCGATGGCGATGACTCCGAGGATGTATCCATCACAGAACGGCCCTCCCGCCGTGCACCACGTCATGTAGACGTGAAAACGACTGAACGGCGCGTCTTCCATGGACCGAGGCGTCGCCGAAGAACTCATAGCGCCTCCTGGCTGTCGATAATCTTCGACTACATGGCACCACCGCGGCCTATAGCATCGATTCGGCCCCACCTTCCTCGGATACCGTGGATTTCAAGGCGATCGATTCCCGCTGGCAGAACTGGTGCGAACGTTAGGCGATTGCCCCTGGGTTCCATTCCAAGCATCGTTTGAAGCAGGAGGAGAGAGGCTCCAGTAGACCACGCTTGTGGGCTACAGGCGGTGGGATACTCTACCGGATAGTCAGTCAGCGAGCGGTCGTAGCCGGCGAAGGCCTCTGGAAGGCGTCCGTTGAAGTATCTTGCCGCAGTAAACATGCCCTCGGCGATCGTTGCAGCCTCGGCAGCAAAACCATACCGACGGAGGCCCAGTGCGATTATCGAGTTGTCGAACGGCCACACAGTCCCCACATGGTATCCGATGGGATTGTAGCGGACCTCTCCTTCGGCCAGCGTCCGTATACCCCAGCCATTGAACAGACGGGTTCCCATGAGATGGTGAACGAGCTGTGAAGCCTTCTCGTCATCCACAATGCCGCTCCACAATAGGTGGCCGATGTTGGATGACAGCACACGGAGCAGTCGCCCCTCGGGATCCATGGCAAGAGCGAAATAGCCGTCGTCCTCAAGCCACCACTCACGATTGAATCTATCGCGCAGTTCTTTCGCGTCGCGTTCAAGTTTCTCGGCATATGCCGAGTCACCCCAAAAGACCCGGGCAAGCCGCGCGCCGCGAAGTTTGGCGTCATATGCGTAGCCCTGCACCTCGCAAGTGGAACGCGGGTAGTCCGGAAGGCCGCCATCGCTGTACGACAGGGAGTCCCAGGAATCTTTCCAGCATTGGTTTTCCAAGCCCGTCGCCGTGTTCCGTCGTTCGTACCACAAGTACCCGTTTCCTACGAGATCGGCATAGTCGTCGATCCAGCTCAGGGCGGCTCTCGTTTCGTACTCCAGGTCTTTGACGAGCGCACCGTCCCCTGTCCAGCGTTCGTATTCATCAAGAAGGATCACGAACAGAGGGGTCGCGTCCACGGAGCCGTAGTACGGGCTGTGCGGCTGCTCCTCGAATGCCGCTGTCTCGCCGTATCGAACCTCATGCAGAATTTTGCCCGGCTCCTCGTCGCGAAAGTCTCCAATGTGGACCCCCTGGTCTAAAGCTAGTTGCCGAAGGGTGCTGGCTGCCAGTTCAGGCACGAACGGCAGAGCCTGTAGAGATGTAAAGATACTATCGCGGCCGAAGATTGTCATGAACCAAGGTAGACCCGCGGCAGGTAACGTCCGTCCGGCGAGTGAGAGAGGAGGGAAACGTAGTGCCGCGAGATCAACCATACTGCGCATGTATGTTGCGGAGATTTCCAACGAAGGGCAGTCCACCTTGGGTGCCTCGTTCAACCAGTCTTGGAGGTCATCCTTTAGTGCCATGCGAACCACGCGGCCCTGTTGAACTCTAATCGCCTCCCTGAAGTCTCTCATTCGTGAGCTGCCGGCGTAGCTGCCTACCTGAATCTCCGTAGTCCAACTTCCACCAGGCGCAATTTTGGGCAAATATTCAAGGCCACCCTTGTCGAATCTTGGGCTGCCGCTCGCCGATATTTCGGTCTCGCGCCTGAAGTTCCCGCGGCGGAAAATCAGGCGGAGGCAATCCTCTTCTGCCAACACGTCGATTGTGCCCGGACGCTCTCGCGGCACGCCTCCTTTCGCGTCGAAAATATCGGCGAAGTCAGATGCTGTATCGATGCGAACTCTTGGCTCTATTGCCTTGTCGCCATGATTGATAACAACAATCTTTTCTGTCATGCAGGACGCTGCAGGGGATCCCGCCTGCGTGGCGGCCTTGCTCCCTCCCAGAGATCTTTCGCGAATGACCGATACTTTAGAATCGATGTATTGTGTCGCCGGGCCGGGAGTGAGGAAGAATCGAACCTCCCAATACTGGAGTTCGTTTCTGGAGAGAGAGGCGAGCGCCTTGTTGTCGACGGTCAACTCCCATCTGGAAAGGAACCGTGTATCCAAGGAGAAGAGCCCGGCGACGAACTCACTATCATCTCTGATATCCCCGCTGCCGTTGGAGATAGCGAAGGTGCGTCCATCGAGGAGTCTCACCTCTTCGGGCATCGCCTTTTCCTTTCTTGCCATTCATGTGGACCGAGGTCGCCTGGACGGCCCGGAAAGATCACGTAGGCGAGGTAGGAAAGGACGTATATGTCGCCTTCGGTAAGCAGGTCGCCCCGCAAAAGTAGCGCGTACCACCCTTCTCCGCTGCTGATGAGTCGCGCGAAGACTCCCTCAGAGGCTGTCAGGACGGCATTCGGGCTGGGGCCCTCTCTCGATACAGTGACGTCACCCGCCTTAACCGTCACGAACCTGCTCTCACGCCGAGCGTCATCGGTGATATCTATACGGACGACTGCGTTTATCCGCCCAAGCCGCGGAATGTGACCACGATCGGCGAGATCGCTGAAGAACTCTTCTATCTGCTTCTGCATCGGTGCATACACCGCCCCCTGGAACCCAGCCGCGCTAACCGATGCAGCCATTCCCTGACCTGGAATGCCCAAACCTCAACAGGTGCGCCCAGGGTCCCGGGGCAACGCCGCGGGCTGCTCGACTTGATGTGGTTGGTGTAGACGCGCCCTTGCTGGCCTGCTGATCTTGGTCTGGGTGTCGGTCGTTGACCTGAAGTTTCGGCGCGCGAACGGTGCGAATGTGCACTAAACGGTCGCCCCTAGGCTTGTCGTCCGTGGCTGCGTACGTGTGCACGGTGAGGGCGGCGTCGGGGGCGAGGCGGTGCAGATCGTGCACTCCTCCCGCCGGGGGCGCGGGATATCGGAACCTGTCAAGTCCAGCGAGACAGCTAGTTGATTTTGGTTAGAGCGACCGGCGATAGGCACCCAGGATCCGGACAGGTAGGTACCTGGAGTAGCAAACAGGCACGGGACATCGATCATCGGAGTTCTCTACGCTCAGTGATCGACGGGAGTCCCGTGCCTGCCTTGCCATCATCGGTGCTC
>NZ_JBICUP010000097.1:0-6094 GCF_043198215.1 Micromonospora sp. NPDC048830
CACAGCACGTGGTCGGGCATGACTTCCAGCGCCACGATCGACCAGCCATGCTCGTCACACTTCTGTCCGATCAGGTCCCGCAGACGTTCGGCGACCGGGCCGACGAGCACGGGGCGGCGGTACTTCGGGCACCACACCACGTGGTATCCGAGGCTGTACGCCGCCCCACGGTTCGTCTGATATTCGGCCACGAACCTAGTATACGCATGGCACGTAACTAACGGAGCAGCATCAGGGCAGCGATTCACCTGCCGCCTGAAGACGGCAGCCCTCTCGCCTCAAATCGGTAGGTGCAGAGCAGGGTCTGCCTGGAGTCGGCCACCGCCGACCGGGAACCCAGCTCGCGCCCGGCCCGTCGCTGCGCGAAGAACGACACCGCGATGACGCGCAGTGCCACCCTCTCCCGCGCCTGCGGGTCACGTCCGGCGAACTGCCACGCCACCGCCACCGCCGAGGACACCTCGATGACGGAGTCGAGTCCGAAGCCGATCAACGCGGTGGACGACGCCGCCGCACCGGCAGTGATCGCCACCATCGCCTCGACGACGTTGTAGGTGATCGTCGCCGCCACCAGCAGCCGTACCCGTCGAACGAGCACGGCACGCCGCGCCGCGGGGGCGCCCTGCTGGGCGTGGAGGGACGGGGCGGCCATCAGCAGCAGCGCTTCTCGTCCGCGTCCGCGCAGGCGGCGGGGTCGACGGCGAGGACCAGACCCAGCAGGTCACCCAGCGCGTGAGCCAGGCGGGCGTCGGCCAGCTCGTAGCGGCTGCGCCGCCCCTCGGGCACCGCCACCACAAGGCCGCACCCCCGCAGGCAGGCCAGGTGGTTCGACAGGTTCTGTCGCGTCGTGCCCACCAACTCCGCCAGCTCGGCCGGATAGCCCGGGCTCTCCCGCAGGGCCAGCAGCAGCCGGGCGCGGATCGGATCGGACAGGGCATGACCGAACCGAGCCAGCACCTGCCCGTACGTCGACGTCTCCACACCGGCACTGTACATCAGCCAGTGTATTCAGCCCATCGTGTACCAACCCGCCGTCTCGGCCACCACCGCGCGGAGAAACTCCTCGGCCTGCGGGACACGCGGGGCCGGCATGGCGGGCGTCACAGATGATCACCCGCCCGCCGTCCCGTTCACCGTCCGGCCAGCTTGTCCAGGTCCACCACGTCGACAGCGGCCGGCTTCTTGATCTCGGCGAAGGCCGCACCGAACTCGGTGAAGGTCATCTCCCCCTCCTCGCCGGCAGGGGCGTCGATACGCACCGGGTACGGCTCGCCGAACCTCGCCACCCACAGCGTGCCGCCGTCGCCGCCTTCGTCCACCACGCCGACCGCCGGGGTGCCGGCGACCTCGGTGGCCTCGCTCTTGGTCACCGTTCCCTCCGGCTCGAACATCTTGTCGACGACGGCCAGGGCGAACAGCCCACGGAGGTCCTGGTCATCCTCCGGAACGACGGCCCAGCGGCCATCCATCAGCTCGGTGATCGTGGCTGCCGCCTCCGCGCCGGCGGACAGCGCCCAGAACTTCTTGTCCGGGCGGATGAACCGTTCGTCGTCCACCAGGAGCACCTCCACCGTGGCGCCCTGCATCGTCACCGTCCCGTGCATGTCCCCGCCGCTGATCTTGAGATCCACACGGATCGGCGTGCCGTCGTCCTCCGCGGAGCCCTTGATGTGGAACGACTTCGCCGCCTTCGTCGCCGCGAGCGACCTCTCCAGAATCTGCTCCGGCGCGAGCGCGGCGATGCCGTTGTCGGCCGGCGTCGCCCAGGCGGCCACGTCCGCCCCGTCGCCGGCGTTCCCGCCGCAGCCCGCCAGCAGCGCGGCCACCGCGGCCAGCGCCAAAGCCGTACGCCTCATCGACATGGTCATGGTCAACTCCTCCCACGCCGCCCCCGTCACGTGGCAGCGAGACAGGTTATCGCCGACCGGCGCGTGGGTGTGCACTGCCCGAGCGCGCCAGGATCCTGGTCACCACGAGTAGTACAGGGTCGCTCGCTGCTGGGTGTCGTCGACCACCCAGCGCAGGTAGTCACTGCGGCCGGTGGAGTTGTTGTAGAACTGGTAGTACACCGTCACCTCGGCACCGCCGGTGCCGTTCTTCTGGCTCACCTCGTACCGGTACGACGAAAGGCTCCACAGTGACGTCCAGTACGACGCCTGGGGCAGGGTCGAGTAGCTGCGGACGACCCGGGACCGGGCGTCGAGGATCTTGACGAAGCCGCCGTTGTAGTAGCTGTTGCTGATGTACGGGTACTGGATGAAGACCGCTTCCGTACCCGCCAGGCCGTTGGTGTCACCGAACGCGCGCTGGTCGAAGCGGGGGTCGACGATCTGGGTCTGCAACGAGTAACTGGTCAGTTGGCCGGTCTGGGTGCTGTAGACCTTGACGAGGCCGTAGTCCGGCTGGCTCTGATAGAGCGTCTGGTACGTGAACAGCAGGTCGTTGCCGGCCAGGCTGTCGAGGTCGTACTGCCAGTCCCAGGAGAGGTTCCCACCGGAGGCGACCTCGGACATCGTCCGGGTGCGGTGGTTGACGATCCAGGTCTTGCGTTGGTTCAGGACGGTACCCGGCGTGGTCTTCCAGGAGACGGCGAGTTCGGCGCCGGCGATGCCGTTCAGGTCCGACGGCGGGCTGAACAGCACCCAGTCGTAGCTCGACGCGCCGGGAATCTCGTACCCGTAGCAGACGCCGCTGTCGAGCAGGTAGACGAAGCCGATCTCGGCGAACGTGCCGGTGTGCCGGTCGTAGACGGTTTCCAGCGCACTGTCGCCGTCGAGGTCCCAGCTACCGAGAACCGTCGACACGTTCGGGTTGCAGCCTGTCGCCCCGACCACCACGGCCTGCGCCGGAGCGGCGGCGAGGCCCACCACCAGGGCAGCCGCGGACACGACGGTGAGTAGACGCCTGATCATGCAATCTCCTCGATGCTCGCCCAACCAACCAGGAGCCGGACCGGTTGCCGCTGCGGCACGTCCACCGACCATGCTGGCCGCCACCGGCACCGACCGACAGCCACTAACCATAGATGATGGTCTAAGTAATTGCAGCCAGGTAGCCGGCGGACGCCTGTTTCAGGCTCAGGCCCCGCCGCCGGGCAACTCCGGCGGCGGCAGCAGTGGCAGCTCGACGGCGGCGACCGCCCGCACGGTGGAGTGTGCCGGCGGCAGCCTGTTGACTCTCGGCAGGCGACTGTGCACCCGGCCCTGGCCGGTCGGGTCCGGTCGTCGGCTCACCTCGCAGGTCACCATCCGGATGGGCGGAGGCGGCGCGGTGAACCGGGCGGCACCCCAGCGCACCCAGAGTGCGACCCGTCCCGCATCGGCCTCGGCGAGCAGCTTCTCCCAGGTGCGGCGACGCGTACCGTGGTCGATCTCGACGACGACCGGCGGCCCGTCCGGACGGGCACAGGCCACGTCGAGCACCGACTGCTGCGCGGACATCGGCGGCGGCAGCGGCAGCACGCTGGCCGCCCGCCGGTAGACCCGCCAACCCCGCTTTCCCGCCCAGTCGGCCACCTCGTCGATCAGCCGGGCCGTGACCTGGTCCGTGGTCAAATTCGTGAAGCCGACTGCGTCGAGCCGATCAGCCAGCGACGCCGCCAACCGTTCTCCGTCCTCACCGACCGCCACGGCCGCAGGGTAACCCCGCAACCGGCCGTCCTCCCCGGCGGGGCAGCACGGAAGTAGCGTGCATCAGGGCAGGAACTGCTCCTCGAACCTGACGACGGTCCCGTGCCGCACGGTCAGCCAGAACGGCAGCACCGCGATGGCCGGCGGGGTGAGCGCCGTTTCCTTGTTCTGTTGCTCGAGGAATGCCGGGAGGGCGGCGAAGCTGATCGTCTTCGTGTCCGTGCCGCCCAGCGTCGACAGCACCACGCACTGCGCGTCCGCAGCGACCGGCAGCGTCCGCAACCTCTTGTTCCTGTTGACGATCACGTAGTCGTTGTCCGGGCCGTCGGGGTTCTCCGGGTGCTCCTTCTTCCACTCCGCCTTGGCCGCGTCGCCGGTCAGGAACTCGATCAGGTCGAACGTGACGGTGTTCCCAGTGGTGTCCAGGCCGGTGAGGTAGACCGGGCTCCGGCCGTCGGCCAGTACCGGTGAGGCGTCAGCCGACGGCCCGGCCGTGGTGGCTGCCGGCGCGGTGGTGGCCGCAGTGGCCCCGGGGACCGCGTCCGTCCCGGTGGAGGCCGGTTGCTCCGTCGCCGGCTTCCCGGTCGTCGCGGATCCGCCACATCCGGCCGCCCCGCCCAATGCGAGCGCGAGTACGGCCGCGCCGCCAACGGCCCGGATCCACATGTCCACGCGCTTCATGTCCGCTCCCGCGTTGATGATCAGGTCGCGCAACATTATGAGGACGTCCGGACCGGTTTTCCCGCCGGCTGTCGGAAACCTACCAGGCTGAGCACAGTCCTCCATCGCCGAAGGACACCCGAGGATCGAGCGCTCCGCCGCTCGACGTCCTGCCTGGCGCGACGATTGCCCGCACGGCATCGAATCTGCCGCCGACCAGGGACACATCGCTGCGGCGGCCCGCCGCACCGGGAATACTGTCCGACCGAGTCGAGTGATCGTCAGGAGTACCAGTGATTCGTCCCAAGATCGGTTTTCAGATCCCGTGCCGGCTGCCGGCACCGGAGATCGCCGTGTTCGCGAAGTCGGTCGAGCGGGCCGGGTTCGACGAGGTGTGGGTGGTCGAGGACTGCTTCTTCGCCGGTGGGATCGCCGCCTCGGCGACGGCGTTGGCCGCGACCGAACACATCACGGTCGGCATCGGGATTCTGCCGGCGGTCGCGCGTAACGCGGCGTTCACCGCGATGGAGGTTGCCACGCTGGCCGAGATGCACCCGGGCCGGCTCAGCTGTGGACTGGGGCACGGTATGCGGGACTGGATGCGCCAGATCGGCGCGGCGCCGGCCTCGCCGCTGAGCGCGCTCGGCGAGCACCTGGACGCGGTCCGCCGGCTCCTCACCGGCGAGGAGGTCACGGTGCGGGGCCGCTACGTGCGGCTGGACCAGGTGGCCCTGGAGTTCCCGCCCCGACAGCCGCCGCCGGTAATCGCCGGGGTACGCGGTCCCAAATCGCTCGAGGTGGCGGGCCGCTACGCCGACGGAACGCTGCTGGCCGAGCCTGTCACGCCGGCCTACCTCGCGGCGGCTCGCGCCTCGATCGAACGCGGACAGGGCGGCGACCGGCGCCCGCACCCGATCACCGCCTACGCGCTGTGCCATCTCGACGAGGACGCGGCGACAGCCCGCGACGCGGTGCGTCCGGTGCTGGCCGCCGCGATCACCCACCCGGCCTGGTCGGCCCATCTCGACCCGTTGGGCCTGGCCGGACAGCTCGCTCAGATCGCCGCGCTGCCCGAGGCCGAACGCGCCGCCGCCGTACCGGATTCGTGGGTCGACGAACTCGCCGTGGTCGGTACTCCGGCCGACTGCGTCCGCCGGATTCGCGAACTGCACGACGCGGGTGCGGACAGCGTCGTGCTCTCCGCGGTCGGCGACCTTCGGACGCAACTCGACCGCGCGGCGGCAATGGTCGGCATGCTGACCGACACCCGCTCCTGACGGGAACAGGGGCCGAGCTGCCGGGGCGCTCCCCATCGTCCGTGGGCGTCCGGCATCGGGCCTCGGTCGTCACCCGGTTGGTCACGAAGCCTGGACATCGGGCATCAGCGGCTCCTCAGCAGGCCTCGCATCCCGCGCGTGGTCCCTGTGTCTCCTTCGCCACCACCAGCGCAGCAGCCGGAACAATCCCCTCACGGACGCCGGCACAGGAGCGGTCCGACAGCGGTCACGGCGACGAGCTGCCAGACCTGCGCGTCGCCCGGATGCGCCACCCGGTTGAACACGATCAGCGCGGCCATCACCCACCAAGCGACTTCCGCCCCCAGTCGCGCACCGTGGCCAGCGTGCGACGCCAACCCTTCCGTACCGGAGAATCGGGCACCTCGCCCCTGGCCACCAGGGCCATCCAGCGGCGCCCCGAGACAGCCAGCGTTTGACTTCCTCTGCCCCCTGAAGAGGGCAGATTCCTGGCGGCGCTCATGCGGCACGCCGGGTGGTTGACGCTTCGCAGCCCACAGGTGCCGGGCT
>NZ_JBICUP010000098.1:0-5932 GCF_043198215.1 Micromonospora sp. NPDC048830
CAGTTCCGGGATGGTTCCAGGTCGATCCGACGAGGCGATCTTGGTCGCGGTGACCAGCGATCCGTCGTGAGTGGACTGCCAACTCGGGCCTGCGAAGTGGTGAACTATGCCGCCGGTGCCGAACAGTAGCGCCTCGGGAACCGAGGCGCCTGTGTAGGCGCCGGTGGTGGCTCCCTCGGGGACAACGCACGTGTAGGTCTGCGTTCCGCTAACGACCAGGTAGGCACCGGTCGGCTGGGACCCGGCCGGCGGTTTGATCGCGTCGGGGATGCTCAGGAACGAACTGGCGTGGGCGCCAGAGCCCGCCGTGGCTGGCGCCGCGGGCGGCGCTACCTCGGCAGCCGAGGCGGCGTGGGTTACGCCACCGACGGCGCCGGTCACGGCTGCCATGCCGACCACCGCAAGCGCGCGAATACGGGACCGAACCGTGCTCAGCATGCTTCTCCCTGTGTAGTTGTGGCAGGCACGTTGCCCACCGCTACAACGTATCTAGCAGGGTCACTGGCAGATCGGAAACCCAACGATGATTATTTTCACTATCGGCCTGGCCGTAGCTTTCAGCCTGAAATCAAGGCAACGCTGGTCAACCGGCTCTCGGCACGAGCAGCACCGCTGCCCTGCGGCACCTGCCCTGACCAGCGTTGTCGTTGATTTTTCGCTGTCTACTACCGGGAGGCCTGTTCGCCCGTGCCGCGCGTCTGGATGTGTGGTGGCTCACGTGTGGGCGGGGATGGCTCGTGTCGCCGATGTCGACTACCGTCGCTTTACGGTGACGGGCGTGTAGCTCTCGGTGATCAACACCTTGGGTGGCGGTGGAGGCGTCGGTCGGGTTGCGGGGCGGGGAGTTGGGGCCTCGGCCGCCGGGTGCGGGACAGCGCCGAGGTCATCGCCGACGAAGTGGTCGGGGGCTGGGGTGGCGGTCAGCGCGGCTGACTGATCCGCACTGGGTGCCCTGATTCGGGGCGGGGAAGGAGCGTTGCGTGTTGGCTGCCGCCGTTCCGACCGTTGAGCTCCCCGAGAGCTCGATGCGGGTTTTGGAAGGGTTCACCGGGTTCAAGTTGTCCCGGACGAAGCTGCCGTTGTTGTGGCAGGACATCGGCACGGCCGAAGTGCTGGAGCATCGGGTGCGTACGGTGTTGGGTCCGATGCTGGAGCAGGCGATCAGGGCGGTCGGGGAGGCGGGGGAGGGCGAGGTCTTCGACCGGTTCGTGGCCCAGACCGTTCCGTTCGTGAAGAAGATGGCCGAGACGGCTGACCTGCTGCTCGCCGTGATCGAGGCGGAGAAGAAGTTCTTCCTCGAGACGGAGACCGGCAAGCGTACGGCGGTGGCCATGTTCAGCTTCATGCAGGCCGAGTTCGCCGTCGCCGCCGCGATGTGGTTCTGGAATCCGGTGGGGGCGGCGGCACACGTCGCCCAGACACGGTCCATCATCCAGGCGTTCCTGCGTTCGGCGTTGGTCCGCTCGGCGGCGAGCGGCACGGCTGTGCAGATGTTGTTCATGCCGGGTTCTGCGCTGCTGGCCGAGGTGTCGATGATGACCGATGGTCTGCAGTCCGGGGTGAACTGGTCGGCGGTCGGTAAGCAGGCGGCGTATGCGGGGGCGGTGGCGTTCCTCAGCACGGTGGCGGGGCCGGCGTTGGGTAAGGTCGCTGGCGCTGTCGCCGGCGCTGTCAGCAAGCTGGGCGTGTCGGATGCCACCAAGATTCTGTTGACCGATCTGCTGACGCGGCCCGTGACGGAGACCCTCGGGGAGGGGCTCTACGGTGGGCTTTCCGGCCTGATGATCGAGGGGTACTACGACGTCAGTAATCTCGGTGCGGACCTTCGTTCCGGGGCGCTGTCGGGGGCAGGGGGATCGGCCGCGAGCGTGCTCGGGTTCCTCTTGAGTCGCGCCGTGATGAAGCCCCGGGTGCAGATGCCTCGCGCCGACTTCACGCCGGACGGAAGGCCGGTCCTGCCGGTGGAGTCGACACCGGTTGGTGCGGACCCGTCCACGGGCTACCAGGCCGGGGTCGATGATCCGAAGGCTGTGGGTGCCGGCACACAGGCCCTGCCGCCCACGCCGCCGCCCACGCCGCCACCGCTGCCGGCATGGAACATGCCCGCGCCGAAGCTGAACCTGCCCACGCCGAACCCGGACCCGTCGGTGCCGTTGTGGTCGGTGCCGGCTGCGCCGGCGCCGCAGTGGGTCGCGGCAGCCGGTGCGCCGGTGGCCGAGCAGTGGCAACGGTTCCAGCAGGATCCGGTGGACCGCTACGGTGGGCTGCTGGCCGGGGTGGCTCGGGCGGGCAAGAGCATGGCCGGGCTTGCCGTGCCGATCGAGCGGGTTTTCGCCGAGTGGGTCGACGCCCGGCAGGGTGATCCCGCTGTCGCGGCTTTCCTGTCCGCGGTCGGTCTGCCGGGTACCGCGCTCACCGAGGGGTATCTGAGGGGTGTCTGGGAGCGGGCGGTGGCCCGGATGGCCGAGGCGTTGGCGTCCGCGGGTGAGCAGATCCCGGCCGAGGTGTGGTCGGAGCAGGTGATCGCCGCGCTGCCGGCGGCGTTCGACCTGGAGGCGCTGCGCGCGATCGCGCACCTGGCCGCCGAACACCACGTCGGCCAGTACCTCGCCGCCGGCCTACCGACGGCCGCCAGCACGCCGACAGGCCTCGGCACGCCGACAGGCCTCGGCACGCCGACGGGCCCCGGCACGCCGGGGGCCGCTGGCACGCCGGCAGGCGCCGGAGCGGCGGTGCCGTCCGCCACCGTGCTCGCGGCGGTCAAGAACGCGGTGCGGGACCAGGTGGACCGAGGCCTCGATGCGATCCTCGGTACCTCCGCAGCCTTGCTGCCCGCTGTGGTGGCCAGCCCCGACGCCGCGCAGGTCAACGCCGTGGCGAACATGGTCCGGCAGACGGTCACCGACCTGCCCGCCCTTTTCACGGCCGCGGCCATCCCCGGCGCCACCGCACCGGCCGCCGGTTCGGCTACCGTCGACATTTCAGAAAGCGGACGCGCCGGGGTGCTCGCATCGGCCGGCGGCAACGCGACGCCCGGGACGCCGGATGTGGCCGGGGCCCGCGGTACGGTGCCGGGTGGCGCCGACTCCCGTGTCGATGGCGTGTCGATCATCGACGTCGACAGCACCAGTGATACCGCGTCGGTCAGTGACGTGTCTATCGCAAGCGATGGAGTATTCAGCCCCGATTTCGGCTCCAGGGACACGGACTCGAACAGTGATGTGTCGTCGCTGGACGAACCGATCAGTGCAGACTCTGGCAGTCTCGGCGAGCCGGCCGTCGCGGCAACGGGGCCGGCCGTCGCGGCGATCGGGTCCGCGGTGGACTCAGGTACGGCATCCCGGCCGGGCGCTGCGTCCGGCCCGGCCGGCAGCAGCGGCCCGGCCGATCTCGGGCTCGCCGCTGCCCACGGGCCGGCCGCGGAACGAATCCACGATCTCGCCAGCGGCGGCCACGGCCGTGCCACCGACGCCCAGCTGCGCCGGCTCGCCGCGGACATCGGTATCCAGGCGGCCTCGCCGGACAGGGTCCTGCCCCAACTGTTCGAGGCATCCAGGGACATCGCCATGGCGGACACGTTCAGCGGCGTGTACTTCGCCGACCCGGCCGTGGCGGATCTGGACGCGGCGGCGGCGGACCGCACGGCGGCACAGGCGCTGCCGTGGGTGCAGGGATGGTTCACCATCGCCGGGCACCGGAACCTGGCCGAGCGGCTGGCCGACGATCCGGTGCGCCAAGCCTTGTTCCTGCGGATGCTCACCGCCTCGCCCGCCTGGCAACACGCTGTTGCGCAGGCGCAACAGCGGGGCGGCGACACACCCGACATCATGCTGGTCTGGTGCGACGCGGCATGGCAGGGACCGGGACAGGACACCTCCTTCGGTGAATGGCTGCGCACCAAGCTGCGCGCCCGGCGGCTGATGTCGTCCACGCACGAGGTAGACCAGATACCCGGCGAGCTGCGGTCACACGTGGACGAGCCGGTGCGGTCCGTGTTGTTCTCGGACGGTTCGGTGGAGTTGTTCGGGCCGGATCTGGTGGAGGCGGTACGGACCGCGGACATCGTCGAGAACGGTCAGGAACCCGGCGTGAGCTGGCCGGTCCAGCAGGACTTCACCGCCGCTGGCGGTCACCACCGGTGGGCCGGCTCCACCTCGAGCGGGCAGTCGCCCGATCCAGCGGAAAGCGGCCCCGACCAACCCCAACCCCAACCCACTGCGGGCAGCTGGGTCCGCGACCCGGATAGGGCCCGGACGCTGTTCGAGCAGCACGTCGGCCACGTCGCCACCACAACGCAGCAGGAGGAGCAGCCGCTGCGGGATTTGTGGAACGCCCTGATCGGCCATATGAACGGCGGGTTCATCACCGTCAGCGAGCGAGCCCTCGCCGATGCGGCAGGCACAGGGCAGACGGCGGTGCATAAGCAGATCGTGGCATTGCGCGACCATCATCTGCTGCAGCTGGACCGGGAAGCACACGGTCGCAGGGCGGCGCGGTACAAGGTGACCGATCCGGGTCCGCCCCGGCAAGCATTGCCGGCCCCTCCTGAGGGCAGAGAGTGGGTGCGCGACCGGGGTGATGCCCGGACGCTGTTCGAGCAGCACGTCGGCCACATCGCCACCACAACGCGGCAGGAGGAGCAGCCGCTGCGGGATTTGTGGAACGTCCTGATCGGCCATATGAACGGCGGGTTCATCACCGTCAGCGAGCGAGCCCTCGCCGATGCGGCAGGCACAGGGCAGACGGCGGTGCATAACCTGATCGTGGCATTGCGCGGCCGTGGTCTGCTGCAGATGGTCGGGGAAGCACGCGGTCGCCTGGCGGCGCGGTACATCGTGACCGATCCGGGTCCGCCCCGGCAAGCACCGGTGCCGGGCCCTGCCCCCGGACCGGTCCGCCCGCAGCAGGGTGCGGACCTGTCCTGGCTGAACGACGGGGATACGTTGCCGATGTCCGGGCCGGTACCTGCCCCGCCGGCGTCGTCCTGGCCGGCGGGGTGGGCGGGACCGGGGTGGCCGGATCCCGGCATTGATGTGACCGCCCACGGTGCTGGGATGTCCACCGACTTCGGCCAGCCGCACACCGACAATCAGCCCGACGGCAGCGGGAACCCCGGCGCCTGGCCCACCTGGCAGATGGACCCAGCCGATCTGCTCAATCTGCTCCATCCGGCGTGGGTCGGCCCGCCCACGGCCGTGGACACGGGACTCTACCCCGGACCGCAATTAACGGATCCGCCCCGACCGCAGGCCCCGCCCGACCCGTGGTCGCAGCCCAGCGGCGACCAGCCCAGCCAGTTCCCAGGGACGCAGCCGTTCCCGCCCGGACTGGGCGTGCAGGATCTGGCACCTCAGTCGCCGATGTCCGGGGCGGTACCTGCCCCGCCGGCGGGCACGGGTCTGCCCGGGCCGCTGGACGACCCGGACGCCCCCACGGCATCGTCCTGGCCGGCGGGGTGGCCGGATCCCGGCATTGATGTGACCGCCCACGGTGCTGGGATGTCCACCGACTTCGGCCAGCCGCACATCGACAATCGGGGGGCCGGCGAGGGCAGCGAGGACCTCGGCGACTGGGCCACCTGGCAGGGGAACCCAGCCCTCGATCTGTTTAATCCGCTCCATCCGGCGTGGGTCGGCCCGCCCACGGCCACGGAACCCTACCCCGGCGGGCCGCAACCCACGGCGGGGTGGGCGGGACCGGATCCCGACATTGAGGTGACCGCCCACGGTGCTGGGATGTCCACCAACCCCGGCCGGCCGCACATCGACAATCAGCCCGACGACGGCGGGAACCCCGGCGCCTGGGCCACCTGGCAGGGGCCGGACATGAGGTTTTCCTAAGGGCTCGCAGATCAACAACACGCAGATTCGGACTCTGGGAGGCGCTGTTGTGGTATGCACCTTGCTGGACCTGTGCAAACTGGCGATGAGTA
>NZ_JBICUP010000099.1:0-5914 GCF_043198215.1 Micromonospora sp. NPDC048830
ATACGTTGCCGATGTCCGGGCCGGTACCTGCCCCGCCGGCGGGCACGGGTCTGCCCGGGCTGCCCGGGCCGCTGGACGACCCGAACGCCCCCACCACATCGTCCTGGCCGGCGTGGCCGGCCGCATCGTCCTGGCCGGCGGGGTGGACGGAACCGGCGGAGCCGGTTCCCGGCAGTGGTGTCACCGACGGGCACTACGGTGCTGCGATGTCCACCGACCCCGGCCAGCAGCGCATCGGCAATCAGGCCGGCGAGGGCAGCGGGAACCCCGGCGACTGGGCCACCTACCAGGGGACGGACATGGACTGGCAGCCCTCCCCAGCGGTGACCCGCACCGACGCCGGCACTCTCCACGCCGGCGACACCCTCCATCACCCGGCCGACGAGCCACCCACCACCCCCGCCCCACTCCACCCCGACCAACCCCAACCCCAACCCACTGCGGACAGCTGGGTGCGCGACCCGGATAGGGCCCGGACGCTGTTCAACCAGCACGCCGGCCACATCGCCACCACAACGCAGCAGCAGGAGGAGCTGCGGCTGTTGTGGAACGCCCTGATCGGCCGTATGGACGGCGACGGGCTCATCACCGTCAGCGAGCAAGCCCTCGCCGATGCGACATCCACACTGCGGCGGACGGTGCATGACCGGATCGGGGCATTGCGCGACCGTCGTCTGCTGCAGGTGGTCCCAAGAGGTCACGGTAGCAGGACGGCGCGGTACAAGGTGACCGATCCGGGTCCGCCCCGGCAAGCATCGTTGCCGGCCCTTCCTGCAGGCAGCCAGTGGGTGCGCGACCCGGATGGGGCCCGGACGCTGTTCAACCAGCACGCCGGCCACATCGCCACCACAACGCAGCGGGAGGAGCAGCCGCTGCGGCAGTTGTGGAACGCCCTAATCGACAGTATGGACGGCGACGGGATCATCACCGCCAGCGAGCGAGCCCTCGCCCGTGCGGCAGGCACATGGCAGTCGGCGGTGAATGACCGGATCCGGGTATTGCGCAACTATGGTCTGCTGCAGCTGGTCAAGGAACATGACGGTGGCGTGGCGGCGCGGTACAGGGTGACCGATCCGGGTCCGCCCCGGCAAGCACCGGTGCCGGGCCCTGCCCCCGGACCGGACCGCCCGCAGGGTAGTGCGGACCTGTCCTGGCTGAACCACGGGGATACGTCGCCGATGCCCGGGCCGGTACCTGCCCCGCCGGCGGGCACGGGTCTGCCCGGGCTGCCCGGGCCGCTGGACGACCCGAACGCCCCCACCGCATCGTCCTGGCCGGCGGGGTGGACGGGACCGGCGGGGCCGGGTCCCGGCAGTGGTGCGACCGACGGGCACTACGGTGCTGCGATGTCCACCTACCCCGGCCAGCAGCGCATCGGCAATCAGGCCGGCGACGGCAGCGGGAACCTCGACGCCTGGGCCACCTACCAGGTGGACCCAGCCGATCCGCTCGATCTGTTTGATCTGTTTGATCCGCTCCATCCGGCGGCGTGGGTCGGCCCGCCCACGGCCCTGGACACGGAACCCGACCCCGGGCCGCAACCGATGGATCCGCCCCTACCGCAGGCCCCGCCCGACCCGACATCGTGGTCGCAGCCCAGCGGCGACCAGCCCAGCCAGTTCCCAGGGACGCAGTCGTTCCCGCCCGGACTGGGCGTACCGGATCCGGCACCTCCGTTGCCGATGCCCGGGCCGGTACCTGCCCCACCGGCGGACACGGGTCTGCCCGGGCTGCCCGGGCCGCTGGACGACCCGAACGCCCCCACCGCATCGTCTTGGCCGGAGGGGTGGACGGGACCGGCGGGGCCGAATCCCGACATTGATGTGACCGCCCACGGTGCCGGGATGTCCACCCACCCCGGCCAGCCGCCCGTCGACAATCAGCCCGACGACGGCAGCGGGAACCCCGGCGCCTGGGCCACCTGGCAGGGGCCGGACATGAGGTTTTCCTAACGCTCATGTCACCGGGGATCATTTAGTTGATCTTCAGGGCGGGGGGTTGAGCGTCGGGCCGGGCACGCAGCATTCGCCCCGGATGTTTCTGTCGGCAAAGGACCATTTGACGACAGGTACGGAACAGAGTCAATGGATCACTCCCGACCACGGGAATCCGACCCACCGATCCAATGCAGGCCGATCCGAGTTGACGACAGCGTTTGATGACAGTCGGATCAGCGGTGTCGGCGACGATCGGATGAACAGGACAGGCAATGGCGGAGTTGGTCTACACGCGGGTGTCCACCGACGAGCAGAGCACCCAGCGGCAGACCCACCTGCTTGACGAGGCCGGGCTCACCGCCGAGGCCGGGGCGCGGATGTTCAGCGACCCGGCCACCTCGTCCAAGATCCCGGCGCTGGAGCGTGCCGGGTTCCGGGAGCTGGCCCGCTTCGCCCGGCCCGGCGACCGGCTCACGGTCTCCGAGCTGTACCGGCTGTGCCGCGACCTGGCCGACATCCCCACCGTGCGCGACTGGTGCCAGCGCCATCAGGTGAAGCTGCGTGTGCTGTCCGGCGCGCTGTCGGGCATCACCGACCTGGCCTGTACGGTGCCAGTACCTGTCGCACCTGCAGTGAGCTGGGGCTTCATGGGAATGAGGCACCTTCGTGGTCATGGTCTTCCAGCTGATCTATCTGGTCGCGATCCGCCTGTTCGACGCTCTGCTCCTCGCGGCGCGCAGCGACCGCGCGGTGCTCGCGGAGCTGCTGGCCCTGCGCCACGAGGTCGCGGTGCTGCGCCGTCAGGTCCACGGCCGACCACGACTGTCCTGGCCAGACCAGGCGATCCTGTCCGCGCTGGCCCGCCGCCTGCCCCGCACGGTCCACATCCACCGGATCGTGACCCCGGCGACCCTGCTGGCCTGGCACCGCCGGCTGGTCCAACGCCGCTGGACCTACCCCCACCGCGGCAGCCGACCACCCGCCAGCGACGAAATCCGCGAGCTCATCCGCCGGATGACCCGGGACAACCCCCGCTGGGACCACAAAAGAATCCAGGGCGAACTGCTCGGACCGGGCCACCGCGCCGGCCTCGGCACCATCCGCCGAATCCTGGCCCGTGACCGCCCCGGCCCCGCACCCCACCAGACCGACACGTCTTGGCGAACGTTCCTGCGCGCCCAGGCCACCGGCCTGCTGGCCACCGACTTCTTCCACGTCGATACCGTGTGGCTGCGCCGGCTGTACGTGCTGGTCGTCATGGAGATCGCCACCCGCCGGGTACACCTGCTCGGCGTGACCGAGCACCCGACCCAGGCATGGGTGACCCAGCAGGCCCGCAACCTGCTCATGGACCTCGGAGAACGCACCAACGACTTCCGGTTCCCAATCCGCGACCGCGACACCAAGTACGGGCGGACCTTCGACGCGGTCCTGACCGCAGACGGCATACGGGTGGTGAACACGCCGCCGCGCACACCGAGGGCGAACTGTTTCGTGGAGCGCTGGGGCCGCAGCATGCGCGAGGAGTGCACAGACCACCTCCTCATCTACGGCGAACGGCACGCCAGGACGGTACTGACCGAATACGTCCGACACTTCAATGATCACCGGCCGCACCAAGGCCACGGACAGGTGCCCAACCATGACCCGGGCGTCGTCGTGCCGATCGACGGCGTCGTTCGACGCCGACGGCGGCGCGGCACATGTGTATTCAACGGGTCGTGGTCGATGTGGCGGCCAGGGGACGTTTCCCTGCCGGATGTGAAGGCCTCGCCGTTGAGCAGGCCGACGTCGGGCGGGTGCTGTTACTCCGCAACAGTGGGCACATGAGGCGCCTCGCCTCCTGTCTTGAGATAGGTGGCTGCGATCTGTATGGCCGTTTCGGGCCGGATCCGCAGGTGCTCGGCGGGGTACTCGGTGGGTACCCCGCTGAGGTCGAAGCTGAGTCCCCCGCTCGGGGACTGAACTGTGGGATCGTTGAGGTAGCCGCCGTCGTCGGCGATGTGTACCGCGAAGGCGTGAGTGGGGTGGCCGAGCCCGATCTGCAGGCCTGGTGGCAGCTCATCGGCATCATCGGTCGTGTCGCTGAAGACGGTGATCACGACGGGCTCGGCAGCCTCGTGGATCTCGTGGAGGAGTGCCTCTAGGGCGGCGGGTTCGGTCAGGTCGGCCTCGTGGTTGTCGCGGTGGTCACCTCGGTCGTATGCCCACGTCACCTTCATGCGATTGCCTTTCCGTTGCCTCTGTAGGTACGCCAGAGACGTACCTGCCCGTCATCGTCGCGTACGTACACGGTCAGCTGCGCGCCGGCCGGCAGCAGGCGGGAGAGGATCTTCTCGCAGCCGTAGGGCTCGTAGTCGCACGGCGGGTTGTTGGTCAGCACGACCGCGTGCATGACCTGTTCGCGGCGCATCCGGGCGGCGAGCTTGGCCTCAAGGTGGTCGGTCGTGGTGGCGATGAGCTTGTAGGCCGGCTTGAGGTCAGCGGCGGCGTCCGGGTCGCGGCCAGATCTCATTGGTATCCGCTCGCCGTTGATCAACGCCACGCCGGACGTGGGGTCCTTCGCTTGTCGTCGAGGCAGGTCGCGGGCGGCGTCCGCCAGCCAACTGGGGAGCTGCTCCGATGCGGCCGGCTTTTGGTTTGGGCTCGCGGTGGTGTCGCGCGTGGTGGGCGGTCGGCTGATGCCGCCGCCCGTGGTCAATTTCCCAGGTCACCGACCTGCCGGGCTTGCGCCAGTGCCGCTTCGACATGTTGGCGCGCCTCGTCTCCTCGTGTCCTGATGGTCGCGAGGCTCTGGCCGAGTTGCTGCAGGCGGGCCAGCGTTGGGCCCGGCTGGCCTCCCTGCAGCGTCGCTGCGACGAGCCGCCGGGCTTCCTCGATCCCGGCTGCCGCCGCCGAAAGTCCGCCATCGGCGGAGGAGAGGGCGGCCAGCAGTGGCGTGAGCGCGCTGATGAGTTCCTGGGGTGACGGCTGCTGCGGCACTGCGGCGACCGAGCGTGATACCTCGCCCAGGACTCCGCCGACCGTCGTCAGCCGTGTGCGGACCTGCCCGACCAGCTCGCGTACCCGAGCCAGCCCCACCACGATGCCCGCGAAGCCCGCCGCGACGGCCCGGGCGGCGATCTGCTCGACGGCGTGGTCGACCGCAGCAGCTTCCTGCTGCGCCGCGCCCACACCCGCGGCCATCGCCTGCAGATCACCACGGATGCTGTCGGTCAGCAGCACGGCCCCGTACCTCACTCTGGCGGCTCTTACACCTCACGAACGGTGACAGCCTAAAGATCATGCTCGATCCGGCACAACCGGCCGAGGCCCGCAGGAACGAGCCACTCCTCGACGACGCTGTCTGCGCCGAGTCAGCGTCCCCGCAGTGCCGGAGCCGACACACCACAGCACCCGTCGGAGCCCGGCCAACCGATGGGCCTCGGCCACCGCCGGCCAGCATCCGCTTCAAGCCAAGAAAGCCCAGCTCACCCAACCGGGCACGTCCAGGCCGCCCACTCGACCTGTTGCCGGCGACCCGACGCACCCATACAGTTACGGATCAGCGGTCAGAGCGGCTCCCCCGTGGTCGCTCTGACCGGCCTGGTCGGGCACCGGGCAAAAGCGCAGCAGCACCTGGCCGGGTAGCTCAGGATTGGTCCGCGTGGAATCGGACCAGGCGGTTCTTCTCCGAAGACGCCTCTGCTCGGGCGCTTCGCCCGTTCACTCAATCGATCCCGCACGGAACATCATCCATCGGGCACAGTCGTGCTTGGAGGGCCAAGTTCAGCCAATGCGGCGAGCATGGTGTCCCAGTCGCTGCCGACGTAGGCGAAGGGGGTTCACGGTCCTCGTCATCCATGCGTCCGACGGAGTCGACGATGACATCACGTAGCGCAAGTTGTCGGTGCTGTCCCTCCGCGCGTCGGGCGCGACACGGCAGGCGGCTCACGCCGCCCGCGGAACCCCGGCCGATTAGCACAAATGATCGAATC
>NZ_JBICUP010000100.1:0-5788 GCF_043198215.1 Micromonospora sp. NPDC048830
GGCGGCGAATGGGCTATCCCTGACCTGCTCCGCAGGGGTTCCGTTTCCTCCCCACGGCTAAAGCCGGGGGTTTCCACGGAAGACATTCGATGAACTCCGGTCACGCTGCTGCCCCAGGCGCGGCTCGTTCGTGGAGAGGTCGGAGTCATGCGTCTTCATGTGGGATGCGCGATGTGGGCCCACAGGCCCTGGCAGGGCCGCCTTCTGGCGCACCCGATCCCCGCCCACGAGCGCCTGCGGCACTACGCCGGCTGGTGCAACGCGGTCGAGGGGAACACCACCTTCTACGCCACCCCCGCCAGGGAGACCGTGGCGTCGTGGGCCCAGCAGACCGAGCCCGACTTCCGTTTCGTGATCAAGCTGCCGAAGCACATCACCCACGAGCGCCGCCTCACCGACATCGACGAGCCACTCCGGATCTTCCTGGACGCGATCGAGCCCCTCGGCCCGCGGGCCCACGCCCTCTGGATCCAGTTGCCCGGATCGTTCGGTCCCGCCGACATCCCCGCACTCGCCCACTTCCTACACCGGCTCCCCCAGTCCCACCGGTACGCCGTGGAGGTCCGCCATCCCGCGTTCTTCGACGACCCCCGCTCGGCGCGACTCCTGGAGGGCGTGCTCTCCGCCGTGGCCGCCGAGTGGATACCGTTCGACACCACCGCGTTTTTCCGGAGCCCGCCGACCAGCGACGCGGAACGCGACGCCTGGATCAAGAAGCCGCGCGTGCCGCGGCGCTCCGACGCGCTGACCGACCGGCCGATCGTCCGGTACCTCGGCCGCGACGACACCGCGCTGACCGTCGAGGGCTGGCAGCACTGGGTCGACGTCGTCGCCGGATGGCTGCGCGAGGGACGCTCGCCGACCGTGTTCGTCCACACCCCCGACAACGCCGACGCGCCGGTGCTCGCCCGCCGCTTCCACGACGAGGTACGGGCCCGCGTACCCGGAGTCGAGCCGCTGCCCGAGCCGATCCCGGCCGAGCCCCTGACCCTCTTCTGACGCCCCGATGCCTGTCCGGGAATCCACCGGACAGCACGGCTGCCCCGCACGCTGGCGGTACCGGTCGCCGCCGTTCGGCTACCCGACGAGGTGAGGAGCAGTCGTGGTCGGAAGAAGCGGAAAGCGCCACTTCGCGCGCGAAGAAGGTAGGACACCAACCATTCCGGGGCGCGCGGGCAAGCGCCGCCCGATGAGGAGGGCATTCGGCGCCCTTGCCACGGCGGTGGCACTGGTGGCCGCGTCGCTCACGGTGATCGCGCCCACGCCTGCGTACGCGGCCACCCCCATCGTGGAGATCGTGAACTACAACAGCGGGCTACGCGCCGATGTCATGTGGGCCTCCACCAGCCCGCTCACGGGCGTCTTCCTGTGGCCGAACAACTCCAGCCTCTCGCAGGAGTTCGAGATGCTCGACAGCGGAGGAGGATTCTTCCGCCTCAAGGCACGCTACTCCGGTCAGTTCCTGATGCTCGACTGGCGGGTGGGCACCCAGAACGGCACGCCGATCATCCAGGACCCGTACTGCGACGCCGGGTACCGCCCGGCCGAGTGGTACCGGCAGTACATCACGGCTGACACCCGTCGGTTGAAGGGGGAACCGGGCGGGCTCGACCGCGCGGGGCGGCTGACTCAAAACCGCCCTCGGACTGGACCACTTCGAAGGACGATCCTGGATCGGCTGGCACCGCCACGTCACCCTCACCGCAGCCACCCAACTGTTCCTCACCCAACTACGGCTGGCGCGCCCCGAAGCAGCGGGGCAGACAGTAACCCCGGCGAGGTCATCAACTTGACAGGGGCTTCGATCACCGCGACCCCACGCGTACCACGGTCCGGACGCCGAGGGCCAAATCCCGACCCTGCCCTGCCCACCGATGAGCGAGCGGCCCTGCCCCCACACTGCGGCGCGAACGGCATCACGATCCGCCAACCGCTGTGGCGGTCAGCCTCAGTTGGTGATAGCGGCGCTCCCGATCGAAGGACCTTCTGCCGAGCGGCGCCGTCGTCGCCGCTGCCAGCGGCATCATGGCGTCACAGGCTGGTGACCACCGCCAGTCCGTCGCGAGTTGGTCAGCGGGGGTGTGCAACGTGCAGGGTGTGGCTGTCGCGCCGGTGGATGTCGGCGCAGTGATGCCAGGTCCGGCGGAGCGTGTTTGAGACCATGACTAGTACCCAGGCAGCGGTCGTGGTCGGCGCCGACGGCTCTGACAGTGCACTCCGCGCCGTACGCTACGCCGCCCGGGAAGCCGCCCGGCGACACCGGCCCCTGCGCATCGTGCACGCCTTCATCTGGCCCCTGTTCCACGTGCCCCTCGGCCACCCCGACACCGGGCCGCCCGAGGCCGGCCTAAGCAACCAGGCCCAACACATCGCCGACCAAGCCGCTGACACCGCGACGACAGCAGAGCCTGGCATCGACGTCACCCGCGCCGTCGTTACCGGCACCCCCGCTCAGGTGCTCACCGCCGAGTCCCGCGCTGCCACCATGATCGTCGTCGGCGACCGCGGCCTCGGCGGCTTCACTGGCCTGCTCGTCGGGTCCGTCGCAGTCCAGACCACCACCCATGCCGCCTGCCCCGTCCTCGTCGTCAAAGGCGCCACCGATCGCACCGGCCCTGTTGTCGTCGGCGTCGACGGCTCCAGCCAACAGGCCATCGACTACGCCTTTGCCGCAGCAGCCTCGCGCCAGGCATCCCTGCGCGCCGTGCACGCCCGGCAACCAGGCGGTTACATCGGCGACGAGCGGCACCGCGATGCCGAACCTCGCATTCTCACCGAATCCCTAGCCGGACGCCCTTCGCGCTACCCGCACATTTCCATAGCACACCGCACCGTCCCCGGTCGGCCCGCTGCGGCGCTGCTCGACGCCGCGAGCGATGCCCAACTCCTCGTCGTCGGCGCCCGCGGACGCGGCGGTTTCACCGGCCTACTGCTCGGCTCCACCAGCCACGCCGTTCTCCACCACGCGCCCTGCCCCGTCGCCATCGTCCGGGGCCAAAAGGATGGTGTGAGTACGGGGGCACCACCCGCCATAGAAACCGGATAACTGCCCTAAACCGAACTGGTGGAAGAGCACAACGGGCCGTCTGCACGGGTTGCCCGGGCTCGCGAATCACCGACGGCCCGTGCGGCTACGCCTCGGCCGCGCGGCGAGCACGCTCCAGCCGATGGACACCGCCAGGGTGAGCACCACGACGGCGAGGGTGAACCAGACCGGCAGTTTTCCCACCGGCGTCTCGGCCAGGATCAGCTTCACCCCGGCGAAGGCGAGCAGCACCGCCAGCCCGTACCGCAGATAGCGGAAATGCCGCAGCAGGCCGGCCAGGCAGAAATAAAGGCTGCGTAGGCCCAGGACGGCGAACGCGGTCGCCGTCCAGACCAGGAACGTGTTGGTGGTGATGGCCAGGATCGCGGCCACCGAGTCGATCGCGAAGACCACGTCGGTCGCCTCGATCGCGACCAGGGCGACCACGAGCAGGGTGGCCTTGCGCCGGCTGTCGACACGGACGGTGAACCGGCCGTCGTGGTAGCGGGGATCTGTCGGGGCCAGCCGGCGGAACAGCCGGACTGCCAGGTTGCGGTCGGGGTCCACGTCGGGCTTGCCGCGTACGGCCAGCCGCCACCCCGTCCAGATGAGGAAGGCGCCCAGCGCCAACCCGGCCCAGGCCAGCCGGTCCAGCAGTTCCGCGCCGGCGAAGATGAAGAGCAGGCGGAACCCGAGCGCTCCGACCACGCCCCAGAAGAGCACCTTGTGCTGGTACTTGGCGGGCACCCGGAAGTAGCCGAACAGCAGCGCGAAGACGAAGACGTTGTCGACCGACAGGGCCTTCTCCAGCAGATAGCCGGAATAGTATGCGACCGCCGGCTCGCTGCCGCGCCAGAACCAGACCACGAGGCCGAAGGCGACGCCGGCGGCGATCCAGACGGCGCTCCAGGCCAACGCCTCTCGCAGCTCGATTACGTGGTGGTGACGGTGGGACAACACGTCCACCGCGAGCATGACGGCGATGACCGCGGCGACCGCCGCCCAGGCCCAGAGCGGCACCGCGAACGTCGCGTCGTCCACCCGGCGCCCTCCGCATCCACGACGGCGGCCCTCCCCACGCGCGGGCCGTACCGGTCCGCGTCGGTTCCGAGCCTAGGCGAGCGGCCCACGGCCGGACGTCGGTCGGCGGAAGTGCCCGTCGAAGGGGTCCAGCCAGACCTACGCCCTTCCGCACCGCCTTGCCCTGCACAGTCGGTTGCGGACCAGGAGCGCCGTCAACGACACCTCACCCCCGTCCCGGGCCTACCACCGAACTGGTTCGCCGCCGCCGTCAGGCTGACCACGGCCGCCACGCTCGCCGTGCTCGAAGCGCTCGGCTGCCAACGGCGCGACCTGCGCGGATAGCCCGGGGTGGTGGCCTCGTCGGCGAGGCGCGGCGCTGCCCGACGCTGCCCTAATAGACGTCCTCGTACCGTTACCTATCAGTGCGCTCTGGTGAGCATGTGATTGGTAGTCCTGCCTTGCGGTGGGACGGTCCCGGTCTGACCCGCTGGGGCGGTGCCGGGTTGACGTTTCACGGCCACCTGCCCCGCGAGCGGGGTCTTACGGTCGGCTCCACGTCCGTTTGGCGACTCCCGGCCACTCCGGGCGTCGACAGCCTCACCCGCGAGCGCGGCGAGGTTGCGTGCGGCGTTCAGATCCCGGTCCAGGACCAGGCCGCAGGTGGCGCAGGTGTAGGTACGCTCGGCCAGGGCCGGCTTGGTTCTCACCGCGCCGCAACCCGAGCAGGTCTTCGAGGACGGATACCAGCATGGAGATCGCCGGTGTCGAGATGGTCCTGCTGGACCCCGACGTCGCCGGCTGCGTCGCCGGCTGGCTCGAGAACGGCGGCCAACTCGACGCGCGGCGGCAGAACGTGATCGCCAACTACCTACCGAAATTCGATCTGGTCCTGCCGCTGCTCACCGGCCAGGAACTCGAGTACTACAGCCGACTTCGCAGCCTGGCTGTGCTGGTCCACAACGAGCAGAGCACGACAGACAACCCGCTGGCCGGCAAGGCTGGGCCGGCTCTCGAACAGGACGGCCCCGTCGGGTACTGCGGTGAGGTCCGCCCGCCCGGCTCGTGATCGGAGCGAGGGACTGCCCGCCTGCCAGACCACCGCCGCCGATTCCGGCGCGGCGGACACGGGCCGCACGGACAATGAACGGATGGGACGAGGGGCAAAGGTGCCACGCCCGGTCACCCGGGCCCGGGCGACGGGAGCAACAGCGACCGGGGCGGCGGCCGTGGGAGCCCGCGCGCTGGGAGCCACGGCGCTGGGGTGGGTGGCGGTGTCCGCGCTCGCCGCCGGCGCGGTCGCGGTCGGGGCGCTGGCGGTCGGCCGGCTGGCGATCCGCCGGGCGGTCATCGCGGACCTGCGTATCCGCCGGCTGGAGGTCGATGAACTGGTCGTCCGGACCCGTTCACCCGGCTACGACTGAGCCGCGAGCCGGGCGTCGCCGGCTGCCCCTCAGCGGTGATGAGGCCGATGTCGCTCAGTCCTTTGCCTCCTCGGCCTGCGGGAGCCGGTCGTGATCATCCGGCAGAAACGGCTGTGGCGGGCGGGCCAGCCGAGGAACCGGTCGAACATGTCCGCGGCGCCTCCCGTCACGCTCGGATTGAGCGTGTGCAGGTCGTCGATGGCCTCGTGAAGACAACCGGCCAGGTAGTTAACGATCCCCACGGATAAATCCGGGGGATTTTCCTCCGGGGCCAGGCCCTGGATTCCCAGCTCGGACCGCACCTGATCCACCGTCCCGG
>NZ_JBICUP010000101.1:0-5738 GCF_043198215.1 Micromonospora sp. NPDC048830
GGATGGACAGCAACTACATCTTCGTGGTGTCGGACGCGAACCAGCCCGAGGTCATGGAGAGCCCGGAGAGCCTCACCAGGAAATTGACGATGGCGTGGGAGAGCCAGACCGTCGACAACCCGTTGGCCCGGCTGGACCAGATGCTGGCCGTACTCGAGTACGCGCAGAACAACCGGGAGTGGTCGGGTAGTGAATCCTCGTTCGTCGATCTCACGACCAGCCTCTCGAACCCGAACACAGGCCCGGCGGGCAGCCTGTCCGGCTCGATCGCCAGCATTCTGGTGCCCCCGACCCGGCGCAACACCGCGCTGGACCCGACCGACGTCGAGCTCGGTCCGCTTCCGGAGGACCCGGATCCGAGCCTGTCCGGGTCCGACTACTCGCCCACGCTGGGTGTCGTACCGGAGGAATGGGCTCCTCCGGCCGGCTCTGACACTGTGGTCGACGTCGAGGATGTGGCCGGCGTGGCCGTATCCACGGTAGCCGCGTCGAGTGCGGCAGGAGCCGCCACGGCGCGAGGCTCGGTGGAGCCGGTCGAGATTGATGCGGAGCGGTGGCGGCCGAAGCGTGATGTGGACCGCCGCGGTAAGCCACGTTTCGTCCACGCGTTTGATGTCAGCCGGGATGGGGTGCGGCGGCTGCCGGATAGTGGTGAGCGGATCGCGGTGCGGTTTGCGCTGGTTCCGGGGGATGAGTGGGTTATTCGGCGGCGGTTGTTTGTGGAGGGTCCGAAGGACGCGGTGAAGCAGGTGAAGCAGGACACTCTGGACGGTATCGCCGCGTTGAACGGCAAGCCGGCGGTGTTGCCGGAGGTCGGCAAGACGCTGCGGTGGGAAGTGCAGTTCGTGGACGATGAGGCCCTGGCCCATCAGAAGGTCACGGTCGTTGCCAAGGGTAGCGGGACGGATCAGCGTCGTTGGGCGGCGGGTGAAAAGCCTGGGGTGTATGTGCATGAGGTCGTGCACGGGGCGGGTGTTGTCGACAGGGACGATTCGACGCTGATGGGCCCGCACAGGCATGGTGATGATTGGAGTTTGTCCGACGAGGATCTTGGGGACATCGTGGAGATCCTCAAGCCTCATTACGCGGGTGTGGTGGGCAGTGACGGTCCTGCGGTACGGCCGGCGGGTGCGGCCAGCGCGGCGCGGGGCCCGGCCGCGGTGCAGGAGTGGTGGGACAGGGGCTTCGACGTGCCGCCGAGGTTCCAGAGGCCGCCGGCCGAGCCTGTCGGCAACGACCTGATGGACGACAGTGACAGTGACAGTGACAGTGACAGTGACGGTGACGGGGCCTACGTGCCCTCGGGCCGGGAGCGGGCGGAGAAGGCCGCTGTGCTGGGCCCGCACTCGGCCGGTGTGTTCGCGCCGCCGCCGGGCCCGAGCGCCGTACCCGGTTCCGGTCAGATCGCGGAGGCTTTCGGGGGGGACGGTGGTGCCGTGGCGCCGTCGGTGACGGCGGCCCCGGCCCGGCCGGAGATCGTGGATTCCTCGGACTGGGATGGCTTCTTCCAGCGGGTGCTGAAGAGTGCGGGGGGCCAGGTGGCGGGGACGCTCGGTCTGCCGACGGTGGAGATTGATGATGTCCGCCACTATCTGGCCGTCGAGGTTGACCGGATCGTCCAGCGTACGGATTTCCGGGATCGCCTGGATTTGTCCGGTTCTTCGTTGGAGGTGTTGCGGGAGGCGTTGGATTTAAGGGGGAGGTCTGTGCCCGGCCTGACGCGGGTTTTGCCGCATCTGGTCTCGGTGGCGTTCGGGATCGATATCGCGGTGTCCGGCAGCGGGACCGTCGGGCACGATCAGGGTGCCGGCCCGCAGGCGGGCACCGGTCAGGGGCGCCTGCGCCGGCCTGCGGGCCGGGGACGGGGGGCAGCGCCCGGCGGGCCCGACTCGGGTGAGTTCGGCCCCGAGCCGATGGTCCAGGACGTCGAGTTGGGCGAGGCGGCGGCGCCGCGCACAGGCGATCGGGCAGGACTCCCAGCTGATGTGGCGGGCGGGTGGACGGAGGGGGAGCCGCCGGAGCTGACCGGCGGGGACACCAAAAAGATCCAGCTCAACCCGCGAGGGCATCTGACGTTCAAGGTGGGCGGCAGAAGGCTGGGTTTCGGTGCGGCCGCTGCGGACCAGGTGGCGACGGTCTGGTTCGGTCCCCGCACGGACGGGTCGCCTGAGGGTGAGGCGGCCGCGTGGATCAAGGTCGAGAGCCTGAAGGACCGGGAGAGCGGCTCGTTCTGGCGGTGGCTGGACCCGGCCCCCACCGAGGACGACCTGGAGAAGCTGCGGAACTACGAGCCCCGGACCGTGCATGCGGGCAAGTGGACGGAGGGGAACCCGCCGAAGGTGACCGGCGGGGACACCAAAGAGATCCGGATCGACCGGCAAGGGCGGCTGAAGCTCCCGCGCGGCAAGAAGCCGGGTGTCGGTGCGGCCGCTGCGGACCAGATGGCGACGGTCTGGTTTGGTCCCCGCACGGACGGGTCGCCTGAGGGTGAGGCGGCCGCGTGGATCAAGGTCAAGATCCTGAAGGACCGGGAGGGCGGCCCGTTCTGGCGGTGGCTGGACCCGGCTCCCACCAAAAAGGACCTGAAGAGGCTGGAGGCCTACGAGAACCGGGACGTGGATGCGGGCGAGTGGACGGCGGGGGACCCGCCGCAGCTGCCCGACGGGTACACCAAAGAGGTCCCGCTCAACCGGCAAGGGCAGCTGCCGTTCCCGGTGGGCGGCACGCCGGGTGTCGGTGTGGCCGCTGCGGGCCAGATGGCGACGGTCTGGTTCGGTCCCCGCCCGGACGGGTCGCCTGAGGGTGAGGCGGCCGCGTGGATCAAGGTCGAGAGCCTGGAGGGCCGGAAGGGCGACTCGTTCTGGCTGTGGCTGGACCCGGCCCCCACCCAGGACGACCTGGACAGCCTGCGGACCTACGAGAACCGGAACGTGGATGCGGGCGAGTGGACGGCGGGGGACCCGCCGCAGCTGACCGACGGGTACACCAAAGAGGTCCCGATCGACCCGCAAGGGCAGCTGCCGTTCCCGGTGGGCGGCACGCCGGGTGTCGGTGTGGCCGCTGCGGACCAGATGGCGACGGTCTGGTTCGGTCCCCGCACGGACGGGTCGCCTGAGGGTGAGGCGGCCGCGTGGATCAAGGTCGAGAGCCTGGAGGGCCGGGAGGGCGGCCCGTTCTGGCTGTGGCTGGACCCGGCCCCCACCCAGGACGACCTGCAGAACCTGAAGAAATACACGCCCCGGAGCGGGCATGCGGGCAGGTGGACGGCGGGGAAGCCGCCGGAGCTGACCGACGGGGACACCAAAAAGATCCACATCGACCCGCGAGGGCAGCTGCCGTTCACGCTCAACGGCAAGACGCGGCTTGTCGGTGTGCCCGCTGCGGACCGGGATGCGACGGTCGGGTTCGGTCGCCGCACGGACGAGTCGCATAAGGGTAAGCCGGCCGCGTGGATCGAGGTCGAGAGCCTGAAGGACCGGAAGGGCAGCCCGTTCTGGCGGTGGCTGGACCCGGCCCCCACCGAGGAGGACCTGCAGAACCTGAAGAAATACACGCCCCGGACCATGCATGCGGGCAGGTGGACGGCGGGGGACCCGCCGGAGCTGACCGGCGGGGACACCAAAGAGATCCCGATCGACCCGCAAGGGCGGCTGCCGTTCACGGTGGACGGCAAGAGGCGGAGTGTCGGTTCGGTCGCTGCGAACCGGAAGGCGACGGTCGGGTTCGGTCACCGCCGCACGGACGAGTCGCCTGAGGGTGAGCCGGCCGCGTGGATCAAGGTCAAGGGCCTGAAGGGCCAGAAGGGCGGCCCGTTCTGGCGGTGGCTGGACCCGGCCCCCACCAAAAAGGACCTGAAGAGCCTGCAGAACTACGAGTACAAATCCCACCGAGCCGTGGATGCGGGTGGGTGGACGGAGGGAGACCCGCCGCAGCTGACCGGCGGGTCCCCCGACAACGCTGTTCCGGTGACACCCGCGTCAACCGGATCCGGAGCCGAGGCATACCAAGCAGAGCAGGACGACGCGGTAGATGTCCCCGGACCCGACACAGACGACCCGACCCCACCGGTCGACGGGTCGTGGGCCCGTCCGGCGGTCGGGAACACGTCGCAGGGCCAGCAGCGGCCAAGGTCGGCGAGCGCGCAGGTCGACCAGGGGCAACCGGCAGTGCGGACTCCGCCGGCCGCCCCCCCGCCGCAGCAGCAGCCGCAGCCGCAGCCGCAGCCGCAGCCGTTGGAGCGTTGGCAGCAGGCGGCCGGCCAGGCGGGCGCTACGCAAAGATCAGCCAATGCGTTCTGGGATGTTGTGGTGGACCCGTCGTCGTTGAGGTCCGTCCAGCGGCCGGCCATCGCATCGGTGGCCGGCCCGGATCCGATGTTGCCGGTGCCGGGTGACGGGTACTGCATGCTGTACGCCTTCATCGCCACCGATCCGATCGGGGTCCGTGACGTGCTGCGCCCGCACCTGCCCGGGGAGTTGGACCAGTTCCTGTCCGATCCCGGCCGGGTGCGTACCAGCGTGGTGGGGCTGGTCGGCCCGGAGGTACCCCCCGGGTCCCCGCTCGCGCAGGTGAGCAAGCTGTTGCAGGCCCACGTCCGGCGGTACCTGGACAGCAACGCCGGGCAGTTGCCCCCCGAGGTGACCAGGCAGCGGATCAACTTCCGCGAGCAGCGTGAGCAGCAGGTGGAGGGCCTGAGCCACCAGCAGGTGCTGAATTGGCTGACTTACCTTGGCAGCCCTCACGTCACCGACGGCAGCCCTCACGTCACCGACGGCGGCACGTACGTCACCGACGCCGGCATGCTGCCTCCGGACGTGATCGCGCACCGGTACCACGCGGTGCGTGCCATGGCGATGCTGCCCGGCGGGTCGCTGGATCTCGGCGCGCCGACGGACGTACCGCAGCGGCAACTGGACTTCCTCACGCAACACGGCCAGGGCTTCCCGGTGGAGAACCTGCACCCCGACACGGCCCGGAACTATCTGGTCAGCGTGCTGACCGAGTCCCCCCGCCAACTCGAACCCGACGAACTCGCCGTGGTCCGATCAACGGTGGACAACTGGCAACAGCAGTGGAGCACCCCGGCCGCGGAGTTCCTCGGCCCCCTGCTGGCCCACGCCACCGGCCGCCGGGTCACCATCTGGCGGGTACCCCGGCAGGGAGCGCAACCGACGACAAGCGCCGCGTACGGCCCGGAAGACACCGACCTGCCGGTCGACCTGTACCACGTCGCGGCCGACCCGAACAACCCGACCAACCTCAACCACTACAACGCCGCCGCCGCCGTCAACGACGACCAGCAGGACACCGGGGCTTCCCATCCGACATCCGCACCGGTCCCCACCCAGCCCCGGCAGGCGCAGGCCGGCCAGGAGCAACCGGCAGCGCAGACCTCGTCGCCTCCCCGACTGACGGCCACCGTCAGGTCGCGGCCCCACCCCGACCAAGCCAACCCAGACCCACGCACCACACCACTGGAGCGGCATTACCTCGGTCGGGGACGGACCAAGAACATCTGGGTCAAGGACAAGGAAGAAGTATCAGCCGACGTAGAACTCGTGCTGATGAAAGAGATCACAGACAAGGTCCAACCAGAGGCGGCATGGGACGACGCCTTCCCCTGGCGCGACCGTGACGACCCGCGCGGACGGGTCTTCGCACCCTTCGCCGACGACGAAGGCCAGGTACACCGCGTCGTCCGTGAAAACGCCCATCTAATCACCGCCAGCATGGACTCG
>NZ_JBICUP010000102.1:0-5307 GCF_043198215.1 Micromonospora sp. NPDC048830
AATTTTCGACGGAGGGGGCAGGGGTGCCACCGGCGCTCGGCTCGGCGTTGCCGCCGCCGGCGGACGTTGCGCCGGGCGAGTTCCTGGACCTGCTGTCAGGAACGGATCCGGCGGACGTTGGGTCGGGCGAGTTCCTGGACCTGCTGTCAGGAACGGATCCGGCGGACGTTGCGCCGGGCGAGTTCCTGGACCTGCTGTCAGGAACGGATCCGGCGGACGTTGCGTCGGGCGAGTTCCTGGACCTGCTGTCAGGAACGGATCCGGCGGACGTTGCGCCGGGCGAGTTCCTGGACCTGCTGTCAGGAACGGATCCGGCGGACGTTGGGTCGGGCGAGTTCCTGGACCTGCTGTCAGGAACGGATCCGGCGGACGATGCGCCGGGCGAGTCCATGGACTGGCTGTCGTCAGGGATGGACCCGTCGGCATTCATCATGCCGTCGGAGAACCCCACGCTGGCCGATGCGCCGGTCGGGTCCCCGGGCTCGCCGGCAGCGCCGGCACCGGCGCCTGGCTCGGCGGCGCCGCCGGCGGAGGTCGATGTCGCGTCGTTGGAGCAGAAGGTGACAGCGGCGATCACCACGTTGTCGGCCGTGGTGTCCAGTGACCACCAGGCGACACTCTTCGAGGAGTGGGCGCGCGAGGTGTTCGACGTCGATCCTCGGCGGTTTGACATGGGGGTGGCTGGGGTCTTTCAGCCGGTGTTGGACGCCTTTGGGGAACAGTTGGCGGAGTTGAAGGTCCGCAGCCTGGATGGACTGCGTGCGTGGGTGATTCGTGAGCTGGCCGACGACCTCGCCCGGGGCGAGAGGTCGAGGTTCAGGGAGATTCTTCCGTATCCGCAGGGCGTGTCGGAGAAGAAGGAGCGGGAGGCGCTGCACCGGAAGTGGTTCCCCAAGGTCGTAGGTGGCGGGGTTCACGAACTCACGCTTGTGCCTTTCCACGTGGCGGCCGAGAAGTTGGGGCCGATGCAGGTCCATCATCCATTCGGTGCCCCGTACCGCATCGGCCCGCAGCCGGGTGACGGTGTCGTCCCGAAACAGGTCCTGTGGTGGAAGGGTGCTTACTTCCTCGTCAAACCTCGTGCCGAAGACGGTTCCGGCATCGCCGGCCGGATCGCTGCGGGCTTCCCCCAGGAAGCGATAGATCCCAGCACGCGGCGGGAACTGGATGGGGTGTTCGAGTCGACGCGTGGTCTGCTGCAAGCGGCGATCGCCAAGGCGGAGGAGAATCCGGACAGCGCCTACTCGCGCATTCTGGAAAACACCTTCCAGCGTGACCTCGCGGTCATCCGTCAAGGCTCCTTCCCGTACAGTCGGGTCCAGGAACTCGCCGCGCATCACCGATACTTGCGCAATCTCAAGGACCAGGGCGGCTGGGAAGACCAGCGCCCAACGGGCCTCGCCGCCCCATTCACCATTCGCGTCCCGGCCACCCCGGTGCGGCATGAACCGGAGATATCGGGGTTCACTCGTCCGGTGCCAGGGTTGAGCATCTGGCTGGCCGGCCAGGAGGTGCGTCTCGATGGTATCGATGGGCTTGTTCGCCCGGGTGATGAGGTCGATGTCACTTTCGGGAAGATTGAGAGAAGGCATGGTGTCGGTTTTGTCGAAATCCGGTACACCCGGCCCGACGGCACCGAAAGCGCCATCTTCCAAAGGATCGACCGCGAGTTCACTCCCGACGAGTTGAAAGCTCTGGAGACAATGGCACCCGGCCGGGCCTGGAAACCCGATCGCCCATTGTTCGTCGAGTCCTACCGAAGCACGGCGTCCATAATCGATAGGCAATTGACCATATCGCTCGGCGGGGGTGTCGGGGTTCAAGGCCGCCAACCCGGTTTCCTGCCAGGCATCATGGTTGACGGCGGTAAATTCGACTTTCCCGAGATGGACCGAATTCGTCTCGAGAGTGGGTTTGACGCCATTGGTCGACCCATGGTGGTCGCGAAAATCTCGGCCACGGTCGGCGGAGCCGAACAGGACCTGTACGTGGAAGTGGTCAAGCCCGCTCCCACCGCGTACGACATCGGCGGTTTCCCCGGAAAAGTGCTGTGGGAGTTGGAGAATCGGTGGGATCTTTCCGACTCAGAAGTTTTCAAAGACACAATGAGGGCGCGGAATAAATTGCCCTACCCCCTGTCGGCCAGTGTTGGTGAGGGGGGCTTGACGTTCGATGGGCGGAAGGTGCAGGTCGCCGTTGGGACGGAGATCACCTTCTGGGTAGGGAAGTGGCCGCGGCTGCCCGCATCGGAACTCGGCGTTTTCGTCGTGGTCAGGGCGCCGTTGGTCGGCGACAATGACCGACACGCCTACCGGCTCTTAAACGCGAGCAAGACGATCGATAAGTTCGCTGAGCTCATGGGAACGCTCCGGAGACTGCGTGGGAACATGCCAGCCGAGTCGGAAACTGGGCAAGCCTCGAAGCGTCAGCGCACCGATGATGATGGGCTGGTACGGAGGCCGCGCCGTCGGCGTGGGCCGGCGTTGGAACGGCGCCCGGCCGGCCCTGGCGCTCCGCACGGCAATCAGCCGTCCGGTTCGACGGAAGGTGAGCGGTCTGGTGTTGGCCCGGAGAGCTCTGCCCTGAGGGATGACTCGCCGGTATTGCCCGATGTGTCGATATCGGATTGGCTGCAGCCGGAGCCGGAGCCGGAGCCGGAGCCGGAGCCGGAGCCGGAGCCGGAGCCGGAGGTGGCTGAGGCGATCACCATGTTGTCGGCCGTGGTGTCCAGTGACCACCAGGCGACACTCTTCGAGGAGTGGGCGCTCAAGGTGTTCGACGTCGATCCTCGGCGGTTTGACACGGGGGTGGCCGGGGTCTTTCAGCCGGTGTTGGACGCCTTTGGGGAACAGTTGGCGGAGTTGAAGGTCCGCAGCCTGGATGGACTGCGTGCGTGGGTGATTCGTGAGCTGGCCGACGACCTCGCCCGGGGTGCCGAGTCGAAATTTAGGAAGATTCTTCCGTATCCGGAGGGCGTGTCGGAGCAGGAGCGGGAGGCGCTGCACCGGAACTGGTTTTCCAAGGTCGTAGGTGGCGGGGTTCACGAACTCACGCTTGTGCCTTTCCACGTGCTGGCCGAGAAGTTGGGGCCGATGCAGGTCCATCATCCGTTTGGCGCCCCGTACCGCATCGGCCCGCAGCCGGGTGACGGTGTCGTCCCGAAACAGGTCCTGTGGTGGAAGGGCGCTTACTTCCTCGTCAAACCCCGTCCCGAAGACGGCATCGCCGACCAGATCGCTGCGGGCTTCCCCCAGGAAGCGATAGATCCCAGCACGCGGCGGGAACTGGATGGGGTGTTCGAGTCGACGCGTGGTCTGCTGCAAGCGGCGATCGCCAAGGCGGAGAGGAATCCGGACAGCGCCTACTCGCGCATTCTGGAAAACACCTTCCAGCGTGACCTCGCGGTCATCCGTCAAGGCTCCTTCCCGTACAGTCGGGTCCAGGAACTCGCCGCGCATCACCGATACTTGCGCAATCTCAAGGACCAGGGCGGCTGGGAAGACCAGCGCCCAACGGGCCTCGCCGCCCCATTCACCATCCGCGTCCCGGCCACCCCGGTGCGGCATGAACCGGAGATATCGGGGTTCACTCGTCCGGTGCCAGGGTTGAGCATCTGGCTGGCCGGCCAGGAGGTGCGTCTCGATGATATCGATGGGCTTGTTCGCGCGGGTGATAAGGTCGATGTCACTGTCGGGAAGATTGGGAGACGGCGTGGTGTCGGTTTTGTCGAAATCCGGTACACCCGGCCCGACGGCACCGAAAGCGCCATCTTCCGAAGGATCCGCCGCGAGTTCACTGCCGACGAATTGAAAGCTCTGAAGACAATGGCACCCGGCCGGGCGTGGACAACCGATCGCCCATTGTTCGTCGGGTCCTACCGCTCCACGACGTCCCTAAGAATACGCAGTTCTGGTGGGCGATCGGGTGGTAGGCGATTGGGCCTACACCTCGGCGGGGGTGTCGGGGGCAGAGGCCACCAGCCCGATCTCCCGCCAGACATCGTGGCCGGCGGAGGTTCGTTCAAATTTCCCGCGACGAACCGAATTTATCTCGAGAGCGGGTTTGACGCCATTGGTCGACCCATGATGTTCGCGGAAATCTCGGCCACGGTCGGCGAAGCCGAACAGAACCTGTACGCGCAAGTGGTCAGCCCCGCTTTCGACGTGGACGACATCGGCGGGATCTTCGCGTCCGGAAATGTGCTGTGGGAGTTGGAGAATCGGTGGGATCTTTCCGACTCAGTGGCTTACAAAGGCAAAATTGCGTCGCACAGTAGCTTGCCCCACCCCCTGAAGCGTAATGTTGGTAACAGAAATGATGGTAAGGGGGACTTGACGTTTAATGGGAGGGAGGTGCAGGTCGCCCCTGGGACGGAGGTCATCTTCTGGGTAGGGAAGTGGCCGCGGCTGCCCGCATCGGAACTCGGCGTCTTCGTCGTGGTCAGGGCGCCGTTGGTCAAGGGACCCGGACACGCCTACCGGCTCATCAACATGGACATGAAGAGCGATAAGTTCGGTGAGCTCATTGGAAAGCTCCGCCAGCAGCGGAACCTCACCATGCTTGCCCCGCAAGCCGAGGGGGCACCTGAGCCGACCGGGCAGGGGCCGGGCGCAGGGGATGGGTCGTCGTTGCCTGCAGGGGTTGCGCGCAGGGCGGGCGCGAGGTCGAGCGGCACCATCAGGGCCGGTGAGTCCGGCGGTGTCGCGCCGGGCTTGCCGGAGGTGCCCGGCCAGGCGTGGAGACTCGACCCCCCATCGTTCGTCGGGTCCTACCACATCACGGCGTCGCTGAAGCGTAAACCGAAAAACTCTCGGAAGTTGAACGTAGAATTCGCCGGCAGCCCGGTCTATATCCCACAGGCCGTGGTCGACGGAGGTTCGTTCGTCTTTCCTGCGGACATCAAAAAAGTTCGTCTCGAACTCGGGTATGACAGCACTGGTCGATCCGCCGCGTTCGTGGAACTACCGGCCAAAAATAGTCCTAACGGGAGGACCCTGTACCTGGAGCTGGAGCCCGCCCCCACCGCACACGACATCGAGTCGCTGCGCGAAAGGGCGCTGTGGGTGCCGCAGGATCAGTGGGATCTTTCCGAGGCAGTGGAGTTCGAGGACGTAGTAATGACGACGGGCAAGAGCAACTATTTGCCCCCTCCCCTGCGTATTCATCTTGGTACGGAAGGCGCGCTCGGTGGGGCGGAGGTGGATATCACCGATGGGACGCTGGTCACCTTCCGGGTGGGGAAGTGGTCGCGGCAGGTCGGATCGGAATCCGTTACCGGCGTTTTCGCCGTGGTCAGGGCGCCGTTGG
>NZ_JBICUP010000103.1:0-5242 GCF_043198215.1 Micromonospora sp. NPDC048830
TTACCCTGCCAGGTGAACCGATCAGTAAACACATGCGTCATCTCGTCCCAAGCAGGCAAACCTGCCGAACTCCGATACGACACACGCCAACCACCGCCAACCCACTCCACCGACGGCTCCACACCCGCCGCCCACCCCGCCGGCAACACACCCTTCCCACCACCCGAAGACGAACCACCCCCCACAGGACCCCACTCAAACGCCGCCGCACCACCAGGCAACGACCCATCCCCGGCACCCGACCCACCCTCGGCACCCGACTCATCCCCAACGCCCGACTCATTCCCGGCGCCCGGACCCTGCCCGATCGGCTCAGGTGCCCCCTCGGCTTGCGGGCCAAGCAGGGTGAGATTCCGCTGCCGGCCGAGCTTTTTAATGAGCTCACCGAACTTATCGATCTTCATGCCCGTGTCGATGAGCCGGTAGGCGTGTCCGGGTCCCTTGACCAACGGCGCCCTGACCACGACGAAAATACCGAGTTCCGATGCGGGCAGCCGCGGCCACTTCCCTACCCAGAAGATGACCTCCGTCCCAACGGCGACCTGCACCTCCTCCCCACCGAACGTCAAGTCCCCCTTACCATTCTTACTGTAACCAACACTACGGTTCAGGGGGCGGGGCAAGCTATTCTGCGACACAATTTTGCCTTTGTAAGCCACTGAGTCGGAAAGATTCCACCGATTCTCCAACTCCCACAGCACTTTTCCGGACGCGAAGATCCCGCCGATGTCGTCCACGTCGAGAGCGGGGTTGACCACTTTCACGTACAGTTTCTGTTCGGCTCGGCCGACCGTGGCCGAGATTTCCGCGAACATCATGGGTAGACCAATGGCGTCAAACCCGCTCTCGAGATAAATTCGGTCCGTCTCGGGAAAGTCGAACGAACCGCCGCCGGCCACGATGCCTGGCGGGAGAATGGGCTGGCGGCCTTTGACCCCGACACCCCGGCTGAGGTGTAGGCCCAATTGCCTCCAACCCGATCGCCCACCATAACTGTGTATTCTTAGGGACGTCGTGGAGCGGAAGGACTCGACGAACAATGGGCGATCGGTTGTCCACGCCCAGCCGGGTGCCATTGTCTTCAGAGCTTTCAATTCGTCGGGAGTGAACTCGCGGTCGATCCTTCGGAAGATGGCGCTTTCGGTGCCGTCGGGCGCGGTGTACCGGATTTCGACAAAACCGGCACCACGCCTTCTCCCAATCTTCCCGAAAGTGACATCGACCTCATCACCCGGGCGAACAAGCCCATCGATCCCATCGAGACGCACCTCCTGGCCGGCCAGCCAGATACTCAACCCGGGCACCGGACGAGTGAACCCCGATATCTCCGGGTCATGCCGCACCGGGGTGGCCGGGACGCGGATGGTGAATGGGCCATCGAGGTTACTTGGGCGCTGGTCTTCCCAGCCACCCTGGTCCTTGAGATTGCGCAAGTATCGGAGGTGTGCGTCGAGTTCCTGGACCTGACTGTACGGGAAGGATCCTTGACGGATGACCGCGAGGTCACGCCGGAAGGCATTTCCCAGGATACGCGAGTAGGCGCTGTCGCGATTCTTCTCCGCCTTGGCGATCGCCGCTTGCAGCAGACGACGCGTCGACTCGAACACCCCATCCAGTTTCCGCCGCGTGCTGGGATCTATCGCTTCCTGGGGAAAGCCCGCAGCGATCCGGTCGGCGACGCCGGAACCGTCTCCGGCACGGGGTTTGACGAGGAAGTAGGCGCCCCTCCACCACAGGACCTGTTCCGGGACGACACCGTCACCCGGCCGCGGGCCGATGCGGTACGGGGCACCGAACGGATGATGGACCTGCATCGGCCCCAACTTCTCGGCCAGCACATGGAAAGGCACAAGCGTGAGTTCGTGAACCCCGCCACCTACGACCTTGGAGAGCCAGTTCCGGTGCAGCGCCTCCCGCTCCTTCTTCTCCGACACGCCCTCCGGATACGGAAGAATCTCCCTAAATTTCGACTCGTCGCCCCGGGCGAGGTCGTCGGCCAGCTCACGAATCACCCACGCACGCAGTCCATCCAGGCTGCGGACCTTCAACTTCGCCAACTGGTTCCCAAAGGCGTCCAACACCGGCTGAAAGACGCCGGCCACCCCCATGTCAAACCGCCGAGGGTCGACGTCGAACACCTCGAGCGCCCACTTTTCGAAGAGTGTCGCCTGGTCACCGGACACCACGTCCGACAACGTGGTGATTGCCTCAGCCACCTCCTGCTCCGGCTCCGGCTCCAGCCAATCCGATATCGATATATCGAGCAATACCGGCGAGTCATCCCTCAGGGCAGAGCTCTCCGGGCCAACACCAGACCGCTCACCGTCTGTCGAACCGAACGGCTGATTGCCATGCGGAGCGCCAGGGCCGACCGGGCGCCGTTCCAACGCCGGCCCACGCCCACGGCGCGGCCTCCGTGGCCCATCATCGGCGCGCTCATCGGTGCGCCGATGCTTCGAGGTTGGCCCAGTTTCCGACTCGGCTGGCACGTGCCCACGCAGTCTCCGGAGCGTTCCCATGAGCTCAGCGAACTTATCGATCGTCGTCCTCGCGTTGAAGAGCCGGTAGGCGTGTCGGTTATTGTCGCCGACCAACGGCACCTTGACCACGACGAAAACGCCGAGTTCCGATGCGGGCAGCCGCGGCCACTTCCCTACCCAGAAGGTGATCGGCGTCCCAACGGCGACCTGCACCTTCCCCCCACCGATCAAGTCCCCCTTACCAACACCAATCGACAGGGGGTAGGGCAATTTATTCTGCGCCCTAATTGTGTCTTCGAAAACTTCTGAGTCGGAAAGATCCCACTGATTCTCCAACTCCCACAGCACTTTTCCGGGGAACCCGCCGATGTCGTATGCGGTGGGAGCGGGGTTGACCACTTCCACGTACAGGTCCTGTTCGGCTCCGCCGACCGTGGCCGAGATTTTCGCGACCACCATGGGTCGACCAGTGGCGTCAAACCCGCTTTCGAGACGAATTCGGTTCATCTCGGGAAAGTCGAATTCACTGCCGTCAACCATGACGCCTGGCGGGACAGTGGGTCTGCGGCCTTGGACCCCGACACCCCCGCCGAGCGATACGATCAATTGCCTATTGAATATGGACGCCGTGCCGCGGTAGGACTCGACGAACAATGGGCGGCCGGTTGTCCACGCCCGGCCGGGTGCCATTCTCTTCAGAACCTTCAACTCGTCGGCAGTTAACTGGCGGCCGATCCTTCGGAAGATGGCGCTTTCGGTGCCGTCGGGCCGGGTGTACCGGATTTCGACAAAACCGCCACCCCATTCCCCAAAAGTGACATTGACCTCATCACCCCGGACGACAAGCCCAGCGACAAACTCCCGATGCGGCGGCTGGCCGTCCGCCAGCCGGATGCTCAACACTTGCGCTGGAGGGGTGAACTCCGACATTTCCGTGGCCCGGACACGGATGGTGAATGGGTCGTGGAGGTCCGTTGGCCGCTGGTCTACCCAGCCGCCCTGGGTCTTGAGCTTCTTGAAGTATCGGAGGTGTTCGGCGAGTTCCTGAACCTGCCTGTGGGGGAAGGTGAGGCGTCGACGGATGTCCGCGAGGTTACGCTGGAAGGTGTTCCCCAGGATACGCCAGTAGGTGCTGTCGCCATTCTTCTCCTCCGCGTTGGCGATCGCCTTTTGCAGCAGATCACGTGTCTTCTCGAACTCCCCATCCAGTTCCCGCCGCCTGCTGGGGGCTATCTCTGCCTGGGGGAAGCCCGCATCGATCTGGTCGGCGATGCCGGAACCGTCTTCGGCACGAGGCTCGACGAAAGAAAGGTAACCGTTCTCCAAGAACAAGACCTGTTTCGGGGTGACACCGTCACCCAGCGGCGAGATGATGTCGTACGGGGCACCGAACCCATGATGGACCCGCATCGACAGGGGCAACCTCCCGGCCAACACATAGAGAAGCACATGCCGGACTTCATGACCCGAATCGACGTTTCCTATCTTGTGGTACCAGACCCGATGCAGGGCCTGCCGCTCCTGCTCCGACACGCCCTCCGGATACGGAAGAATCCCCCTGAACCTCGACCCTTCGTCCCGGGCGAGGTCGTCGGCCAGCTCACGAATCACCCACGCACGCAGTCCATCCAGGCTGCGGACCCCCAACTTCGCCAACTGTTCCCCGTAGGCGTCCAACACCTGCTGAAGGAAGGGCCCGCCCCCCACGCCGAACTCCCGAGAGTCGACGTCGAACACCTCGAGCGCCCACTCCTCGAAGCGTTTCCTGGGCACCACGGCCGACAACGCGGTGATCGCCGCGTCCACCTTCTGGGCCAAGCCCGACGCGACATCGACCTCCGCCAGCGGCACCGCCGAGCCATCCGCCGGCGCCAGCGCTGCCGGCGAGCCCGGGAAGCCGACCGGCGCACCGTCCGTCGACGGCAACGCCGAGCCACGCGCCGGTGGCGTCCCTGGCTCATCGGGCAAAGATTCAGGCGCCGGCGTCGGCGCTGCCGGCGAGCCCGGGAACCCGACCGCATCGTCCGGCGCGCGGTTCTCCGACGGCAACCCCATGATGAATGCCGACGGATCCATCCCTGACGACATCCAGTCCTCGAACCCGGCCGGCGGCGCATCGTCCTCTGGCGGCGGCAACGCCGACCCAGGCGCCAGTGGCGCCCCTGGCCCCTCCGTCGAAAATTCAGGCACCGGCGCCAGCGCTGGCGACGAGCCCGGGAACCCGCCCGCTCCGCCGGTCTCCGTCCCCAGCTCGACATCCCATGATTCCGGCACCTCGAACAATGGCGGGTCAGCGTCGGTAAAAACCAGGTCATGATCAGGCTGCTCTGCCGGCCCATCATCTAGACGCTGACGCTTCGGGGTCGGCTCAGTTCCCGACTCCGACCGCGGCGACTCCGACCGCGGCGACTCCGAGCCAAGCGCCAGTGGCACCCCTGACCCCTCGGGCAAAGATTCAGGCGCTGCCGGCGAGCCCGGGAACCCGCCCGCTCCGCCGGTCTCCGTCCGCAGGAAATCCGGGAGATCCCATTGCGTTGGTGTCCCGATATCGCCCTCTGCCAGATCGTATGCGGGGGACGGGGCAGAAAGCGTCGGGCCGCCACCAGACGGGTCACCTTCCGCACCGGACGGCCGATCGCCGGGCGGAGCGTCAGAGGGGGAGGTGGTCTCCGCCTGCATGGCGTGGGACGGGCCGCGGGGTGGGGTGGTGGAGGCGAGCAGGATGGCGCTGGGGTCGGTGCCGGTCGTGGTGATCGGCTGCG
>NZ_JBICUP010000104.1:0-5057 GCF_043198215.1 Micromonospora sp. NPDC048830
GCGGCGAATGGGCTATCCCTGACCTGCTCCGCAGGGGTTCCGTTTCCTCCCCACGGCTAAAGCCGGGGGTTTCCACGGAAGACATTCGATGACCGCCACGGACACGGGCGCGGTGGTGGCGATGATGGTGCGCGCGAGCTGGTACGCCTTGTCGAGCAGTTGCTCCGGCTCGTGGACGCTGTGCACCAGGCCGGCGGAGAGCGCCTCGGCGGCGTCGAACGCCCGCCCGCTGATCATCCAGTCGAGCGCGCAGCCCATCCCGACCAGGCGCGGAAGGAACCAGGTGGACGCGCCCTCGGCGTAGATGCCACGCCGGCTGAAGACGTACCCGAATCGGGCGTCGGTGGCGGCGAGGCGGTAGTCGGCCGGCAGGATGATGGTGGCGCCCGCGCCGACGGCCGCGCCCCGGATCGCGGCGATGACCGGCTTGTTCATCGCGAAGATCCGCATCGAGCAGCGGCCCGCGGGTTCCACCCACTCGGCGTCGGGGTCGTCGGGGGTGTCGCACTCCGTCACGGACATGTCCAGGCCGGCGCAGAAGTGCTCGCCCGTGCCGGTGAGGACGACGACCCGGACGTCGTCGTCGCGGTCGGCGCGGTCGAACGCGTGCGCGAGCTCGTCGGCCATCCGTAGCGTGTAGCCGTTACGCGCCTCGGGACGGTTGAGCGAGACCGTGGCGATCCGGTCGGAGACGGAATAGATGATCTCGCTGTACGTGTCCACGCCGGCACCCTAGAGCAAGGCCATCGCCCGCAGCAATGCTCGCCGGGTCGGCTGTTCGGTCATCGACCACTGTCCTGAGTAGACCCTTGTTCGACCGTTGTCGTTCGGGCAGACTTCCGCCGTGTCCTCCGGTGTCTTCGATCTCTACCGCCGCCATCTGGGCGAGGGGCTGGGGCGGGTTGCCGCCATGCTCCACACCCCGCTGGAGGTCGGCGCCACCGGCGCGGTGGTGCACACCGCGGACGGCCGCCAACTGCTCAACTGCGCCGGCTACGGCGTGTTCTTCGTCGGCGCCGGGCATCCGGTCGTGCTCGCAGCGGTGCGCGACCAGCTCGAACGGCAGGCCCTGTCCACCCGGGTGCTGCTGAACGAGCCCGCCGCCCGGGCCGCCGAGGCGTTGACCTCGGTGGCGCCGGAGGGGCTGGTCAAGGTGCACTTCTCCAACTCGGGCGCGGAGGCGGTGGAGACCGCGATCAAGATCGCCCGGGCGAACGGGCGGCACCGGCTGGTCTCCATGCACAGCGGCTACCACGGCAAGACGGTCGGCGCGCTGTCGCTCACCGCGCGGTCGCTCTACCAGGATCCGTTCCGCCCGCTGCTGCCCGACGTCGCCCACGTCGGGTTCGGCGACCTGGACGAGTTGACCGCCGTCGTCGACCGCGACGTCTGCGTGGTCGTGGAGCCGGTGCAGAGCGAGGGCGGGGTGATCATCCCCGAGCCCGGCTACCTGAAGGCGGTCGAGGCGCTGTGCCGCGACCGGGGGGCGATGCTCGTCCTGGACGAGGTGATGACCGGGCTGGGGCGGCTCGGGACGTGGTGGGGCGCGGACCGCGACGGCGTACGGCCGGACGTCCTGCTGGTCGGCAAGGCGCTCAGCGGCGGGCTGGTGCCGGTCGCGGCGACCCTGGCGACCGAGGAGGCGTTCGCGCCGTTCGACAAGGACCCCTACCTGCACACGTCCACGTTCTCCGCGAACCCCCTCGCGACGGCCGCGGTCCGCGCGACGGTCGGGGTGATCCGGGAGGAGAAGCTGGTCGACCGGGCGGCCGAGCTGGGCGCGCGGCTGCTCGCGGCGCTCACCGAGACGACGGTACGGTCGATCGGGCACCTGGTGGCCGAGGTACGCGGCGCCGGGCTGCTCATCGGCGTGGAGTTCCGCTCCGGCATGCACGCCGCGGAGTTCCTGATGGACCTGCTCGACAACGACGTGGTCGTCAACCACTCGATGAACGCGCACCCCGTGCTGCGGCTGACCCCGCCCGCCACGATGACGCCGGACGAGGAGGCGCGGCTGGTCGCCTCGGTCGGGCGGGCCTGCGCCGCCCTGGCCGCGCGTTTCCCCCCGGGAAGCGACTCGGCCGCATGACCCGGCGTACGGTCCTGGTCACCGGGGCCAGCGGCGTCGTGGGCACCGCCGTGCTGGCCGAGCTCTCCGGGCACGACGTGATCGCCGCGGCCCACCGGCGGCTGCCGGGCGGCTCGAACCGGGTCGTCAGGCTGGACCTGCACGCCCCCTCACTCGGGCTCGACCGCCGCGCCTACCGCGAGCTGTGTGCCGAGGTCGACGCGGTGGTCCACTCGGCCGCCATCGTCAACTTCTCCGCCGACCAGGCGGAGGTCGACCGACTCAACATCGAGGGTCTCGGCCGGGTCGTCGAGTTCGCCGCCGAGGCGGACGCGACCCTGGTCCACGTCAGCACCGCCTACGTGTCCCGGTACGGCCGGGCCGGCGGCGGCACCAGGCTGGGCACCGAGAAGGTGGCCGCGCGGACCGACGAGTACGTGACGTCGAAGTACCTCGGCGAGCGGCTGGTCCGCGACAGCGGCATCGACGCGGTGATCGTCCGGCCGGCCATCGTCATCGGCGACTCCCGCACCGGCGTCATCCGGCAGCCCCAGGGAGTGCACCAGCTCGCCGAGTACCTGGTGACCGGGAAGCTGCCGTTCATCCCGGCGCACCCCGGCACGTTCTTCGACCTCGTGCCGCAGGACATGGTCGCGCAGGCGATCCGCGCGGTGCTCGACGCCGACCTGCGCAAGGGCGACTACTGGCTGACCGCCGGGCCCGCCGGCATCCCGGTGGAGCGCTACCTCGACCTGGTGACGGAGACCGCCCGCGAGTGCGGCATGGACCTGCCCGACGGCCGGATCGCGGACCCGTCCATCGTGGACCGGCTGGTGCGGCCGGCGTTCGCGGACGTCCTCCCCCCCGAGGATCTGGCGCGGCTGGACGGTGTGGTGGCCGTCTGCGGGCTGGTCATCATCCCCGAGCTGCTGCCGACGTCGTTCGGCACGATTCCCGGCGGACCGGACGCGATGACCCCGGCGCAGGCCGAGGACGCGTGGCGGGTCAGCCTGCGTCACCTGATCCGGGGGTTGCGACAGTGATCCTCAACCCGAGCTGAGGAGGCCGCCTGCGATGCAGTGCTCGGTCATCGTGCACGCCCTGCTGCCCAGGGCAGACGCCAAGGAGTCGTTCGACCGGTTGGCCGACTTCGCCGCGTACCCGGAGTTCACCGACACCGTACGGACGGTCGGGGTGACCCGGATCAGCCCGACCCAGGTGGAGTCCACGTGGGAGGTGAACTTCCGCCGGGGCATCCTGGTCTGGACCGAACGCGACGAGATCGACGCGGTCAACCGCCGGATCGACTTCGAACAGACCAAGGGCGACTTCGCGACGTTCACCGGCTCCTGGCTGGTCGTCGAGGTCGACGAAGGGGTGCGGGTCGAGTTCGAGAGCCGGTTCGACCTGGGCATCGCCTCCCTGGCCAGCCTGATCGACCCGGTGGCGTGCGCGGCGATGCGCGACTCGATCCGGGACATCCTGCTCGGGCTGTTCGGCGCCGACATCGAGGTCACCGTGGTCGAGGCCGCCCCGCTCGGCTGAGCGACCGCAGGTCGCCTTCCAGTCGCCCGGGCGACTGGAAGGCGACCGTTCTCACGGCCGGGCGCGCTCCTAGTCGAGTAGTTCCGATGTCAGGGGTCGATGTCTGGGCATGAAGAGAGGGCGTCGATGATCATGTTGTGACGCAAGACCTCGACACCCTCTTGACCGCACTCTCGCGAAGATCGACGACACCATCCGGACGCCCCGGTGGCGGGGCAGACCACCGCTGCTGACCGACTCCGAACTGGTCTGCCTGGCCGTGGCCCAGGTCCTGCTCGACGCCCCCTCGGAGGCACACTGGATCCGCTACGCCCGGATCCATCTGCGCGGCATGTTCCCGTACCTGCCGCAGCGGCCGGGCTACAGCAAAGCGGCTACGCGCGGCGCTGCCGCTGATCAAGAAACGATCCGGGACCTGGCCCGCGACACCGACTTCTGGCTCGACAACCACTGGATCGTCGACCCACCCCGATCCCGTGCGGCATGTCCCGCCCGACCGTGCAACGCGACGCGCGGGTATCGCCGCCGACGACGCGGGGTCTGCGGGAATCGGCTGGTGGATGAACTCCACCGGGTGTGGAACCGTTGCATACGTGTACGGAATGTCCGACGACGTGCCGTTGAACCAGGCGGCTCCCGCTGATCGAGGAGGCACCACAGATGCAAGGCTCGACCGCCCATTCTATCCGTGGCGGCAGGATGGTGGCGCTCTGCGCTGGCCTGCTGCTGACCCAGCAGGCCTGCGCCGCCGACCCGGACGGAGAGCCGGCGGCATCGTCGACCGGCCCGACGTCAAGTGCCCCGGCCGGCGACCCGCAGGCCACGCCGTCGGCGACCACCGGTTCGCCAACGACGGGAGGTGGCGGCGGTGGAGATGGGGCCATCCTGCGGGGTGAACGTCAGGTCGTCATCGCACCGGTCGGTTCGTTCGAGTCGATCCTGGCCGTCGACGACAAGGGGCGGCTCAACCTGACCGACGGTTCGGCGGAGTACTCCCTGTTCGTCCTCGACCCGGTGGGCGGCGGCCGGCATCAGATCAAGACGGCGAAGGCCGGCAGCGGCGGTGAGTCCTTCTGCATGGGCCTGCGGGACAACGGCACCAGCCCGACCACCGTCGTGGCGGCCGGTTGCGACACGTCTGCGGCCGGGCAGCTCTTCACGCTGGAGCGGATGCGGGCCACGGACAAGCAGGGCCGCCCGACGTACGAGATCCGTGGTGACGGCGGTGTCCACCTGCGGACCATCGCCAGCAGCGGTCTGGTGGCCCAGCCCGCGGGTGACGGGGGGCCGGACACGACCTTCGCCTTCGTTGACAACGGCAAGGCCACGCTGCCGGAACTCGACTAGACGCAACGTCGCTCGGTTAAGGCGTTGTGGCGGCTGTCGAGGGGTGTGTCGCTCAGGCAAACAGAAGCGGAGTTCCGGTATTGAGGTGAGTCACTCC
>NZ_JBICUP010000105.1:0-5040 GCF_043198215.1 Micromonospora sp. NPDC048830
GGGGTGTGGAGCTGGACTGGGCGGCGATCGTCGGGCCGGTGCCGGCCGGGGCGGTCGGCCTGCCGACGTACCCGTTCCAACGCCAGCGCTACTGGTCGCCGGCAGCCTCGCGGCAGGCCCTGACCCTCCCGGCGCACGAGGACGGGCACCCGCTGCTCGGTCGGACCCTCTCCTCGCCCGCGCTCACCGGCACCGTGTTCGAGACGGTGCTGCACCCCGAGACCCACCCGCTCCTGACCGAGCACCGCATCTACGACCAGATCGTGGTGCCCGGCGCGCACCACCTGGTGATGCTGGCCGCGGCAGCCGAGACGCGGGCCGCGTCGCCGGCGCTCACGGACGTCGTCTTCCCGCAACCGATGCTGCTCGGCGAACGGCAGGCCCGGGTCGTGCAGGTGGTCCTCGGGGAGTCCGACGGCCAGGAGCCGCCGGTCCACCTGGTGAGCCGCGACGCCGACGAGCAAACGTGGACGACACACGCGACCGGTGCCCTGCGCGTCGACGCCGGCGACCCGGATCGGCACGAGACGCCCGCGGCGATCCAGGAGCGCTGCGTACCCGACCCCGACCACGTCGACTGGTTCTACGAGACGGGCTGGCGGAACGGCCTCGAACTGGAGTCCGGATTCCGCTGGCAGAGCCGCATCTGGCGGCGCGACGGCGAGGCGCTCTGCCAGATGCGGGCGGCGGAGGACACCGACCGGCAGGAGCGGTACGCGCTCCACCCCGGCCTGATCGACGCCAGCTTCCAGATCGTCGGCGCGGCGCTGCCGGCCATCGATCGCCAGTTCACCGTGTACGTGCCGCTCGGCCTGGACCGGTTCCGGCTGTACGGGGCCACCGGCGGACGGATCTGGGGCCACGCCCGGCTGCGGCCCGGCACCGACGCCGCCGACGAGACGTTGACGGCCGACGTGTGGCTGATCGACGACGACGGCCGCGTCGTGGCCGAGTGCCAGGGCCTGCGCCTCAAGCGCGCCGAACGGTCCGCGCTGCTCCGCGCCGGGCAGTCCCGCACCCCGGGCCTGCTCCACGAGGTCGTCTGGCAGCCCCAGCCGCTGCCGGCGCCCGTGGCCGAGGCCCCCGACGGGCGGTGGCTCCTCTGCGCCGACCGGACGGGCCTCGGGGCGGCGCTGGCCGATCAGCTGCGCGCCCGCGGGCACGAGGTGGTCGTCGCCCACCCCGGTCCGTCCCTGGCGCGCCTGGACGACCGGACCTGGCAGCTCGACCCGGCGGAGCCGACGCAGGTCGCCGAGCTGCTCGCCGCCGTCGCCGCCGGTGCGGACGTCCCGTTCCGTGGCGCCGTCCTGCTGTGGGGCCTGACCGCGGCCGGACCCGAGCCGGACCTGCCCGACCTCGACGCCGCGCAGACGCTGCTGCTCCGCGGAGCGCTGCACCTCGTCCGGGGCCTGGCGGGCCTGGAGGGGGTCGCCACGCCGAAGCTGCACCTGGTCACCCGCGGGGCGTGTGCGCCGGGCCCGCAGGCGTCGGTCGCCGTCGCCCAGACGCCGCTGTGGGGCCTGGGCAACGTGGTCGAACTGGAGCACCCGGAGCTGTGGGGTGGACAGGTCGACCTCGACCCGGAGGCCGGTGACCCGGACGCGGCGACCACGCTCGCGGACGAACTCCTCGCGCCCCCGGCCGGGGAACGGGTCGCGGTGCGCGGTGGACGGCGTACCGTCGCCCGGCTCGTCCCCCGGCAGGCCCCGCCGGCCACCGGCGCGGGAGTGACCGTCGACGCCGACGGGACGTACCTGATCACGGGCGGCCTGGGCGCGCTCGGCCTGACGGTCGCGCGCTGGCTGGTCGGGCGCGGCGCCCGGCACCTGGTCCTCCTCGGGCGGCGCGAGCCGACGGGCGAGGCCGCCGCCGTCCTCGACGACCTGCGCCGCTCCGGGGCGGAGGTCACCGCCGCCCCGGCGGACGTCGCGCGGGCCGACGACCTCGAACGCCTGATCGCTGAGATCCCCGGCTCGCGACCGCTGCGCGGCGTGGTCCACGCCGCAGGCGTGCTGCACGACGGCGTGCTGCTCCAGCAGCCCTGGCCGGACTTCGCCCGGGTGCTGGCCCCCAAGGTGGCCGGCGGCTGGAACCTGCACCGGCTGACCCGCGACCTGCCGCTGGACTTCTTCGTCCTCTTCTCGTCGGCGGCGTCGCTGCTCGGCTCCACCGGCCAGGCCAACTACGCCGCCGCGAACGCCTTCCTCGACGGGCTCGCCCACCACCGCAGGGCCCAGGGCCTGCCGGCGGTCAGCGTCAACTGGGGTCCGTGGACCGAGGCCGGCATGGCCGCCCGGGCGGGGCAGAGCGAGGGACGGTGGGCGGCCCAGGGCATCGGGGGGATCACCCCGGAGCAGGGCGTCGACGCGCTGGACCAGATCCTGCGTATCGACCCGGCCCAGATCGGCGTCCTGCCGGTCACCTGGTCCGTGTACCTGCGGCGCTACGCCCCCGGCGAGGAGCCGACGCTGCTGCGGGAACTGGCCCGGAACCTGCGTACCGGGGAGCAGCAGGCCGCCCCGTCGGCCGAGGGCCCCGGGCTGGCCGAGCGGCTCCGCGCCGCCCCGCCGCAGGCCCGCCGCGAGTTGCTGCTCGACCACGTACGCGGGCAGGTGCTCGCGGTGCTGGGCCTGCCGGCGACGCACCACCTGGAGCCGCTGCAGAAGCTCTTCGAGATCGGCCTGGACTCGTTGATGGCGATCGAACTGAAGAACGTCCTGCAGAGCCAGCTCGGGCAGCCCCTCCCGTCGACCGTGGTCTTCGAGTACCCGACGGTCGAATCGCTCACGGACTACCTGGCGCAGGACGTCCTCGCCCTGGACACGAGCGTGGCGGAGGAACCGGAACCGGAAGCCCCGCCCACCAGAACGGACACCGCCGAACGCCTCAGGGACCTCTCCGAGGACGACCTGGAGGACCTGTTGGCGCAGAAGCTCGCATCCCTCGCTCAGCGGAGAAGGAAATGACCGAAGACTCGACGCGCGGAGACCAGCAGCCGGCGCTCCTGCGCGCACTCGTCGCCATCGAGGAGCTGGAAGCCGAGCTCGACGAGGCGCGGCGTACCCAGCACGAGCCGATCGCCATCATCGGGGCGAGCTGCCGCTTCCCGGGCGGCGGCGACGACCTGGCCTCCTTCTGGCGGGTGCTGCACGACGGCGTGGACGCGTCGGGCGAGGTGCCGCGCGAGCGCTGGGACCTGGCGGACTTCCACGACCCGGACCCGGACCGGCCCGGGAAGATGTACACCCGCCAGGGGCACTTCGTCGACGGCATCGACCAGTTCGACCCGGCCTTCTTCGGCATCGCCCCCCGGGAGGCCGCCAGCCTCGACCCGCAGCAGCGGATGCTGCTCGAGGTCTCCTGGGAGGCGCTGGAGCACGCCGGGCAGGTGCCCGAGCGGCTGCACCGCACCCCGACCGGCGTCTTCGTCGGCATCATGACCAACGACTACCTCCAGTTGCAGACGGGCGCGGGAGACCCCGGCCAGCTCGACCTCTACGCCGGCACGGGCAACGACCTGAGCTTCCCGGCCGGGCGGCTGTCGTACCTGCTGGGCCTGCAGGGCCCGAGCATGGCGGTCACCACCGCCTGCTCCTCGTCCCTGGTCGCGCTGCACCTCGCCAGCCGGAGCCTGCGCGCGGGCGAGTGCAACCTCGCCCTGGTCGGCGGCGTCAACGCCATGCTGGCGCCCGACGCGTTCATCACGCTGTCGAAGATGCGGGCCCTGGCCGTGGACGGCCGGTGCAAGACGTTCGACGCGTCCGCCGACGGTTACGGCCGCGGCGAGGGCTGCGGCGTGGTCGTGTTGAAGCGGCTGTCGGACGCCCAGCGCGACGGTGACCGGGTGCTCGCGGTGGTGCGGGGCTCGGCGGTCAACCACGACGGCCCGAGCGGCGGGCTGACCGTGCCGAACGGGCTGGCGCAGCAGGAGTTGATCCGGTCGGCGCTGGCGGACGCGGGTGTCGAGCCGGGCGAGGTGGACTACGTCGAGGCGCACGGCACCGGCACCGCCCTCGGCGACCCGATCGAGGTGCGCGCGCTCTCCTCGGTGCTCGGCGCGGGGCGGCCCGCCGACCGGCCCGTGCTGGTCGGCTCGGTCAAGACGAACATCGGGCACCTGGAGGCAGCCGCCGGCATGGCGGGCCTGATCAAGCTGGTGCTGGCGTTGCGGCACGAGCAGGTGCCGGCGCACCTGCACCTGCGTACGCCGAACCCGCACATCCCCTGGGACGACCTGCCGATCCAGGTCCCCACGGCGCCCACGCCCTGGCCCCGCGGCGAAAAGCCCCGCGTCGCCGGCCTCAGCTCGTTCGGGATGAGCGGGACGAACGCGCACGTGATCGTGGGTGAGGCCCCGGAGCCTGTGCCGGCGGCGGTGGCGGCGGAGCGTCCGGAGCACGTGTTGGTGTTGTCGGCGCGTGACGTGGGTGCGTTGCGGGTGTTGGCGGGCCGGTATGTGGAGTTGCTGGAGTCGGTGGAGGCCCCCGAGTTCGCGGTGGCATGTGCCGCGGCGGCGGTGACGCGCAGCCACTTTGCGTGCCGGCTGGCGGTGGTGGCGTCGGACGCGTCCGAGGCGGTCGCCCGGTTGCGGGGTTGGTTGGCCGGTGAGCAGCACCGTCTGGTGGTTGAGGGTGTGGCCGGTGTGGGCCGGCGCCCGCGGGTGGGGTGGTTGTTCACGGGTCAGGGTTCGCAGTGGGTGGGGATGGCCCGTTCGCTGTACGAGTCGGAGCCGGTCTTCCGGTCCGAGTTGGACCGGTGCGCGGAACTGTTGGCGGGTGAGTTGGAGCGGCCGCTGTTGGAGGTGTTGTTCCCGCCGTCGGACATGAGTGAAGGCGCCGGGAAGGTGTTGGAGCAGACCGGGTTTACGCAGCCGGTGTTGTTCGCGGTGGAGTGGGCGCTGGCGTGTCTGTGGCGGCACTGGGGTGTGCGCCCGGACGTGGTACTCGGCCACAGCGTGGGTGAACTGGTCGCGGCGTGTGTGGCGGGGGTGTTGTCGCTGGAGGACGGGCTGCGTCTGGTGGCGGCTCGTGGCCGCCTGAT
>NZ_JBICUP010000106.1:0-4912 GCF_043198215.1 Micromonospora sp. NPDC048830
CCGCGCGGTCGCTGCGAGCCGCGAGGAGCAGAGCGTCGAACAGGCGGATCGCGACCAGATAGATCAGCTGGAAGACCATGACCACGAAGGTGCCTCGTTCCCATGAAGCCCCAGCTCACTGCAGGTGCGACAGGTATTGGCACCGTACAGCCTGTTCAGAACCTCCGACGCGGACATTACGAACTCGCCGCTGACGTCCAGCCCGGTCTGCGGGTGGCCGCCGCGTTTACGGAACTGGCCGGAGCCATCTGACAGTGCCCGGTGACGCGGCTCGGCGTGTCCACCGATCCGCCAACGCAACAGCGCCGCCTGCGCTGGCGCTTACCGATGGTCTTCGCCGGTGTCGGCGTCACCCAGATAGGGGAGATTGAATCTGGAGTGTTCAGGCCCTACAGTCACGGAATGCGACCTCATGTTTACGGGATCATCGCGAAAAGCGTATTGATGATTGCCCTTGTCGCTGGGTGCGGCGGCGGCGTGGGGCCGAACGACCAAGCCTCGTCGTTGCCGGGAGTGGTGGTTTCGCCGTCGCCCGGGACGCCGTCGCCGTCGGTGGCGTTGCAGGTGCCGCACAGTCTGGTGTTCAGTGCCAGAGGAGATGCCGACGTCGTCTCGATCATCTATGAGTTCGATGGCGAGAAGAGCACCGAGCGGCCGGCTTCGCTGCCATGGCGCAAGGTCGTGGAGGTCCCTGCCGACGGTAAGCAGCATCGGTGGAATCTAACGTTGAAGCATGGCGGCGGCCACGCCGAGCTCATCGTGATCTTTGACGGATCGGTGGCGGGGCAGACCCAGGGGGCGGAAAGCGGGGACGGGGCCTTGGAGGTGGGTGGCACGGTTCGTGGGTGACCGGGCTCAGAGCGGGCCGGCGTCGTGCTCCCACCAGTCCGACATGGCTCGTGCGTCCCTGCCCTGAAAGGCCAGCCCGTAGATGAGCCGCCGTTCATCTGTCCAGAACCGGGCCAGATAGCCCTCTCGATCTTCGCATCTCAGTCTGCCGGTGGTGCCGCCGCGTGAGTAGGCCGCTTCGCCGGTGACCTTGGTGGTGGAGGCGGTGCAGTTTCCGGGCGGACCGAGGGAGGGGTTGTAGTTGTCGGTTAGATCCTTCTTGTTCTCGAACTGGTAGTAGAAGACGATCGCAGGCGCGGTGGTCGGGCCGCACACCACGCCTGCGGTGACGGGGTAGGTGCCCACGTGTTCGGTGCGGAATTCCCCCGACGGGCGCATGCAGTTCCGCCTCGACGGTGCGGGGATCCGCTCGAGCAGCGCGCGTTCGGCGGCGTTGGGGAACGCGTCGCGGCGGTTGACCGCCTGCACGACCGTGTCGATCGGCGGGCCCCGGTCGGCGCGCCACCAGTCGGCCAGGGAGGTAGCGTCGCTGCCGATGGCGCGGCCGGCCACGAGTAGGGGTTCGACGCTCCATTCGACAACCAGGTTGCCATCGACGGCAGGGTGGCACAACAACACCCCGAGGAAGACTCCGCGTACGTCGTAGCGGCGGCCACCGGTGAACTTCGGTGCCTTGCCATCCTCGCAGCCGACCGAGGTGGGGTCGCGGTCGTCGGGAAGGTGGTCGTTCATCGTCTGCTGTAGCTTTGCCGTCGAGTCGAACTGGAAGTAGGTGACGGACTGCGCGCCGGCCCCGCCCGTTCCGGCGCAGGTGACCGCGGCGACCGCGCCGGGGAAGTCGTCCAGTTCGCTGACAGCGGCCCGGGCACATTCGGTGGCCACGGGCAGGTCGATCAGCTTCCTCTCATCAGCGGTCGCGAACGGCGGCGGGGTTGCTACCAGCCGGCTCCAGGAATCCCGCAGCGCTCTCAACTCCGCCGCTGGCGCTTCGATTCGGACGAGGGCGAGTGCGTTCTCGTCGGTCCACACCATGAACGTGCTGGCGTTGCGGCTAAAGCACAGCACCCGTCCCTCGGCGGTGCCCGTGACCGGGTAGCGGTGTTCGGCGTTCTCTTCCGTCGCGCAGTCACCGGTGCTTCGGGTGCCCTCGGCACCGTCGAGCGTCTTCTCGTAGGCGCCATCGAGGGTGGCACGGTCCGGGTAGACGGCCACGGCGGCGGGGCGGCCGCTGCGGTCCTGGCAGGAGTAGGCGGCGGCAGCGCCGGCTGGCGCCGTATCGGCGGTGCGGCAATTCTGCACGGCGTGCGGCAGCGCGGTGTTACCCAGTTTCGCTGCGTTCCACGTATGCCAGGAGATCGCGGCGGCTGCAGCCAGCGTGACCACGATGGCCAGGTAGAGCACGATGCGGGCCGGGATCTTGGGGCCTTTGTGCGGGCGTGGCAGCAGCGGCGTGCCGGACAGGGCGCGGTTGCGGGCGATGAGGATGTCGCCGCCGGCGTTGCGGTTTGCCTGCTGGGGCAGCGGACGGTCCTTGGCCCGTAGTTCCGTGTAGACGTGCCGGTAGATGGCGTCGGTGCTCAGCAGTTCCGGCCCGTCGGGAATGCCCTCGGTGAGCACCCGGAGGATCTCCCCGGTGAAGGCGGTATGCGTCTCGCCCGGCGGTGACCAGGCCCTCTTCGTAGCGTCGGAGGCGGTCAGAACGTGACTCCCCTCGGTCACGGTCTGGTTGGCCCTGTCGGTGCCCATGCCGCCCTCGAGGGCGCGGCCGCTGTAACAGCAGTCGAGGATCACCACCTTGCGGGGTGCGCGGATCTGGGGGTTCCGTATCGCTCGCCGGAAATACTCGAACCTGAGGGCCGTCGCGCTGAGCACGGGGTTGGAGCCTGGCAACGTGAGATGGAGTTCATCGCTGTCGGGGTCGGTGAGGCCGTGGCCGGCGTAGTAGACGAGCAGGGTGTCCGTCGCCTGACGGCCCGCCTCGATCACAGCTTCGAGGATCTCCTCGGCGTCGCGGGGCTGGTCGACGACGCGGCAGTGCTCGTCGGGCAGGCCCCAGGTCTCGTCGTCGGTGAGGGCCGCGTGCAGATCGGTCAGGTTGTGCTCGACCGCCGGCAGATCCGGCAGCCTGGTGTAGGAATGGACGCCGATCAGGACGGCCCGGGAGGCGTCCGGATCAGAGAGTGCCATCGCCAGGGTCCGCCGGCCGGTCGATGAGCGCTTCGACGACCCGGCGTACGGTTTCCGGCGAGGCGTCCTCAATGGCGATGCTGATGCCATCGCGTTCGATCCGGGTCACCGGCGGCCGGGGCCGGGACTCCCGCCAGGAGGACACGGCGACGAGTAGGCTGCCGATGGCGATGCCGTTGCTGAGCACCACGTTGATGACGTCGAGGGCACCGCCCATCTCGCCGGCCTTCGGGGGCGCGGGGGTCAGCGTCACCGTGGCATCCCGCCGTACCTCGGGATCGAGCATCAGCCAGCGGTAAAGGGAGCCTTGATCATCGACCCGGATCGAAACCTCGAGCGGTCCTGTCACCGACTTATAGTACGCGAGCCCGGCCATTCTCAGGTTTCGGCCGGCCTCCACGGGATCGAGGTAGAGGCCGTATCGCCGCCCGGCCGTCCACCATCCGGAAGATGACCACGTCAGCCGGGGACTCCGGATCCCATAGTGACTCCGCTCATCGGCTACTTGTTCCATTGACGTACGACCGTGGCCCGGCCAGGCTTCGGTTGAGGCGCCCGGGCTGTCGCTCTCTCATCGGCTGCCCACGCTGGTCGTGTGGCTCTCATTTGGCCTGCGCAGTCCCGGGCGTCGCCCCAGAGCGGGGAGAGGCTCAAGAGGGGTTTGCTCTGCTCGAAGTAGCGTTGCCCTCCCGGCTCGACGAACCAGATGGAATCGAGCACAGGCCAGGCGCGAAGGGGGAGCGAGAGCGTGGCGGCGGGCGAGGACCACCACGGCGGGGCCGTCGGACACGGCGCCGAGCCGATCAACGCTGGCCGGGGCTGGAAACGACAGGGCCGCAACGACAACCGGCACCCGCGACCGGATGTCTCACCGGCCGCTTCCCGGCCGCGCGGCAACCAGGGCCGCTTCCCGCGCGCCCGGCGTGGTTGAACGGCAGCGGTCCGCCCGGCCGGGACATGCCGGTGGCCACCGGATCTCCGGCCATTGGTCCTCACGGGCCGACTCCCCATCGAGTCGAACGGCATGCGAGGTTCAAGACAGGCGATCCTTCCTTATCGGGGTAAATAGTATATTCCGCAGGGACTCTGCCTGTAGCGGAGGGGTGAGCCCGGTGGGCAAGCGCGAGACGTCCTCGTTCGGACCGATACACGTACGGACACGCGGGGGCAGCCGGGCGGATCGGCTCGAGATCTTCTTCGACCTGGTCTTCGTGTTCGCGTTCTTCAGCATTGCCCGAACGGCATCCACGCATATCACCGGCTGGGGTCTCTTCGAGGCCCTACTGGCGCTGATGCTGCTATGGCGTGCCTGGTGCTCGCACACCCTCGTCGCGAACCGTGTGCAACCCGGCGAGGGAGGCGCACCGGTTGTCATGTTCGCCGCGATGGCGGTTGTGTTCGTGTTCGCACTCGCCATTCCAGGGGCGTTCGGCGCCAGGCGCGGCGAAGTGTCGGAACCACTGTTGATTGCCGGCTGCTACGCCGGCATCCGGGTTCTGCACCTGATGTTGTTCTGGATAAGCGCCGCCGGAACCCGCCTGAAAGGACGACTGTTCCGGATGGCGAGGCCGATGATCGTCGCGGTTGCGCTCCTGGTGTGCGCGGCCATCCTCCCGGCATACCTGCCCGACTCTCTCAGGGACCCGACACGGATCGCGCTGTGGTTCGCGGCGGTAGGAGCCGAATACGGGGTCTACTGCCGTTCTCGTGGGTCGGGTTCATGATCGTCCGGGTAGTGGTGGGCAGAGGCCGCCGCGGCGGAGGTTGGCCATGGTGATCAGCGCTTTGGCGCTGTGGTAGCCGTAGGCCTGGCGGGTCAGCACGCGCAGGTGGACGTTGTTGGCCTCGATGCGGGCGTTGGACAGTCCGCTGTCGA
>NZ_JBICUP010000107.1:0-1739 GCF_043198215.1 Micromonospora sp. NPDC048830
GTCCGGCGGTGTCCTACTCTCCCACACCCTCCCGAGTGCAGTACCATCGGCGCTGGAAGGCTTAGCTACCGGGTTCGGAATGTAACCGGGCGTTTCCCCTCCGCCATGACCGCCGTAACACTATCGACATATCAAACAACACCAACACTGGTCTGCTGTTCGTTTGCCGGGAGTTGCACAGTGGACGCGTAGCATCTTCGATAATCAAGTCCTCGGCCTATTAGTACCGGTCAACTCAACCCGTTACCGAGCTTACATCTCCGGCCTATCAACCCAGTCGTCTAACTGGGGGCCTTACCCCCTCAAAGAGGGGTGGGATACCTCATCTTGAAGCGAGCTTCCCGCTTAGATGCTTTCAGCGGTTATCCCTTCCGAACGTAGCCAACCAGCCATGCCCCTGGCGGAACAACTGGCACACCAGAGGTTCGTCCGTCCCGGTCCTCTCGTACTAGGGACAGCCCTTCTCAAGTATCCTACGCGCACGGCGGATAGGGACCGAACTGTCTCACGACGTTCTAAACCCAGCTCGCGTACCGCTTTAATGGGCGAACAGCCCAACCCTTGGGACCTGCTACAGCCCCAGGATGCGACGAGCCGACATCGAGGTGCCAAACCATCCCGTCGATATGGACTCTTGGGGAAGATCAGCCTGTTATCCCCGGGGTACCTTTTATCCGTTGAGCGACACCGCTTCCACATGCCAGTGCCGGATCACTAGTCCCGACTTTCGTCCCTGCTCGACCCGTCAGTCTCACAGTCAAGCTCCCTTGTGCACTTGCACTCAACACCTGATTGCCAACCAGGCTGAGGGAACCTTTGGGCGCCTCCGTTACCCTTTAGGAGGCAACCGCCCCAGTTAAACTACCCACCAGACACTGTCCCTGAACCGGATAACGGTCCGAAGTTAGATACCCAAATCAACCAGAGTGGTATTTCAACAATGCCTCCACCCATACTGGCGTATGAGCTTCACCGGCTCCCACCTATCCTACACAAGCTAATTCAGATACCAATGTCAAGCTATAGTAAAGGTCCCGGGGTCTTTCCGTCCTGCCGCGCGTAACGAGCATCTTTACTCGTACTGCAATTTCGCCGGGCCTGTGGTTGAGACAGTGGGGAAGTCGTTACGCCATTCGTGCAGGTCGGAACTTACCCGACAAGGAATTTCGCTACCTTAGGATGGTTATAGTTACCACCGCCGTTTACTGGCGCTTAAGTTCTCCGCTTCGCCCCGAAGAGCTAACAGGTCCCCTTAACGTTCCAGCACCGGGCAGGCGTCAGTCCATATACATCGAATTACTTCTTCGCATGGACCTGTGTTTTTAGTAAACAGTCGCTTCCCCCTGCTCTCTGCGGCCATACAACGCTCCACCCGCAAGGGGCTTCACGTCTCCGGCCCCCCTTCTCCCTAAGTTACGGGGGCAATTTGCCGAGTTCCTTAACCACAGTTCACCCGATCGCCTCGGTATTCTCTACCTGACCACCTGTGTCGGTTTGGGGTACGGGCCGCTAAGAACTCGCTAGAGGCTTTTCTCGGCAGCATAGGATCACTGACTTCACCTGAATCGGCTCGGCATCACGTCTCAGCCCACATGTGCTGCGGATTTGCCTACAGCACGGCCTACACGCTTACCCCGGCACAACCACCGGCCGGGCTCAGCTACCTTCCTGCGTCACCCCATCGCTTGACTACTACCCGCCAGGATCCCACGCTCCCCACCCTCAGTCCGAAGACCATG
>NZ_JBICUP010000107.1:1833-3466 GCF_043198215.1 Micromonospora sp. NPDC048830
CCTTGGATGGATTGGGTGGTTAGCACAACGAGGTTCATCAGGGTCGCTCCTTCGCGGGTACGGGAATATCAACCCGTTGTCCATCGACTACGCCTCTCGGCCTCGCCTTAGGTCCCGACTCACCCAGGGCGGATTAGCCTGGCCCTGGAACCCTTGGTCATCCGGCGGAAGGGTTTCTCACCCTTCATTCGCTACTCATGCCTGCATTCTCACTCGTGCCGCGTCCACAACTAGGTCACCCCGCTGCTTCACCCCCGGCACGACGCTCCCCTACCCATCCACACACCTGCACGACACATCAAGGCGCCGCGAAGTAAAAATGTGAATGCCACAGCTTCGGCGGTGTGCTTGAGCCCCGCTACATTGTCGGCGCGGAACCACTTGACCAGTGAGCTATTACGCACTCTTTAAAGGGTGGCTGCTTCTAAGCCAACCTCCTGGTTGTCTATGCGATCCCACATCCTTTTCCACTTAGCACACGCTTAGGGGCCTTAGCTGGCGATCTGGGCTGTTTCCCTCTCGACTACGAAGCTTATCCCCCGCAGTCTCACTGCCGCGCTCTCACTTACCGGCATTCGGAGTTTGGCTGATTTCGGTAAGCTTGTAGGCCCCCTAGACCATCCAGTGCTCTACCTCCGGCAAGAAACACACGACGCTGCACCTAAATGCATTTCGGGGAGAACCAGCTATCACGGAGTTTGATTGGCCTTTCACCCCTAACCACAGGTCATCCCCCAACTTTTCAACGTTGGTGGGTTCGGCCCTCCACGCGGTCTTACCCGCGCTTCAGCCTGCCCATGGCTAGATCACTCCGCTTCGGGTCTAGAGCATGCGACTACAAACGCCCTATTCAGACTCGCTTTCGCTACGGCTCCCCCACACGGGTTAACCTCGCCACATGCCACTAACTCGCAGGCTCATTCTTCAAAAGGCACGCCGTCACCCCGCAAGGCTCCGACGGATTGTAGGCGAACGGTTTCAGGTACTATTTCACTCCCCTCCCGGGGTACTTTTCACCATTCCCTCACGGTACTAGTCCGCTATCGGTCACCAGGAAGTATTTAGGCTTACCAGGTGGTCCTGGCAGATTCACGGCAGATTACAGGAGTCCGCCGCTACTCGGGAACACCCACAGAAGACCAGCCACTTTCACCTACCGGACTATCACCGCCTACGGTCAGCCATTCCAGACTGTTCGGCTAGCAACTGGCTTTGTAACTCCTCAGGTGGTTGTCAGCCCACCTCGCAGGGTCCCACAACCCCGACCACGCAACCCCTGACAGGTATCACACGCAGCCGGTTTAGCCTACATCCGCTTTCGCTCGCCACTACTCACGGAATCACTGTTGTTTTCTCTTCCTACGGGTACTGAGATGTTTCACTTCCCCGCGTTCCCCCCACACACCCTATGTGTTCAGGTGCAGGTGACATCACATGACTGATGCCAGGTTTCCCCATTCGGACACCCTGGGATCACAGCTCGGTTGACAGCTCCCCCAGGCCTATCGCGGCCTCCCACGTCCTTCATCGGCTCCTGGTGCCAAGGCATCCACCGTTCGCCCTTGACAACTTGACCACAAAGATGCTCGCGTCCACTGTGCAATTCTCAACAAACGACCAACCCACAACCCAC
>NZ_JBICUP010000108.1:0-4200 GCF_043198215.1 Micromonospora sp. NPDC048830
GTCCGGTCGAAGGTGCGGCTCAGTCCTTTTGGTGATGCTCTGAAGAAGAGCAGGAATGTGTGGGTCAGTAAAGATAAGTCGGCGGGTCGGATCGAGATATTCCATTGGCTTGCGGGTCTTGGTCCTGACTGGTATGGGCATGAGTTCGGGCATTTACTTGGGATTAAGCACCCTCCATCGCCCAAGGATGTCCTGAAGGAGACCAGGCCGGCCGGTAAGGATCATCCTACCGGTGAGGATCATGAGCCTGGGTTCACGGAGCGGGAGAAGGACCAGATCTGGGCGGTGGCTGATTTCGCGGCGCCGACGGGTGCGCTACGGTCGGTTGGGCCGTCCGGGGCTGAGTCGTCCGGTTATGAGTCGTCCGGGTCTAAGTCGTCCGGGTATGAGTCGTCCGGTTATGAGTCTGAGTCTGAGTCTGAGTCTGAGTCTGAGTCCGAGTCTTTGGACGTGTCGTCCCGTTCGTTGCCTGGTCGGCCGGCGGCGATGGAATGGGGCCCGGCCGGCTCTGACGCTCCGCCCGGCGATCGGCCGTCCGGTGCGGAAGGCGGCCGGTCTGATGACGGCCTGGATCTTGACCATGACCCGAAACCGTTCGACATGTCGGAGTCATCGGCTTTCCTGGATCGGCGGCGGACGGAGACCGACGGATCGGGTGGGTCCCCGGGCTCGACGGCAGCGCCGACACCGGCGTCTGACTCTTTGACGGAGGGGCTAGGGGGGCCAGCGACGCCTGGCTCGCCGGAGTCGGGACCTGAGCCGAAGCGTCAGCGCATCGAATATGAGCCGACAGGGCAGCAGCCTCACGGTGGCCTGCATTTTTACGCCGGTGATCCGCAATTGCCCGATAACCTGGAAGAATTGGCTTTCCCGGATTGGCTGCGGCCGGCGGCCGGCGGAGCGGGTGGGTCCCCGGGCTCGACGGCAGCGCCGACACAGGCGCCTGAATTTTCGACGGAGGGGGCAGGGGTGCCACCGGCGCTCGGCTCGGCGTTGCCGCCGCCGGCGGACGTTGCGCCGGGCGAGTTCCTGGACCTGCTGCCAGGAACGGATCCGGCGGACGCTGCGCCGGGCGAGTTCCTGGACCTGCTGCCAGGAACGGATCCGGCGGACGCTGCGCCGGGCGAGTCCATGGACTGGCTGTCGTCAGGGATGGACCCGTCGGCATTCATCATGCCGTCGGAGAACCCCGCGCTGGCCGATGCGCCGGTCGGGTCCCCGGGCTCGCCGGCAGCGCCGGCACCGGCGGATGGCTCGGCGGCGCCGCCGGCGGAGGTCGATGTCGCGTCGTTGGAGCAGAAGGTGACAGCGGCGATCACCGCGTTGTCGGCCGTGGTGTCCAGTGACCACCAGGCGACACTCTTCGAGGAGTGGGCGCTCAAGGTGTTCGACGTCGATCCTCGGCGGTTTGACACGGGGGTGGCTGGGGTCTTTCAGCCGGTGTTGGACGCCTTTGGGGAACAGTTGGCGGAGTTGAAGGTCCGCAGCCTGGATGGACTGCGTGCGTGGGTGATTCGTGAGCTGGCCGACGACCTTGCCCGGGACGAAGGGTCGAAATTTAGGAAGATTCTTCCGTATCCGCAGGGCGTGTCGGAGAAGAAGGAGCGGGAGGCGCTGCACCGGATCTGGTTCCCCAAGGTCGTAGGTGGCGGGGTTCACGAACTCACGCTTGTGTCTTTCCATGTGGCGGCCGAGAAGTTGGGGCCGATGCAGGTCCATCATCCGTTCGGCGCCCCGTACCGCATCGGCCCGCAGCCGGGTGACGGTGTCGTCCCGAAACAGGTCCTGTGGTGGAAGGGCGCTTACTTCCTCGTCAAACCCCGTGCCGAAGACGGCATCGCCGACCAGATCGCTGCGGGCTTCCCCCAGGCAAAGATAGACACCAGCGAGCGGGAGAAACTGGATGGGGAGTTTGAAAAGACACGTGATCTGCTGCAAGACGCGATCGCCGAGGCGGAGAATAATCGCGACAGCGCCTACTCGCGTATTCTGGAAAACACCTTCCAGCGTGACCTCGCGGTCATCCGTCAACGCTCCTCCTTCCCGTACAGTCAGGTCCAGGAACTCGCCGCGCATCACCGATACTTGCGCAATCTCAAGGACCAGGGCGGCTGGGAAGACCAGCGCCCAACGAACCTCTACGACCCATTCACCATTCGCGTCCCGGCCACCCCGGTGCGGCATGACCCGGAGATATCGGGGTTCACTCGTCCGGTGCCAGGGTTGAGCATCTGGCTGGCCGGCCAGGAGATGCGTCTCGATGGTATCGATGGGATCGATGGGATCGATGGGCTTGTTCGCCCGGGTGATGAGGTCGATGTCACTATCGGGAAGATTAGGGGAAGGAATGGTGCCGGTTTTGTCGAAATCCGGTACACCCGGCCCGACGGCACCGAAAGCGCCATCTTCCAAATGATCGACCGCATGTTCACTCCCGACGAGTTGAAAGCTCTGAAGACAATGGCACCCGGCCGGGCATGGAAACCCGATCACCCATTGTTCGTCGATTCCTACCGCAGCACGACGTACATGACGACCAAGAGGCAATTGGGCTTACGGCTCCGCGGGGGTAGCAGGCGGGGGAATGGTGCCAATGTCCAGCTCCCGGGAGGCGTCGTGGCCGGCGGAGGTTCGTTCGGCTTCCCCACGATGGACCGGATTTTTTACAGCGCCGGGTTTGACGTCATTGGTCGACCCCTGATGGTCGCGGAAATCTCGGCCACGGTCGGCGAAGCCGAACAGAAACTGTATGTGGAAGTGGTCAATCCCGCCCTCACCGTGGACAGCATCAGCGGCATGTTGAAGTCCGCAAATGTGTTGTGGGAGCTGGAGGATCGGTGGGATCTTGCCGACGCAGTGACTTACAAAGTTCAAATTTTGATGGCAAACACACTGCCCCGCCCCCTGCGTACTCCCATTGGCAGGGAGGGGCACTTGACCCCTGGTGGGGGGGAGGTGCAGGTTGCCCAGGGGACGGAGATCACCATCCGGGTGGGGAAGTGGCCGCGCCTGGCCGGATCGGAACGCGGCGTTTTCGTCGTGGTCGGGGCGCCGTTGGTCCGCGACGAAAACCGACACGCCTACCGACTCTTCGACACGGACAAGAAGATCGATGAGTTCGATGGGATCAGAAATTCTTTCAACAACCGGCAGGAACGGGCTGATCGGCGTGTCCCGCTAACCGGGTCGGCACCTGAGCGGGGTGAGCCGGGCGCAGGGGATGGGTCGTCGTTGCCTGCAGGGGTTGCGCGCGGGGCGGGCGCGAGGTCGAGCGACACCATCAGGGCCGGTGAGTCCGGCGGTGTCGTGCCGGACTTGCCTGAGGTGCCCGGCCAGGCGTGGAGACTCGACCCCCCATCGTTCGTCGGGTCCTACCACATCACGGCGTCGCTGAAGCGTAAACCGAAAAACTCTCGGAAGTTGAACGTAGAATTCGCCGGCAGCCCGGTCTATATCCCACAGGCCGTGGTCGACGGAGGTTCGTTCGTCTTTCCTGCGGACGTCAAAGAGGTTCGTCTCGAACTCGGGTATGACAGCACTGGTCGATCCGCCGCGTTCGTGGAACTACCGGCCAAAAATAGTCCTAACGGGAGGACCCTGTACCTGGAGCTGGAGCCCGCCCCCACCGCAGACGACATCGAGTCGCTGCGCATAAAGGCGCTGTGGGTGCCGCAGAATCAGTGGGATCTTTCCGAGGCAAAGGAGTTCGAGGACGTACTGACGACGGGCAAACGATTGTCCCCTCCCCTGAATATTGGCGTTGGTACGGTAGGCGCGCTCGGTGGGGCGAAGGTGAAGGTCGCCGCTCGGACGCTGGTCAGATTTTGGGTGGGGAAGTGGTCGCGGCAGGTCGGATCGGAATCCGTTACCGGCGTTTTCGTCGTGGTCAGGGCGCCGTTGATCGGCGGAACCGGGCACGCCTACAAGATCTTCAAAACGAAAACGACGGTCGATCAGTTCGAGGCGCTCATAGACCAGCTCCGAGACCGGCAGGAATCGTTCAACATGCGCATCCTTAATGGGTGGCAACCTAAGCCGACCGGGCAGGCTCCGAGCACCGGGCAGGGGCCGGGCGCCGGGGATGGGTCGGGTGCGGAGGGTGAGTCGGGTTCCGGGGATGGGTCGTTGCCTGGTGGTGCGGCGGCGTTTGAGTGGGGTCCTGGGGAGGGTGGTTCGTCTTCGGGTGGTGGGAAGGGTGTG
>NZ_JBICUP010000109.1:0-4012 GCF_043198215.1 Micromonospora sp. NPDC048830
AAAACGCCCGGGTCAGCCTTCACATAAATCCGCCGCAGGATCGTCCACTCTTTCAGACCCGGAATCAGCGTGTACCGCACCGCGACCAGCTCACCGAACAGCCGCCCCGGCCCACCCTTGCCACCAGACGGATCCTCACCAGGCTTAGGCCGCCACAGCTCAGCATCAATATCAACCGGCACGCCTGGCAGCAGGTAGAGCAGGCGGGCCTTGTCTACGGCCTCCTTCAAACTGTCCACGCCCAGCTTGGCCATCGCCGAGTTCAGGCGTCTCGTTACTGTCGTCGGGTCCATCCGGAGCTGCGCCGCGATAGTGCCATCATCCTGGCCCGTCGCCGCGTGGGACAGCACGCGGAGCTCCGACGGCATCAGGGGGGGCAATTTCTTGTCCTTGTCCCAGTCCAAGCCCCGCGTAATTCTGGCCAGCGGCAGTTTGCGCTTGTGGGCCTTCTTTACAGCGTCCTCCAGGTCGGATGCGTCCAGATTCTTCCGCACCCGGCTCATCCTTTTTTTCACCTCATTAGGCGTCACTCCGAGCTTTTCCGCGATATCGGTAAATGGCCACCCCTCCGCCACGTAGGCCAGCACTTCGAGCTGCTTCGGCGTCAGGGGCCGCGCCGGTGCCGACTGGCCCGGTCCCACAGGAGCCCCAGCACCATCACGGACAGCTGACCCCTCGGAAGCCGCCACGTTGGCCGGGTCCGGCACGTCGATCATCTCGACGTCGCTCTGGGGCTCCAACGGCCAGGCCCGGCCGCCAAGGTCCACTTCATTGGCCGTACCGACACCCCGCCCGGGGGTCAACGGCGGCTGGACCACGTCCGGCGCCCCGGACCCCGCCTTCCACAGCCCCCCGACCCTATTCTTCGGGATGAGGTGACCGGACCATTCCGCCACCAACCTGCTGCTGTAGGGGCGGCCGTCGGGGGCGAACTCACCCTTCAGCGACCCGACCCAGGCGTCCACCCAGAAGTCCCTCAACGGCGTCCGCCGATCAGCCGTCTGCCCCTCGGGGGGCAGAGCGATCTCTGCTGGGAGTTTCCTGACCGCCAACATCTCACGGAGGTTGAGACCACCCTTGACAGGCCGGAAACGAACCACCTCTTCTGCAGTGGCTTCTGAGGTGATGGCCTCGTAGTGGCCCGGGTTGGCGGGGTCGTACAGCAGGGTGACCGGCCAGCCCTCCGACGGCCCGTACTCCTCCACCACACGCGGCGGCCCTTCGCCGGTCCGCTCCGCAACAGTGATCCGCATACCGGCAACATGAGCCACCACCGGCAACAAGAACCGCTCCGCCGCAGTCGCCGACCCGCTGCCCCAGCCGTCGATGGCGGCGCGAACATCAACGACCTCCTGCGCCAACAACGGCCCGCCGGAGGACGTCCACAGCCCCACCAGATGCGCCCGGGCCGACTCCGGCGACAACTTCGACAACTCCTCCACCGCGATGCCCCGGTCATGCTTGTTGAGGAAATCCAACTGCTCCTGCGGCTCAAACAACCACTCGCCCACCAGCACGAGCCCCAGGTCTGCACGCGCCGTCTCATACCGAGACCTGATCACCTCCGAATCCAGCAAACGCGCGTCAGTGACCCGCTTAACGCCACCCTTCCGCAACAGCTGCGCCACCCGCGCGGGGTCACGCTCCTGAAGCTCCCGCGCCTGATCCTTCACATGGTCCAGGTAAATCCGCTGCCGCCGCACATCCGCCGGCACCCGCCCCACATGAGCGGCCAGATACTTCCTAGCCCGGTCCTGCAACAACCCGGCCACCGCCGCCAGCCGCTCCCCATCAGGCTCACCAGCCCGCCCCACCTCCGGCCGCACCCCGCCAGAATCCGCCAAAAGCCCCACCAACGCCCGCAAAGGCGAACCATCAACCGGCACCACCGACGGCGCATCGACACCCCGCCCGTCCGGCGCCCCGGACCCCTCGGCGGGCTGGCCAGAACGCGACTGTGACCGATCCGCGTCCGCCTTCGCATTCCACAGATCCCCGACCGCCTTGCGGTTGATGAGGTGACCGGACCATCCCGCCACCAACCTGGTGCTGTAGGGGCGGCCGTCGGGGGCGAACTCATCCTTCAGCGACCCGGCCCAGGCGTCCACCCAGATGTCCCTCAACGGCCACCCCTGACCAGCCAGCTGCCCCTCGGGGGGCAGAGCGATCTCTGCTGGGAGTTTCCTGACCGCCAACATCTCACGGAGGTTGAGACCACCCTTGACAGGCCGAAAACGAACCACCTCTTCTGCAGTGGCTTCTGAGGTGATGGCCTCGTAGTGGCCCGGGTTGGCGGGGTCGTACAGCAGGGTGACCGGCCAGCCCTCCGACGGCCCGTACTCCTCCACCAGACGCGGCGGCCCTTCGCCGGTCCGCTCCTCAACAGTGATCCGCATACCGGCAACATGAGCCACCACCGGCAACAAGAACCGCTCCGCCGCGGTGGCCGACCCGCTGCCCCAGCCGTCAACGGCGGCGAGAACAGCCTCGACCTCCTGCACCGACAACGGCCCGCCGGAGGACGTCCACAGCCCCACCAGATGCTTCCGGGCCGACTCCGGCGACAACTCCGACAACTCCTCCACCGAGAAGCCCCGGTCATGCTCGTTGAGGAAATCCAACTGCTCCTGCGGCTCAGACAACCACTCGCCCGCCAGCCTGGGCCCCAGGTCTGCACGCGCCGTCTCATACCGAGACCCGATCACCTCCGAATCCAGCAAACGCGCGTCAGTGACCCGCTTAACGCCACCCTCCCGCAACAGCTGCGCCACCTGCGCGGGGTCACGCTCCTGAAGCTCCCGCGCCTGATCCTTCACATGGTCCAGGTAAATCCGCTGCCGCCGCACATCCGCCGGCACCCCATCCACATGAGCGGCCAGATACTTCCTAGCCCGGTCCTGCAACAACCCGGCCACCGCCGCCAGCCGCTCCCCATCAGGCTCACCAGCCCGCCCCACCTCCGGCCGCACCCCGCCAAAAACCGCCAAAAGCCCCACCAACGCCCGCAAAGGCGAACCATCAACCGACACCACCGACACCACCGACAGTGCGGGCTCGACACCACTCCGTGCCGACACACTGGCCGAAGCATTGTCGGCAGGCAGCAGTCCGCGCCGGCGGGCCCCGTCCACAGCCTCCTGCCGAGAGCGCACGCGCAGCTTTCGCATCGCCGAGGAGATGCGCTTCTTTACCTTTGCCAGGGATAGCCCGGGCCGCTTCCCGATGGTGGGATTCGACTCTCCCTTCGCCACGTAGGACAGCACTTCGATCTCACCCGTCGTTAGGCGCACCGCTGGCGCCGACTGGTCCGGTCCCACGACAGGAACCAACCCAGCGCCACCACCGTCAGCTGGCCCCCCCGAAGCCGCCGCACGGGCCGGATCCACCGCATCGATCCCATCCCAGCCCGAAACGCCAGGCGAGGGTCGCTGTGGACCGAGATCGTCGGTCATCTCGATGTCGTCCCCGGAGGTGGTCTGCTCCTGGGTCACCTGGATCTGCGCCCCACCCAGGGGTTGCTGTGGGCTGGGGTTGTCGGTCATCTCGAACACGCGCGGAGACGGGGCCTCCGACAACGGCGACCACGCCAGGTCGCCAAAGGCCAGGTAGTCCAGGAGAGGCATGGGGTTGTCGGTCACCTCGAAAGCAGCAGCGTGCCGCGACTGCCGGCCCTCGCCCACACCACCGGTCGACTGTCCGGCACCGGGTCCCTGACTCACGCCCCCCACCACAGCCGCCCCGCTCGCGCTGGCATCCTGCCCGAAAGGCAACTGCGCCTGGATCACGCCCGGCGCCCCGGACCCCTCGGGTAACTGGCCAGAACGCGATTGTGACCCGCCCGCGTCCGCCCTCAAAACTATGCCGACCCTCGTCTTGCTGATGAGGCCGCCGGACAGCGTGGCTATGTCGTCGGCCAACGCGTCTGTCGAATAAATATCGGGGCGGGGCCTGGCGGCGAGCTTGTCCTTCATCATTCGGGCCCACACGTCCATCAAGTACGACGTCTGCGGGT
>NZ_JBICUP010000110.1:0-3653 GCF_043198215.1 Micromonospora sp. NPDC048830
ACCGCAGGCCCCGCCCGGCCCGACATCGTGGTCGCAGCCCAGCGGCGACCAGCCCAGCCAGTTCCCAGGGACGCAGTCGTTCCCGCCCGGACTGGACATACCGGATCCGGCACCTCAGTTGCCGATGCCCGGGCCGGTACCTGCCCCACCGGCGGACACGGATCTGCCCGGGCTGCCCGGGCCGCTGGACGACCCGAACGCCCCCACGGCATCGTCCTGGCCGGAGGGGTGGGCGGGACCGGCGTGGCCGAATCCCGACATTGATGTGACCGCCGGGCACGGTGCTGGGATGTCCACCCACCCCGGCCAGCCGCACGTCGACAATCAGCCCGACGACGGCAGCGGGAACCCCGGCGCCTGGGCCACCTGGCAGGGGCCGGACATGAGGTTTTCCTAACGCTCATGTCACCGGGGATCATTTAGTTGATCTTTAGGGTGGGGGGTTGAGCGTCTGGCCGGGCACGCAGCATTCGCCCCGGATGCCTCTGTCGGCAAAGGACCATTTGACGACAGGTACGGAACGGAGTCAATGGATCACTCTCGACCACGGGAATCCGACCCGCCGATCCAATGCAGGCCGATCCGAGTTGACGACAGCGTTTGATGACAGTTGGATCAGTGTCAGCGCTCACGGAATTCCCCCATCAGGTCGTGATTCGCTCACGCAATTCCCCCACACGGCGCTCGCCATGGACCGCCGTGGTCGCTCGTCGTCCGCGGCGTCGGGCCGGCGGGCGCAAGGGCAGAGAGCAGCACCGAGGAACGAGGGGCAAGGGCTCTCCTTCGATCCCTCGGCCAGTCGCGTGCCAGCTCTGCGGGGTCCTCGATCGTCGGTCCCTGGAGGAATTCCGTGAGCCGATGCCAGAGGAAAGCCGTGAGCGCCCACAGATCAGCGGTGTCGGCGACGATCGGATGAACAGGACAGGTGTCGGGGTACTCGTTGGAGTGCAGAGGTGAGTACGGCTGATCTTGCAGAGGTCAGGTGTCGCGGTGGGCGCCTTGTTCGTCACGGTGGGTTGCGTCTTGCAGGCGCAGGCGGGTGAGGCCGAGCATGTCGATCAGCCATCCGGGTCCGCCGGTGATGCCGCGGGCGCGTAGGAGGGTGTCGACCTCGTGGTGGGTCGCCGGAGTGGTGCGGGCGAGGAAGTCCTCGCAGATCTGGAGCAGGAGTTGCAGCAGGTCGCCGCGGTTGGTGTCGCTGGTGGCTGCGGGGTCGTCCGGGGTGGCCGGGGTGGGCATCAGGCGACGTTCTCGATGGCGGTGAGGCGGTTCTTGAGTCGGTAGCTGGGGCCGTTGATGGGGACGACGTCGCAGTGGTGCAGGAGCCGGTCGAGGATGGCGGTGGCCAGGACCTCGTCGCCGAAGACTTGGCCCCATTCGCCGAAGCCTTTGTTCGAGGTCAGCAGGGTGGAGCCCTTCTCGTAGCGTTTCGAGATCACTTGGAAGACGAGGTTGGCCTCGGGTCGTTCGAGGGGTTGGTAGCCCACTTCGTCGATGACCAGGACGGTGGGGCGTAGGTAGGTTTGCAGCTTGCGGGCCAGGCGGCCGATCGCGTCGGCGGCGGTGAGGTGGCGGACCATGTCGTCGAGGGTGGTGAAGTAGATGGTGAATCCGGCTCGGCAGGCGGCGACCGCGAGGGACACGGCGATGGGGGTCTTGCCGACGCCGGGTGGGCCGAGGAGAGCGACGTTGGCCTTGGCCTGCACGAATGCGAGGGTCGCGAGGTCACGGACCTTGCGGGGGTCCAGGTCGGGTTGGAAGCTGAAGTCGTAGTCGTCGAGGGTCTTGTGGTGCGGCAGCTTCGACAGGCGTAGCCCGGCGCGGAAGCGGCGTTCGTCGCGGACGGCGAGTTCCTCTTCCAGGACGAGGTCGAGGAACTCCAGGTAGCCCATGGCTTCGGTGTCGGCCCGGCCGGTGAGTTCCCGCAGCGTCTTGGCCAGGTGAGGCAGGCCGAGTTTGGTGGCGCTGGCGTGGATGCGGTTGGTGACCAGCTCACTCACTTCGAGACGTCCTTCAGGTGTGGGCGGTTGGTGAACGGGCTGGCCGCAGCGATCTGCTCATAGACCGACAGCGGCCGGGCCTCGACGGCGATCTGGGCGGCGGCGGCCCGGTTGAGCAGGGCTTGCAGCGGCCCCTGGCCGCCGTCGTGACGGGCCGGTCGGCGTGCGGTCGACTGCCCGCTGTCGGGGTCGCCGATGGTGACGGCCCGGGTGTGTCCGTCGGGCAGACCGTCCCAGTGGCTCTCGTCGACCACGCGGGCGCCGCGGCCCACGGCCCGCTGGTGCGTGGCCAGCAGCGTGGTGCCGTCCAGACCGGGCACGATGGCGTGAATAGTGATCGTGGCGGCGGTCGCCCGAATCTCCACGAGTTGGCGGTGGCGGACCCGTCGGGCCGGCACGGAGTAGAGGTTGCCGGCGTAGGCGACCAGGCAGTCCTTGCCGACGTGCCGCAGATGCCGGTCGGCGACCACATACGGCCGGGCGGGGATCGGTCGCAGCGCGGCGTGGTCGCGGACCGCCCGCACGCCGATGATCTCGCCGTGGGTGCGATGCCTTACGGCCCGCCGCTGTGGCACCCAGGCCATGAACGTGGCGTCGAGTTCGGCCAGCGACGAGAACGCCCGCCCGGCCAGGACATGATCGCGGATGATGGTGACCTGCCGTTCGACCCGCCCTTTGCCGGTCGGCCGATAGGCGGCCAGCACATCGATGTCGAAGTCGTAGTGCCCGGCGAACGCGACCGCTTCCGGGTGCAGCGGCACCGCCTGGCCCGGGGCGACATGCCGGCGGACCACGGTCTTGGTCCGGTCGTAGACGATCGCCCCGGGAACCCCGCCGAAGTGCGCGAACGCCCGCCGGTGACACTCCCAGAACGCGGCCAGGTCCTGGCTGGTGGTGAAACAGCAGAACGGGTCCCGCGAGTACGACAGCACCATGTGAAACGAGTACACCTTCGGGATCCCGACATGGGCCAGGATGCCGCCTTCGTCGCCCCAGTCCACCTGCGCCTGGGCGCCCGGAACGACCTCGAACCGGCGGTGCAGCCCGGCCAGCTGATCCGGACTGATCCCCAACTCCGCAGCGATCCGCGGCCGGGCCTGCTGCAGATACAGCTTCACCCGCTGATAGTTGCCGGTGAACCCGTACTGCTCGACAAGGCGTTCATGGATCACCGTGCCCTTGAGCAGCAACTCCGCCCGCAGCCACGCATCGACCACGTGCGCGAACACGTCGATCAACTGCCCCCGAGCCGGCCGCGCCCGAACCGGCGGCACCACCTCGCCGCTACCAGCAGCCAGGTACTTCTTCACCGTCCGCCAGTTCAGGCCCGTCTCACGAGCGATCTCCGAGACACTCGCACCAGCCTCGTGCAACGCCCGGAACCGGCGCACATCCAGCCACCGCTGCTCATCCATCGCTCCCATCGCCAGCCGCCCCACGTCTGCCCGATCACGACCCGAGCAGCCTCACCCTCAGTCACCCGCTGACGACGGACAAACAGTGCGCACCTCTGCAAGATCAGCTGTACTTAGCTCTGCACTCCAGGCCGTACCCCGACACTCGTTGATGATTCCTCCCAGCCGCCGTCGGCGTCGAACGACGCCGTCGATCGGCACGGCGACGCCCGGGTCATGGTTGGGTGGCACCTGTCCG
>NZ_JBICUP010000111.1:0-3370 GCF_043198215.1 Micromonospora sp. NPDC048830
TGTCGCCCTTCCCCATGCGCCGGGCTTTCCCCGGCTCGGAGTACTACGGCGACTCCGCCACGACCCGATGCCATCAGCGGGCGTCACGCCTGCCCACCAGACGACCGGCAGCCGCCCGGAGAGGGCGACATCGAATCGCTTCCCACGTTCACTGAGGACCTCTGCGACGGGGATCGGTGCCCAGCTTTACCCCGGTGGCATCGCGCGGACCGCACATCGCAGTCTTGGTCCGCACCTCCCACCGCCCACCGGATAGAGACGGCGAAAGAGGAGAAACCACCGGCTAGGGCTTCCTCCAGCACCACGAAGCGACCCATCCACCAGATTCGACAGGCCGCTGACGACTCACGGGGCGTCAACCACTGGTTCAGATCTCCTTACACCTTCCCGTCCTGGCTAGCGGACACGTGCCGTCTGGTGGTGCCGACACGCTCCTACGTTGTCGAGACTGCTCCCGGCCTCACCCCTGACCCAGGGCTCGGCCTGTCTCCAGCTTCAGCCGGTCACTGCGATGACCAGCGGCGGACTCCTCCTTCCGCACGGTTCCTCAGCGCCTCGTGGCGCACACCCGGTCTCGTCGGCGACGAGCACCCCGGCCGGATCACCGATCGCTTCCACCACGTAGTCGCGTACGTCATCGCGGACCGCGTCCCGGTCCCACGCCGCGCTGCACAACATGCCCTGCAACCCGTCCGGTGAGACATGCCCAGCCTGCTCGGCAAGGGTCCAGCCGTTCCGCCGCTCCAACGGCGCCAGCAACCCCCGCATATACGCCCACGCCCGCCGCCGCGGCTCCATCCGAGTAAACCGATGCGAGAACCGGAAGAACAACTCCTCCAACCCGGCATCCCACGACCCGACCATCTGCGCATCCACCACAACCAGCCAAGGAGCGATTACCACCCGAAGCTACGACCCGCCGTTGCAGTACCAACTGTGTTTCGTCACCGTCGGTGCATAGCACTCGCCGTTTACACCGTTGTCTACTTGATTTCGACGATGACGGCGCCGTGGGGGACGGTGTCGCCGATGGCGGCGGCGATGTCTGTGACGGTGCCGGGCTTGTGGGCGTTGATGGGCTGCTCCATCTTCATGGCCTCAAGGACGGCGACCAACTCGCCGGCTTCGACGGTCTGGCCTTCCTCCACTGCGATCTTGACGATGGTGCCCTGCATGGGCGCGGTGAGTGCGTCGCCGGACACGGCTGCGCTCCGCTTGCTGCCGCTGGAGCGCTTGGGCGCCTTCTTCTTCGCGGTGCCGCCGCTGACGGCCAGGCCGCCTGGCAGTGCGACCTCGATCCGTTTGCCGTCGACCTCGACGACGATGGTCTGCCGCTCGCCGGCGTAGTCCTGCGCCTCGGCGACAGAGCCGGAGTACGGCTCGACCGTGTTGTGCCACTCGGTCTCGATCCACCGCGTGTGGACGGAAAACGGTCGGGTCGGGTCGGCCGGGGCGAACGCCTCGTCGGCGACAACCGCGCGGTGGAACGGGATCACGGTGGGTATGCCGTCGACGACGAACTCGGCCAGCGCGCGACGCGAGCGCTCCAGGGCCTCGTTGCGGTTCCGGCCGGTGACGACCAGCTTGGCCAGCATCGAGTCGAAGGCACCGCCGACGACGTCGCCGGCCTCGATACCGGAGTCGAGTCGCACCCCGGGGCCGCTCGGAGGACGAAACTGGGTGATGACGCCTGGTGCGGGCAGGAAGCCTCGGCCGGCGTCCTCGCCGTTGATCCGGAACTCGATGGAGTGCCCCGTCGGGGTGGGGTCGTCGTAGCCGAGTGGCTCACCGTTGGCGATGCGGAACTGCTCACGCACGAGGTCGATGCCGGTGACCTCCTCGGTGACCGGGTGCTCGACCTGCAGGCGGGTGTTGACCTCGAGGAAGGAGATCGTGCCGTCGCACCCGATGAGGAACTCGCACGTCCCGGCCCCGTGGTAGCCGGCCTCCTTCAGGATGGCCTTGGATGCGCGGACCAGCTCGGCGTTCTGCTCGTCGGTCAGGAACGGGGCGGGCGCCTCCTCGACGAGCTTCTGGTGGCGGCGCTGCAGCGAGCAGTCGCGGGTGGAGACGACCACGACGTTGCCGTGGGTGTCGGCAAGGCATTGCGTTTCGACGTGGCGGGGCTTGTCCAGGTATCGCTCGACGAAACACTCATCGCGCCCGAACGCCGCCACCGCCTCGCGCGTAGCAGACTCGAACAGCGCCGGGATTTCCTCCAGAGTGCGTGCGACCTTCAGACCGCGCCCGCCCCCGCCGTAGGCGGCCTTGATGGCGACGGGCAGGCCGTGATCCTTGGCGAAGGCTACGATCTCCTCGGCGTCGGTGACCGGGTCGGGCGTGCCAGGCACGAGGGGAGCGTTGGCGCGGGCCGCGATGTGCCGCGCCTTGACCTTGTCGCCCAGCGCGTCGATGGCCTCGGGGGAGGGACCGATCCAGATGAGCCCGGCGTCGATGACAGCCTTGGCGAACGAGGCGTTCTCCGCGAGGAACCCGTAGCCCGGGTGGACCGCGTCCGCGCCCGACTTTCGGGCGACGTCGAGCAGCTTGTTCTGGGCGAGATAGGACTCTGCGGGAGTCGCTCCGCCGATGGCGTAGGCCTCGTCGGCGACCTTGACGTGCAACGCGTCACGGTCGGGGTCGGCATAGACGGCGACTGACCCGATGCCGCTGTCCTTGCATGCACGGGCGATGCGAACGGCGATCTCGCCCCGGTTTGCAATCAACACCTTCTTCAGCATCCGTGTGTCTCCGTTCTCGGGTCAGTGGGGCAGGGCCGAGCTGCGCCAGGCACCGGGCGCGTGCACCAAGGGCCGGCGCGCCGGGCGGGCGTGTTCGACCCAGGCGGAGGTACCGCGCGGGGGCGGGTTCGCCTTCGTGGAGCGTGCGGCACGCGCGAGCACGACCATCACGATGGCGAGCTGTTCGGGGGTGGCGTTGCCACGCACCAGGGCAATCGGCCGCGCGGATGCGGCGTCCCGCTGCGCATCGGTGTCCATCACAGCGGGATGTTCCCGTGCTTTTTCGGGGGCAGGGTTTCGCGTTTGGTGCAAAGCACTCGTAGGGCTCGGACGATTTGGGTGCGGGTTTCGTGTGGGGGGATCACGGCGTCGACGTAGCCGCGTTCGGCGGCGATGTACGGGTTGGCGAGGGTGTCCTCGTACTCGGCGATCTTCTCGGCACGCACGGTCGCCGGGTCGTCGGCGCTTGCCAGTTCGGAGCGGTGGAGGATGTTGACCGCGCCTTGGGCGCCCATGACTGCGATCTGTGCGGTTGGCCAGGCGAAGTTCAGGTCGGCGCCGAGGTGCTTGGAGCCCATCACGTCGTACGCCCCGCCGTACGCCTTGCGGGTGATCACGGTGACCTTCGG
>NZ_JBICUP010000112.1:0-3237 GCF_043198215.1 Micromonospora sp. NPDC048830
TCGGGCACGATCAGGGTGCCGGCCCGCAGGCGGGCACCGGTCAGGGGCGCCTGCGCCGGCCTGCGGGCCGGGGACGGGGGGCAGCGCCCGGCGGGTCCGACTCCGGTGAGTTCGGCCCCGAGCCGATGGTCCGGGACGCCGAGTTGGGCGAGGCGGCGGCGCCGCGCACAGGCGATCGGGCAGGACTCCCCGCTGAGGTGGTGGACGGGTGGACGGCGGGGGCGCCGCCGGAGCTGCCCGGCGGGTACACCAAAGAGGTCAAGCTCGACCAGCGAGGGCGGCTGCCGATCAAGGTGCGCCGCAGGAGGCCGGTGGCCGCTGCGGGCCAGGAGGCGACGGTCTGGTTCGGTCCCCGCACGGACGGGTCGCCTGAGGGTGAGCTGGCCGGGTGGATCAAGGTCGGGAGCCTGGAGGGCCGGGAGGGCGGCTCGTTCTGGCGGTGGCTGGACCCGGCCCCCACCGAGGAGAACCTGGAGAACCTGAAGAAATACCAGCCCCGGACCGTGCGTGCGGGCAGGTGGACGACGGGGAAGCGGCCGCAGCTGACCGACTGGTACACCAAAGAGGTCCCGATCGACCCGCGAGGGCAGCTGCCGTTCCCGGTGGGCGGCAAGACGCGGCCGGTTGTCGGTGTGGCCGCTGCGAAGCAGGAGGCGACGGTCTGGTTCGGTCGCCGCACGGACGAGCCGCATAAGGGTAAGCCGGCCGCGTGGATCGAGGTCGGGAGCCTGGAGGGCCGGAAGGGCGGCCCGTTCTGGCTGTGGCTGGACCCGGCCCCCACCGTGGACGACCTGAACAGCCTGCAGAACTACGAGTACAAATCCCACCGGACCAAACATGCGGACGAGTGGACGGCGGGGGACCCGCCGCAGCTGACCGACGGGTACACCAAAGAGGTCCCGCTCAACCCGCAAGGGCGGCTGCCGTTCCCGGTGGGCGGCAAGAAGCGGCCGGGTGTCGGTTCGGCCGCTGCGAATCAGATGGCGACGGTCTGGTTCGGTCCCCGCACGGACGAGTCGCATGAGGGTGAGCCGGCCGCGTGGATCAAGGTCGAGAGCCTGGAGGGCCGGAAGGGCGACTCGTTCTGGCGGTGGCTGGACCCGGCCCCCACCCAGGACGACCTGGACAGCCTGCGGACCTACGAGAACCGGAACGTGGATGCGGGCGACTGGACGGCGGGGGACCCGCCGCAGCTGACCGACGGGGACACCAAAGAAATCAAGCTCGACCCGCAAGGGCAGCTGCCGTTCCCGGTGGGCGGCACGCCGGGTGTCGGTTCGGCCGCTGCGGGCCAGATGGCGACGGTCTGGTTCGGTCCCCGCACGGACGAGTCGCATGAGGGTGAGCCGGCCGCGTGGATCAAGGTCGAGAGCCTGGACGGCCGGGAGGGCGGCCCGTTCTGGCTGTGGCTGGACCCGGCCCCCACCAAGGACGAGCTGAAGAAGCTGAAGAAATACCAGCCCCGGACCGTGCATGCGGGCGACTGGACGACGGGGGACCCGCCGGAGCTGACCGGCGGGTACACCAAAGAGGTCCCGATCAACCCGCAAGGGCAGCTGCCGTTCCCGGTGGGCGGCACGCCGGGTGTCGGTTCGGCCGCTGCGGGCCAGATGGCGACGGTCTGGTTCGGTCCCCGCACGGACGAGTCACATGAGGGTGAGCCGGCCGCGTGGATCAAGGTCGAGAGCCTGAAGGGCCGGAAGGGCGACTCGTTCTGGCGGTGGCTGGACCCGGCCCCCACCCAGGACGACCTGGACAGCCTGCGGACCTACGAGAACCGGAACGTGGATGCGGGCGACTGGACGGCGGGGGACCCGCCGCAGCTGACCGACGGGGACACCAAAGAAATCAAGCTCGACCCGCAAGGGCAGCTGCCGTTCCCGGTGGGCGGCACGCCGGGTGTCGGTTCGGCCGCTGCGGGCCAGATGGCGACGGTCTGGTTCGGTCCCCGCACGGACGAGTCGCATGAGGGTGAGCCGGCCGCGTGGATCAAGGTCGAGGGCCTGGACGGCCGGGAGGGCGGCCCGTTCTGGCTGTGGCTGGACCCGGCCCCCACCAAGGACGAGCTGAAGAAGCTGAAGAAATACCAGCCCCGGACCGTGCATGCGGGCGACTGGACGACGGGGGACCCGCCGGAGCTGACCGGCGGGTACACCAAAGAGGTCAAGCTCGACCAGCAAGGGCGGCTGCCGATCAAGGTGCGCCGCAAAAGGCCGGTTATCAGTGTGGCCGCTGCGGGCCAGATGGCGACGGTCTGGTTCGGTCCCCGCACGGACAGGTTGCCTGAGGGTGAGCTGGCCGCGTGGATCAAGGTCGAGAGCCTGGAGGGCCGGGAGGGCCGCTCGTCCTGGCGGTGGCTGGACCCGGCCCCCACCGAAAAGGACCTGGAGAACCTGAAGAAATACCAGCCCCGGACCGTGCATGCGGGCAGGTGGACGACGGGGAAGCGGCCGCAGCTGACCGACTGGTACACCAAAGAGGTCAAGCTCGACCGGCGAGGGCATCTGCCGTTCACGCTGGACGACAAGAGGCGGAGTGTCGGTGTGGCCGCTGCGAACGAGGAGGCGACGGTCTGGTTCGGTCGCCGCACGGACGAGCCGCATAAGGGTAAGCCGGCCGCGTGGATCGAGGTCGGGAGCCTGGAGGGCCGGAAGGGCGGCCCGTTCTGGCTGTGGCTGGACCCGGCCCCCACCAAAAAGGACCTGGAGGACCTGCGGACCTACGAGCCTGCGGGCGGGTGGACGGCGGGGGACCCGCCGGAGCTGACCGGCGGGTACACCAAAGAGGTCCCGATCAACCCGCAAGGGCAGCTGCCGTTCAGGGTGAGCCGCAGGAGGCTGGGTTTCGGTGTGGCCACTGCGAAGCAGGAGGCGACGGTCTGGTTCGGTCGCACGGACGGGTCGCCTGAGGGTGAGCCGGCTGCGTGGATCAAGGTCAAGGGCCTGAAGGGCCGGAAGGGCGGCCCGTTCTGGCGGTGGCTGGACCCGCCCCCCACCGAGGACGACCTGAACAGGCTGAAGAAATACGAGCCCCGGGCCCTGGATGCGGGTGGGTGGACGGAGGGAGACCCGCCGCAGCTGACCGGCGGGTCCCCCGACGACGCTGTTCCGGTGACACCCGCGTCAACCGGATCCGTAGCCGCGGCATACCAAGCAGAGCAGGACGACGCGGTAGATGTCCCCGGACCCGACACAGACGACCCGACCCCACCGGTCGACGGGTCGTGGGCCCGTCCGG
>NZ_JBICUP010000113.1:0-2951 GCF_043198215.1 Micromonospora sp. NPDC048830
GGCCGCACCAGCAGGACTTCACCGCCGCTGGCGGTCACCACCGGTGGGCCGGCTCCACCTCGAGCCGGCAGTCGCCCGATCCAACGGAAAGCGGCCCCGACCAACCCCAACCCCAACCCACTGCGGACAGCCAATGGGTGCGCAACCAGAATGATGCCCGGACGCTGTTCGAGCAGCACGTCGGCCACATCACCACCACAACGCAGCAGGAGGAGCAGCCGCTGCGGAAGTTGTGGGACGCCCTGATCGGCAGTATGTACGGCGACGGGTTCATCACCGTCAGCGAGCGAGCCCTCGCCCGTGCGGCAGGCACATCGCAGTCGACGGTGCATAACCAGATCGTGGCATTGCGCGACCATGGTCTGCTGCAGCTGGACCGGGAAGCACACGGTCGCGCGGCGGCGCGGTACAGGGTGACCGATCCGGGTCCGCCCCGGCAAGCATTGCCGGCCCTTCCCGCGGGCAGCCAATGGGTGCGCAACCGGAATGGGGCCCGGACGCTGTTCGAGCAGCACGTCGGCCACATCGCCACCACAACGCAGCAGCAGGAGCAGCCGCTGCGGGAGTTGTGGAACGCCCTGATCGGCAGTATGTACGGCGACGGGTTCATCACCGTCAGCGAGTCAGCCCTCGCCGCGGCGGCATCCACACTGCAGCAGACGGTGCACGACCGGATCGGGGCATTGCGCGACCGTGGTCTGCTGCAGCTGGTCCGGGAAGCACACGGTGGCGCGGCGGCGCGGTACAGGGTGACCGATCCGGATCCGCCCCGGCAAGCATCGTTGCCGGCCCTTCCTGCGGGCAGCCAGTGGGTGCGCGACCCGGATGATGCCCGGACGCTGTTCGACCAGCACGTCGGCCACATCGCCACCACAACGCAGCAGCGGAAGGAGCTGCGGGAGTTGTGGAACGCCCTGATCGGCAGTATGGACGGCGACGGGTTCATCACCGCCACCGAGCGAGCCCTCGCCGCGGCGACATTCACATCGCAGCAGACGGTGCATAACCGGATCGGGGAATTGCGCGACCGTCGTCTGCTGCAGCTGGTCCGGGAACGTCACGGTCGCGTGGCGGCGCGGTACAGGGTGACCGATCCGGGTCAGCCCCGGCAAGCACCGGTGCCGGGCCCTGCCCCCGGACCGGACCGCCCGCAGCAGGGTGAGGACCTGTCCTGGCTGAACGACGGGGATACGTTGCCGATGTCCGGGCCGGTACCTGCCCCACCGGCGGGCACGGGTCTGCCCGGGCTGCCCGGGCCGCTGGACGACCCGAACGCCCCCACGGCATCGTCCTGGCCGGCGGGGTGGCCGGGACCGGGGTGGCCGAATCCCGACATTGATGTGACCGCCGGGCACGGTGTTGCGATGTCCACCGACCCCGGCCAGCAGCGCATCGACAATCGGGGGGTCGGCGAGGGCAGCGGGAACCCCGGCGCCTGGCCCACCTGGCAGATGGACCCAGCCGATCTGCTCAATCTGCTCCATCCGGCGTGGGTCGGCCCGCCCACGGCCGTGAACACGGAACCCGCCCCCGGGCCGCAACCGACGGATCCGCCCCTACCGCAGGCCCCGCCCGACCCGACATCCTGGTCGCAGCCCAGCGGCGACCAGCCCAGCCAGCTCCCAGGGACGCAGCCGTTCCCGCCCGGACCGGGCGTACAGGAACCGGCACCTCCGTCGCCGATACCCGGGCCGGTACCTGCCCCACCGGCGGACACGGGTCTGCCCGGGCTGCCCGGGCCGCTGGACGACCCGAACGCCCCCACGGCATCATCCTGGCCGGCGTGGCCGGCCGCGTCGTCCTGGCCGGCGGGGTGGGCGGGACCGGCGGGGCCGGTTCCCGACATTGGTGCGACCGACGGGCACGGTGCTGCGATGTCCACCCCCGGCCAGGCCGGCGCCGGCAGCGGGAACCTCGGCGCCTGGGCCACCTACCAGGGGACGGACATGCACTGGCAGCCATCCCCCGCACCCTCCCCAGCGGTGACCCGCACCGACGCCGGCACTCTCCACCCCGGCGACACCCTCCATCACCCGGCCGACGAGCCACCCACCACCCCCGCCCCACTCCACCCCGACCAACCCCAACCCCAACCCACTGCGGGCAGCCGCTGGGTGCGCGACCCGGATGATGCCTGGACGCTGTTCGAGCAGCACGTCGGCCACATTGCCACCACAACGCAGCAGCGGGATGAGTTGCGGCGGTTGTGGAACGTCCTGATCGGCCGTATGGGCGGCGACGGGTTCATCACCGTCGGCGAGTTAACCCTCGCCGCGGTGACAGGCATACCGCAGCAGATGGTGCATAACCGGATTGTGGCATTGCGCGACCATGATCTGCTGCTGCTGGACCGGAAAGGTCGCGGTCGCAGGGCGGCACGGTACAAGGTGACCGATCCGGGTCCGCCCCGGCAAGCATCGTTTCCGGCCCTTCCTGAGGGCAGCCAGTGGGTGCGCGACCCGGATGGTGCCCGGACGCTGTTCGACCAGCACGCCGGCCACATCGCCACCACAACGCAGCAGATCGCCACCACAACGCAGCAGCAGGAGCATCTGCGGCAGTTGCGGCGGTTGTGGAACGCCCTGATCGACCGTATGGACGACGACGACGGGCTCATCACCGCCAGCGAGCCAGCCCTCGCCAAGGCGACAGGCACAGAAGTGCTGTCGACGGTGCATAACCGGATCGTGGCATTGCGCGACCGTGGTCTGCTGCAGATGGTCCGGGAAGCACGCGGTCGCGAGGCGGCGCGGTACAGGGTGACCGATCCGGGTCCGCCCCGGCAAGCACCGGTGCTGGGCCCTGCCCCCGGACCGGACCGCCCGCAGGGTAGTGCGGACCTGTCCTGGCTGAACGACGGGGATACGTCGCCGATGCCCGGGCCGGTACCTGCCCCACCGGCGGACACGGATCTGCCCGGGCTGCCCGGGCCGCTGGACGACCCGAACGCC
>NZ_JBICUP010000114.1:0-2898 GCF_043198215.1 Micromonospora sp. NPDC048830
TGACCACGACGAAGACGCCGAGTTCCGATGCGGGCAGCCGCGGCCACTTCCCTACCCAGAAGATGACCTCCGTCCCAGGGGCGACCTGCACCTCCTCCCCACCGAACGTCAAGTCCCCCTTACCATTCTTACTGCTACCAACACTACGCCTCAGGGGGCGGGGCAATCTAAATTCTTTATCAATTTTGCCTTTGTAAGCCACTGAGTCGGAAAGATCCCACCGATTCCTCAACTCCCACAGCAATTTTCCGGACGCGAAGATCCCGCCGATGTCGTCCACGTCGAAAGCGGGGTTGACCACTTTCGCGTACAGGTTCTTTTCGGCTTCGCCGACCGTGGCCAAGATTTCCGCGAACATCATGGGTCGACCAATGGCGTCAAACCCGCTCTCGAGATAAATTCGGTTCGTCGCGGGAAAGTTGAACGAATCTCCGCCGGCCACGATGTCTGGCGGGAGATCGGGCTGGCGGGCTTTGACCCCGGCGCCCCCGCCGAGGTGTAGGCCCAATCGCCTACCACCCGCCGATTGCCTACCATAATTCTGCTTTCTTAGGGACGTCGTGGAGCGGTAGGACTCGACGAACAATGGGCGATCGGTTGTCCACGCCCAGCCGGGTGCCATTGTCTTCAGAGCTTTCAATTCGTCGGCAGTGAACTCGCGGCGGATCCTTCGGAAGATGGCGCTTTCGGTGCCGTCGGGCCGGGTGTACCGGATTTCGACAAAACCGACAACAACCCCTTTCCTAATCTCCCCGACAGTGACACCGACCTTATCACCCAGGCCAACAAGCCCATCGATATCATCGAGACGCACCTCCTGGCCGGCCAGCCAGATGCTCAACCCTGGCACCGGACGGGTGAACCCCGATATCTCCGGGTCATGCCGCACGGGGGTGGCCGGGACACGGATGGTGAATGGGGCGGCGAGGCCCGTTGGGCGCTGGTCTTCCCAGCCGCCCTGGTCCTTGAGATTGCGCAAGTATCGGAGGTGTGCGGCGAGTTCCTGGACCTGACTGTACGGGAAGGAGCCTTGACGGATGACCGCGAGGTCACGCCGGAAGGCATTTCCCAGGATACGCGAGTAGGCGCTGTCGCGATTCTTCTCCGCCTTGGCGATCGCATTTTGCAGCAGACGACGCGTCGACTCGAAGACCCCATCCAGTTCCCGCCGATTGCTGGGATCTATCTTTGCCTGGGGGAAGCCCGCAGCGATCCGGTCGGCGATGCCGGAACCGTCTTCGGCACGAGGTTTGACGAGGAAGTAAGCGCCCCTCCACCACAGGACCTGTTTCGGGACGACACCGTCACCCCACTGCTGGCCGATGCGGTACGGGGCACCGAACGGATGATGGACCTGCATCGGCCCCAACTTCTCGGCCGCCACATGGAAAGACACAAGCGTGAGTTCGTGAACCCCGCCACCTACGACCTTGGGGAACCAGTTCCGGTGCAGCGCCTCCCGCTCCTGCTCCGACACGCCCTCCGGATACGGAAGAATCTTCCTAAATTTCGACTCGGCACCCCGGGCGAGGTCGTCGGCCAGCTCACGAATCACCCACGCACGCAGTCCATCCAGGCTGCGGACCTTCAACTCCGCCAACTGGTCCCCAAAGGCGTCCAACACCGGCTGAAAGACCCCAGCCACCCCCGTGTCAAACCGCCGAGGATCGACGTCGAACACCTTGAGCGCCCACTCCTCGAAGAGTGTCGCCTGGTGGTCACTGGACACCACGGCCGACAACGTGGTGATCGCCTCAGCCACCTCCGGCTCCGGCTCCGGCTCCGGCTCCGGCTCCGGCTCTGGCTCTGGCTCTGGCTCTGGCTGCAGCCAATCCGATATCGACACATCGGGCAATACCGGCGAGTCATCCCTCAGGGCAGAGCTCGCCGGGCCAACACCAGACCGCTCACCTTCCGTCGAACCGGACGGCTGATTGCCGTGCGGAGCGCCAGGGCCGGCCGGGCGCCGTTCCAACGCCGGCCCACGCCGACGGCGCGGCCTCCGTACCAGCCCATCATCATCGGTGTGCCGAGGCTTCGAGGCTTGCCCAGTTTCCGACTCGGCTGGCATGTTCCCACGCAGTCTCCGGAGCGTTCCCATGAGCTCAGCGAACTTATCGATCGTCGGCCTCGCGTTTAAGAGCCGGTAGGCGTGTCGGTCATTGTCGCCGACCAACGGCGCCTTGACCACGACGAAAACGCCGAGTTCCGATGCGGGCAGCCGCGGCCACTTCCCTACCCAGAAGGTGATCTCCGTCCCAACGGCGACCTGCACCTTCCGCCCATCGAACGTCAAGCCCCCCTTACCAACACTGGCCGACAGGGGGTAGGGCAGATTATTCCGCGCCCTAATTGTGTCTTTGAAAACTTCTGAGTCGGAAAGATCCCACCGATTCTCGAACTCCCACCGCACTTTTCCGGGGAAACCGCCGATGTCGTACGCGGTGGGAGCGGGCTTGACCACTTCCACGTACAGGTCCTGTTCGGCTCCGCCGACCCTAGCCGAGATTTTCGCGACCACCATGGGTCGACCAATGGCGTCAAACCCACTCTCGAGACGAATTCGGTCCAGCTCGGGAAAGTCGAATTCACTGCCGTCAACCATGATGCCTGGCGGGACACCGGGTTGGCGGCCTTCGACCCCGACACCCCCGCCGAGCAATATGCTCAATCGCCTATTGTTTATGGACGTCGTGCTGCGGTAGGACTCGCTGAACAATGGGCGACCGGTTGTCCACGCCCGGCCCGGTGCCATTCTCTTCAGAACCTTCAACTCGTCGGCAGTGAACTCGCGGCCGATCCGTCGGAAGATGGCGCTTTCGGTGCCGTCGGGCCGGGTGTACCGGATTTCGACAAAACCGCCACCCCATTCCCCAAAAGTGACATTGACCTCATCAC
>NZ_JBICUP010000115.1:0-2823 GCF_043198215.1 Micromonospora sp. NPDC048830
TGCCCGCCGGCGGGGCAGGTACCGGCCCGGACATCGGCGACGTATCCCCGTGGTACCGCCAGGACAGGTCCTCACCCTGCTGCGGGCGGTCCGGTCCGAGGGCAGGGCCCGGCACCGGTGCTTGCCGGAGCGGACCCGGATCGGTCACCCTGTACCGCGCCGCCTCGCCACCGTGTGCTTCCCGGTCCAGCTGCAGCAGACCATGGTCGCGCAATGCCCGGATCCGGCGATGCGCCGTCGGCTGCGATGTGCCTGCCGCACGGGCGAGGGCTGGCTCGCTGACGGTGATGAACCCTTCGTCGTTCATACTGCGGATCAGGGCGTTCCACAACTGCCGCAGCTGATCCTGCTGCTGCGTTGTGGTGGCGATGTGGCCGACGTGCTGGTTGAACAGCGTCCAGGCCCCATCCGGGTCGCGCACCCACTGGCTGCCTGCAGGAAGGGCCGGCACCGGTGCTTGCCGGGGCTGACCCGGATCGGTCACCCTGTACCGCGCCGCCACGTCACCGTGTGCTTCCCGGACCAGCTGCAGCAGACCATGGTCGCGCAATGCCCCGATCCGGCGATGCGCCGTCGGCTGCGATGTGCCTGCCGCACGGGCGAGGGCTTGCTCGCTGACGGTGATGTACCCGTCGTTCATACTGCGGATCAGGGCGTTCCACAACTGCCGCAGCTCCTCCCGCTGCCCCGTTGTGGTGGCGATGTGGCCGGCGTGCTGGTTGAACAGCGTCCGGGCCCTATCCGGGTCGCGCACCCAGCTGCCCGCAGTGGGTTGGGGTTGGGGTTGGTCGGGGTGGAGTGGGGCGGGGGTGGGTGGCTCGTCGGCCGGGTGATGGAGGGTGTCGCCGGCGTGGAGAGTGCCGGCGTCGGTGCGGGTCACCGCTGGGGAGGGTTGCCAGTCCATGTCCGTCCCCTGGTAGGTGGCCCAGTCGCCGAGGTTCCCGCTGCCGGCGCCGGCCTGATTGTCGATGCGCTGCTGGCCGGGGTAGGTGGACATCGCAGCACCGTAGTGCCCGTCGGTGACACCACTGCCGGGACCCGGCCCCGCCGGTTCCGTCCACCCCGCCGGCCAGGACGATGCGGCCGGCCCCGCCGGCGGCCAGGACGATGTGGTGGGGGCGTTCGGGTCGTCCAGCGGCCCGGGCAGCCCGGGCAGACCCGTGCCCGCCGGTGGGGCAGGTACCGGCCCGGGCACCGGCGACGTATCCCCGTGGTTCAGCCAGGACAGGTCCGCACTACCCTGCGGGCGGTCCCCTTCGGGGGCAGGGCCCGGCACCGGTGCTTGCCGGGGCGGACCCGGATCGGTCACCCTGTACCGCGCCGCCACGCCACCGTGTGCTTCCCGGACCAGCTGCAGCAGACCATGGTCGCGCAATGCCACGATCCGGTTATGCACCGTCGGCCGCGCTGTGGATGTCGCATCGGCGAGGGTTGACCCGCTGGCGGTGATGAGCCCGTCGCCGTCCATACGGTCGATCAGGGCGTTCCACAACTGCCGCAGCGGCTGCTCCTGGTGCTGCGTTGTGGTGGCGATGTGGCCGGCGTGCTGGTTGAACAGCGTCCGGGCCCCATCCCGGTCGCGCACCCACTGGCTGCCCGCGGGAAGGGCCGGCAATGCTTGCCGGGGCGGACCCGGATCGGTCACCCTGTACCGCGCCGCCACGCCACCGTGACCTTCCCGGACCAGCCGCAGCAGACCACGCTCGCGCAATGCCCCGATCCGGTTATGCACCGTCGACCGCGGTGTGGATGTCGCATCGGCGAGGGTTGGCTCGCTGGCGGTGATGAGCCCGTCGTCGTCCATACGGTCGATCAGGGCGTTCCACAACTGCCGCAGCTCCTCCTGCTGCTGCGTTGTGGTGGCGATGTGGCCGGCATGCTGGTCGAACAGCGTCCGGGCCCCATCCCGGTCGCGCACCCACTGGCTGCCCGCGGGAAGGGCCGGCAACGGTGCTTGCCGGGGCTGACCCGGATCGCTCACCCTGTACCGCGCCGCCACGCCACCGTGACCTTCCCGGACCAGCCGCAGCAGACCACGCTCGCGCAATGCCACGATCCGGTTATGCACCGTCGACGGCGGTATGGATGCCGCATCGGCGAGGGTTGGCTCGCTGGCGGTGATGATCCCGTCGTCGTCCATACGGTCGATCAGGGCGTTCCACAACTGCCGCAGCTGCTCCTGCTGCTGCGTTGTGGTGGCGATGTGGCCGGCGTGCTGGTTGAACAGCGTCCGGGCCCCATCCCGGTCGCGCACCCACTGGCTGCCCGCAGTGGGTTGGGGTTGGGGTTGGTCGGGGTGGAGTGGGGCGGGGGTGGGTGGCTCGTCGCCTGGGTGATGGAGGGTGTCGCCGGCGTGGAGAGTGCCGGCGTCGGTGTGGGTCACCGCTGGGGATGGTTGCCAGTCCATGTCCGTCCCCTGGTAGGTGGCCCAGTCGCCGAGGTTCCCGCTGCCCTCGTCGGCCCTCCGATTGTCGATGTGCGGCTGGCCGGGGTCGGTGGACATCGCAGCACCGTGGGCGGTCACATCAATGTCGGGATTCGGCCACGCCGGTCCCGCCCACCCCGCCGGCCAGGACGACGCGGTGGGGGCGTTCGGGTCGTCCAGCGGCCCGGGCAGCCCGGGCAGATCCGTGTCCGCCGGTGGGGCAGGTACCGGCCCGGGTATCGGCGACTGAGGTGCCGGTTCCGGTACGCCCAGTCCGGGCGGGAACGGCTGCGTCCCTGGGAACTGGCTGGGCTGGTCGCCGCTGGGCTGCGACCAGGATGTCGGGTCGGGCGGGGCCTGCGGTAGGGGCGGATCCGTCGGTTGCGGCCCGGGGGCGG
>NZ_JBICUP010000116.1:0-2813 GCF_043198215.1 Micromonospora sp. NPDC048830
CTGCTAGCGGACGCGGAAAAATCCTTGTTGGCGGACAGTTGAGTCCCTGCTCGCGGACAGCAGAAATCCTGCTGGGCGGTCAGGTGATCTCCGTCTCGGGCACGTGAAAGTGGATCTCTCCGGCCGGTTGGCTGCTGGTTGCTGACCTTCGCAACCCACCCGGACCGGAGAGACCGTGACCAAGTCTGACAGGGAGATCATGGAAATCTTGGAGTCGTACGATGCGACTCGTTGTGCGCATTCCGCGGCGCAGTTGGCCGGGTGTGACCCGAAAACGGTGCGCCGGTACGTGGCGTTGCGCGACGCGGGCGGCGGGGATCCGCTGCTGGCCCGGACAGCGCCGCGGCCGAAGCTGATCGACGCGTTCCTGCCGAAGGTGGAAGAGCTGGTCGACGCCTCGAAGGCGAAGATCCGCGCGGACAAGGTGCATGAACGCCTGATCGCGATGGGGTTCACCGGCACTGAGCGCACTACGAGGCGGGCGGTCCGGGAGGCGAAGATCGCGTGGCGGGCCGGGCGGCGGCGCACGTATCGGCCGTGGGTGCCCGAGCCTGGGTTGTGGTTGCAGTTCGACTGGGGTGACGGGCCGCGGATCGACGGGCGGAAGACGTATCTGTTCTGTGCGTGGCTGGCCTGGTCGCGGTTCCGGGTGGTGGTCCCGGTCTTCGATCAGACGATGGGTAGCTTGATCGCCTGTCTGGACGCGACGCTGCGCCGCCTCGGGGGTGTGCCGGCGTATCTGTTGGGCGACAACGCGAAGACGGTCACCGTCGAGCACGTCGCCGGGGTCGCGGTCCGGCATCCGACCGTGGTCGCGGCGGGCCGGCATTACGGGGCGACGGTGCACTCGTGTGAGCCGTTCGACCCGGAGTCCAAGGGCGGCGTCGAGGCCACCGTGCGGGTCGCCAAGGCCGATCTGGTGCCCACCGAGACCAACCTACGCGGCGCCTACAGCACGTTCGCCGATCTCGTCGCGGCGTGTGAGCAGTGGTGTGAGCACATCAACGCCCGTATCCATCGGGAGACCGGGGCGGCGCCGGTCGACCGGCTCGCCATCGAACGGGGCCACCTGCACGTGCTGCCGGCCGACCCGCACACCGCCGCGTTGGGTGAGGAACGTCTGGTCAACGACGACCAGACAGTCCGGGTCGGGTCGGTGCGCTACTCGACGCCGCCCGGGCACGTCGGCACGAGAGTGTGGTGCCGCACCGTCGGTGAGGAACTGGTCATCGTCGCCATGACGAACACGGGCACCGCCGAGATCGCCCGACACCCACGGTCCACCCCAGGCAACCCGCGCATCCTCGACGAGCACTACCCGCACCACCCCGGCGGCAACCACCCGCGCCCACCGCGGCCACGGGCCCGCAGCAAAGCCGAGGCCGACTTCCTTTCCATCGGTGACGGCGCCCATGCGTGGCTGGTCGAGGCCGCTGCGACCGGCACCAGCCGGGTCCGGGCGAAGATGGCCCGCGCGGTCGAGTTCGCCACCATCCTCGATGCCACCCGCGTCGACCAGGCCCTCGGCCTGGCCGCCGCGGCCGGCCGGTTCGACGACGCGGACCTCGGCGCGATCCTGGACCACCTCGCCACCCGAGGCGAGCCCGGTGACCTGGTCCGCGCCGACGAAACCTACTCCGCACAGCCCGGCACCGCCTCCTGGGAGAGGTTCGGCCGATGACCGACACACCCGCCGCAACAGCCGACCAGGGTGTGGTCCTCGACCCGGACGAGGCCGCCGACCTGGCCCGCCTGCTCGACCTCATCGAGGACTGCCTCCTGCACGCCGACGACCACGCCCGAGCAGACCTGGCTGGTTTCCTCGACGGCAGCGGCCACGGATACCACGCCGCGGCCGGCCTGGCCACCCTCGTCGGACACAACGCCACGACCCTGCACCCCCGACTCCGGAAGGCCACCACCCGATGACCCGCCCCACCCCGGCCCGTTCGGCGCCGGCCCTGCCCGACGACCTCGACAAGCTCCTGCGCCGGATGCGGCTGCCCTACCTGCGCGCCGCCGCACCGGATGTCATCGCCACCGCGAAGGCTCAACGCTGGGACCCCGCCGAAGTCCTGCGCGTACTCATCCAGGAGGAGGTCATCGGCCGCGACGCCGCCACCCGAAGGATGCGCCGCAAAACCGCGAACTTCCCGACCGGCAAGACCCTGACCACCTGGCGACCCGACGACTCGTCGATCCCCGCGGCCACCCAGCAGGCCCTGGCAACTCTGGAATGGATCGGCCGGGCGGAGAACCTTGCCGTGTCCGGCCCGTCCGGCACCGGGAAATCACACTTCGTCGAAGCCCTCGCCCACGCCGCGATCGAGGCCGACCTGCGGGTGGCCTGGTTCACCCTCGAAACGCTGACCGGCACGATCAGCCGCGCCAAAGCCGACGGCTCAACCGCCCGCACCGTCACCCGGATCTGCCGCGCCGATCTGATCGTGGTCGACGACATCGGCATGCTGCCCGCCGGGCAAGACGCCGCCGAAGCGTTCTACCGCATCGTCGACGCCGCCTACGAACGCCGATCCATCGCCGTGACCAGCAACATCCACCCCTCCGGCTTCGACACCCTCATGCCCAAAACCCTCGCCACCGCCACGGTCGACAGATTGCTGCACCACGCCCACCTGATCACCACCCAAGGCGACTCCCACCGGCTGCAACAAGCCCTCGCCGGCAAAGGGGTACACGCCCTGACCTGACCACCCACACGGAGATCACCTGACCACCAGCATGGATTTCTGCTGTCCGCCCACAAGGAGAGCTCAAGGCCATCGGACAGGACTTCGTCCTGACCCTTGACA
>NZ_JBICUP010000117.1:0-2769 GCF_043198215.1 Micromonospora sp. NPDC048830
AAAGCGGCGACCCGTCTGGTCCTGGCCCGGCGTCTGCTACCCAGGCAGTGCGGGGAGGTCACGGTGGCGTGGCGGCGCGGTACGGGGTGACCGATCCGGGTCCGCTCCGGCAAGCATTGCCGGCCCTTCCTGAGGGCAGCCGGTGGGTGCGCGACCGGGATGATGCCCGGACGCTGTTCGAGCAGCACGCCGGCCACATCGCCACCACAACGCGGCAGCGGGAGGAGCTGCGGCAGTTGTGGAACGCCCTGATCAACGAAATGGACAACGAGGGGACCTTCACCGTCAGCGAGTTGCGCCTCGCCGCGGCGACAGGCACATGGCAGCCGACGGTGCATAACCGGATCGTGGCATTGCGCGACCGTGGTCTGCTGCGGCTGGTCGAGGAAGCACAGGGTGGCAGGGCGGCGCGGTACGGGGTGACCGATCCGGGTCCGCTCCGGCAAGCATCGTTGCCGGCCCTTCCTGCGGGCAGCCGGTGGGTGCGCGACCGGAATGGGGCCCGGACGCTGTTCAACCAGCACGCCGGCCGCATCGCCACCAAAACGCGGCAGCGAAAGGAGCTGCGGCAGTTGTGGAACGCCCTGATCAACGAAATGGACAACGAGGGGATCATCACCGCCAGCATGCCAGCCCTCGCCGATGCGACAGGCACATCGAAGTCGACGGTGCATCGCCAGATCGGGGCATTGCGCAACCATCGTCTGCTGCGGCTGGTCGAGGAAGCACAGGGTGGCAGGGCGGCGCGGTACGGGGTGACCGATCCGGGTCAGCACCGGCAAGCACCGGTGCCGGGCCCTGCCCCCGGACCGGACCGCCCGCGGCGGCCCGCTCGGCGCGCAGGTCGGCCTCGGCGTCGCGGCGACCAGCCCAGCCAGTTCCCAGGGCCGCAGTCGTTCCCGCCCGGACCGGGCGTACAGGATTCGGCACCTCCGTTGCCGATGTCCGGGCCGGTACCTGCCCCGTCGGCGGGCACGGGTCTGCCTGGGCTGCCCGGGCCGGTGGGCGACCCGGACGCCTCCACGGCGTCGTCCTGGCTGGCGGGGTGGGCGGGACCGGGGTGGCCGAATCCCGGCATTGATGTGACTACCTGGCACGGTGCTGGGATGTCCACCGGCCCCGGCCAGCAGCACATCGACAATGAGCCCGGCGACGGCGGGAACCCCGGCGCCTGGCCCACCTGGCAGGTGGACCCAGCCGATCCGCTCGATCTGTTTGATCCGCTCGATCCGGCGTGGGGCGGCCTGCCCATGGCCGTGGGCACGGAACCCGTCCCCTGGCCGCAACCGATGGATCCGTCCCTGCCGCAGGCCCTGCCCGACCCGACATGGTGGTCGCAGTCCAGCGGTGACCAGCCCAGCCAGTTCCCAGGGACGCAGTCGTTCCCGCCCGGACCGGGCGTACAGGATCCGGCACCTCAGTCGCCGATGCCCGGGCCGGTACCTGCCCCACCGGCGGGCACGGGTCTGCCCGGGCTGCCCGGGCCGCTGGACGACCCGGACGCCCCCACCGCGTCGTCCTGGCCGGCGGGGTGGCCGGGACCGGCGTGGCCGAATCCCGACATTGATGTGACCGCCCACGGTGCCGGGATGTTCACCGGCCCCGGCCAGCAGCACATCGACAATCAGCCCGACGACGGCGGGAACCTCGGCGACGGGGCCACCTACCAGGGGACGGACATGGACTGGGAACCATACCCCGCACCCTCCCCAGCGGTGACCCGTACCGACGCCGGCACTCTCCCCGCCGGCGACACCCTCCATCACCCGGCCGACGAGCCACCCACCACCCCCGCCCCACTCCACCCCGACCAACCCCAACCCCAACCCACTGCGGGCAGCCAGTGGGTGCGCGACCGGGATGGGGCCTGGACGCTGTTCAACCAGCACGTCGGCCACATCACCACCACAACGCAGCACCGGGAGCAGCCGCTGCGGGAGTTGTGGAACGTCATGATCAACAGTATGGACGGCGACGGGTTCATCACCGCCACCGAGCGAGCCCTCGCCGCGGCGACAGGCACACTGCAGCAGACGGTGCATGACCGGATCGTGGCATTGCGCGACCGTGGTCTGCTGTGGCTGGACCGGGGAGGTCACGGTCGCAGGGCGGCGCGGTACAAGGTGACCGATCCGGGTCCGCCCCGGCAAGCATCGTTGCCGGCCCTTCCTGAGGGCAGACAGTGGGTGCTCGACCGGGATGATGCCCGGACGCTGTTCGACCAGCACGTCGGCCAGAACGCCACCACAACGCGGCAGCGGGAGCAGCTGCGGCAGTTGCGGCTGTTTTGGAACGCCCTGATCAACAGTATGAACGACGACGGGCTCATCACCGTCAGCGAGTCAGCCCTCGCCGCGGCGACATTCACACCGCGGCGGACGGTGCGTGACCGGATCGGGGCATTGCGCGAGCGTGGTCTGCTGTGGCTGGACCAGGAGAAACGCGGTGGCGTGGCGGCGGGGTACAGGGTGACCGATCCGGGTCAGCCCCGGCAAGCACCGGTGCCGGGCCCTGCCCTCGGACCGGACCGCCCGCAGGGTAGTGAGGACCTGTTCTGGCTGTACGACGGGGATACGTTGCCGATGTCCGGGCCGGTACCTGCCCCGCCGGCGGGCATGGGTCTGCCCGGGCTGCCCGGGCCGCTGGACGACCCGGACGCCTCCACGGCATCGTTCTGGCCGGCGGGGCCGGCCGCGTTGTTCTGGCCGGAGGGGTGGGCGGAACCGGCGGAGCCGGTTCCCGGCAGTGGTGTCACCGACGGGCACGGTG
>NZ_JBICUP010000118.1:0-2735 GCF_043198215.1 Micromonospora sp. NPDC048830
CGGGACCGTCGGGCACGATCAGGGTGCCGGCCCGCAGGCGGGCACCGGTCAGGGGCGCCTGCGCCGGCCTGCGGGCCGGGGACGGGGGGCAGCGCGCGGCGGGTCCGACTCGGGTGAGTTCGACCCCGAGCCGATGGTCCAGGACGTCGAGCTGGGCGAGGCGGCGGCGCCGCTGCGCACAGGCGATCGGGCAGGACGCCCAGCTAAGTTGGCGGGCGGGTGGACGGAGGGGGAGCCGCCGGAGCTGACCGGCGGGTACACCAAAGAGGTCAAGGTCGACCGGATAGGGCGGCTGACGTTCACGCTGGACGGCAAGCCGCCGATTGTCGGTGCGGCCGTTGCCGGCCAGGAGGCGACGGTCTGGTTCGGTCCCCGCACGGACGGGTCGCCTGAGGGTGAGGCGGCCGCGTGGATCAAGATCGAGAGCCGGGAGGGCGGCCCGGTCTGGCGGTGGCTGGTCCCGGCCCCCACCAAAGAGGACCTGGAGAGGCTGGAGTACTACGAGCCCCGGACCGCGCATGCGGGCGAGTGGACGGAGGGGAACCCGCCGAAGGTGACCGGCGGGGACACCAAAAAGATCCGGATCGACCGGCAAGGGCGGCTGACGGTTACGGTGGGCGGCAAGAAGCCGGGTGTCGGTGCGGCCGTTGCCGGCCAGGAGGCGACGGTCTGGTTCGGTCCCCGCACGGACGGGTCGCCTGAGGGTGAGGCGGCCGCGTGGGTCAAGATCGAGAGCCGGGAGGGCGGCCCGGTCTGGCGGTGGCTGGTCCCGGCCCCCACCAAAGAGGACCTGAAGAGGCTGCAGGCCTACCGGATCGTGCGTGCGGGCGAGTGGACGGAGGGGGACCCGCCGGAGCTGACCGGCGGGTACACCAAAGAGGTCAAGCTCAACCGGCAAGGGCGGCTGCCGTTCACGGTGGCCGGCAATACGCCGCGTGTCGGTGCGGCCGCTGCGTACGGGAAGGCGACGGTCTGGTTTGGTCCCCGCACGGACGGGTCGCCTGAGGGTGAGGCGGCCGCGTGGATCAAGGTCAAGATCCTGAAGGACCGGGAGGGCGGCCCGTTTTGGCGGTGGCTGGACCCGGCCCCCACCAAAAAGGACCTGAAGAGGCTGGAGGCCTACGAGAACCGGGACGTGGATGCGGGCGAGTGGACGGCGGGGGACCCGCCGCAGCTGACCGACGGGTACACCAAAGAGGTCCCGATCGACCTGCAAGGGCAGCTGCCGTTCCCGGTGGGCGGCACGCCGGGTGTCGGTGTGGCCGCTGCGGGCCAGATGGCGACGGTCTGGTTCGGTCCCCGCCCGGACGGGTCGCCTGAGGGTGAGCTGGCCGGGTGGATCAAGGTCAAGGGCCTGGAGGGCCGGGAGGGCGGCCCGTTCTGGCTGTGGCTGGACCCGGCCCCCACCAAAAAGGACCTGAAGAGGCTGGAGAGCTACGAGAACCGGGACGTGGATGCGGGCGAGTGGACGGCGGGGGACCCGCCGCAGCTGACCGACGGGTACACCAAAGAGGTCCCGATCGACCCGCAAGGGCAGCTGCCGTTCCCGGTGGGCGGCACGCCGGGTGTCGGTGTGGCCGCTGCGGGCCAGATGGCGACAGTCTGGTTCGGTCCCCGCACGGACGGGTCGCATGCGGGTGAGCTGGCCGGGTGGATCAAGGTCAAGGGCCTGGAGGGCCGGGAGGGCGGCCCGTTCTGGCTGTGGCTGGACCCGGCCCCCACCAAAAAGGACCTGAAGAGGCTGCGGACCTACGAGCCCCGGACCGCGCATGCGGGCGAGTGGACGAAGGGGGACCCGCCGGAGCCGACCGGCGGGTACACCAAAGAGGTCCCGATCGACCTGCAAGGGCAGCTGCCGTTCACGGTGGGCCGCAAGAGGCCGGTTGTCGGTTGGGTCGCTGCGGACCGGATGGCGACGGTCTGGTTCGGTCCCCGCACGGACGGGTCGCCTGAGGGTGAGGCGGCCGCGTGGATCAAGGTCAAGGGCCTGGACGGCCGGGAGAGCAGCCGGTTCTGGCGGTGGCTGGACCCGGCCCCCACCAAAAAGGACCTGAAGAGGCTAAGGGCCTACGAGAACCGGGACGTGCGTGCGAACGAGTGGACGAAGGGGGACCCGCCGCGGCTGCCCGGCGGGTACACCAAAGAGGTCCGGATCAGCCGGCAAGGGCGGCTGCCGTTCCCGGTGGGCGGCACGCCGGGTGTCGGTTCGGTCGCTGCGGACCAGATGGCGACGGTCTGGTTCGGTCCCCGCACGGACGGGTCGCCTGAGGGTGAGCTGGCCGGGTGGATCAAGGTCGAGAGCCTGTACGGCCGGAAGGACGGCCCGTTCTGGCTGTGGCTGGACCCGGCTCCCACCAAAAAGGACCTGGAGAGGCTGCAGGCCTACGAGCCCCGGACCGCGCATGCGGGCGAGTGGACGGCGGGGAACCCGCCGAAGCTGACCGACGGGTACACCAGAGAGGTCAAGCTCGACCTGCAAGGGCAGCTGCCGTTCACGGTGGGCGGCAAGAGGGTTGTCGGTGCGGTCGCTGCGGACCAGATGGCGACGGTCTGGTTCGGTCCCCGCACGGACGGGTCGCCTGAGGGTGAGCTGGCCGGGTGGATCAAGGTCAAGGGCCTGAAGGGCCGGAAGGGCGGCCTGTTCTGGCGGTGGCTGGACCCGGCCCCCACCGAGGAGGACCTGCAGAACCTGAAGAAATACACGCCCCGGACCATGCATGCGGGCAGGTGGACGG
>NZ_JBICUP010000119.1:0-2713 GCF_043198215.1 Micromonospora sp. NPDC048830
CGGCCAGGACGACGCGGTGGGGGCGTTCGGGTCGTCCAGCGGCCCGGGCAGCCCGGGCAGACCCGTGCCCGCCGGCGGGGCAGGTACCGGCCCGGGCATCGGCGACTGAGGTGCCGGATTCTGTACGCCCAGTCCGGGCGGGAACGACTGCGTCCCTGGGAGCTGGCTGGGCTGGTCGCCGCTGGGCTGCGACCACGGGTCGGGCGGGGCCTGCGGCCGGGACGGATCCGTCGGCTGCGGCCAGGGGACGGGTTCCGTGCCCACGGCCGTGGGCAGGCCGCCCCACGCCGGATCGAGCGGATCAAACAGATCGAGCGGATCGGCGGGGTCCACCTGCCAGGCCCAGTTGCCGCGGTTCCCGCTGCCGTCGCCGGCCCCCCGATTGTCGATGAGCGGCTGGCCGAAGTCGGTGGACATCGCCGCACCGTGCGCAGGTACCGGCCCGGGCATCGGCCAGGACGATGCCGTGGAGGCGTCCGGGTCGTCCAGCGGCCCGGGCGGCCCGGGCAGCCCGGGCAGACCCGTGCCCGCCGGCGGGGCAGGTACCGGCCCGGACATCGGCGACGTATCCCCGTGGTACCGCCAGGACAGGTCCTCACCCTGCTGCGGGCGGTCCGGTTCGGGGGCAGGGCCCGGCACCGGTGCTTGCCGGGGCGGATCCGGATCGGTCATCCTGTACCGCGCCGCCCTGCGACCGTGACCTTCCCGGACCAGCTGCAGCAGACCACGGTCGCGCAATGCCACGATCCGGTCATGCGCCGTCGACGGCGGTATGCCTGCCGCATCGGCGAGGGCTTGCACGCTGGCGGTGATGATCCCGTCGCCGTCCATACGGTCGATCAGGACGTTCCACAACCGCCGCAGCTGATCCCGCTGCTCCGTTGTGGTGGCGATGTGGCCGACGTGCTGCTCGAACAGCGTCCAGGCCCCATCCGGGTTGCGCACCCACTGGCTGCCTGCAGGAAGGGCCGGCAATGCTTGCCGGGGCTGACCCGGATCGGTCACCCTGTACCCCGCCGCCACGCCACCGCGTGCTTCCTGGTCCAGCCACAGCAGATCACGGTTGCGCAATGCCACGATCCGGTCATGCGCCGTCGACGGCGCTGTGCCTGTCGCGTCGGCGAGGGCTGGTTCGCTGACGGTGATGAGCCCGTCGCCGTCCATACTGTTGATCAGGGCGTTCCACAACTCCCGCAGCGGCTGCTCCTGGTGCTGCGTTGTGGTGGCGATGTGGCCGACGTGTTGCTCGAACAGCCTCCGGGCCCCATCCCGGTCGAGCACCCACTGTCTGCCCGCAGGAAGGGCCGGCAATGCTTGCCGGGGCAGACCCGGATCGGTCACCCTGTACCGCGCCGCCACGCCACCGCGTGCTTCCCGGACCAGCTGCAGCAGACCACGGTCGCGCAATGCCCCGATCCGGTCATGCACCGTCGGCTGCAGTGTGGATGTCGCCGCGGCGAGGGCTTGCTCGCTGACGGTGATGAGCCCGTCGCCGTCCATACGGTCGATCAGGGCGTTCCACAACTGCCGCAGCGGCTGCTCCTGCTGCTGCGTTGTGGTGGCGATGTGGCTGGCGTGCTGGTTGAACAGCGTCCGGGCCCCATCCGGGTTGCGCACCCACTGGCTGCCCGCAGGAAGGGCCGGCAACGGTGCTTGCCGCGGCTGACCCGGATCGGTCACCTTGTACCGCGCCGTCCTGCTACCGTGACCTCTTGGGACCACCTGCAGCAGACGACGGTCGCGCAATGCCACGATCCGGTCATGCACCGTCCGCCGCAGTGTGGATGTCGCATCGGCGAGGGCTTGCTCGCTGACGGTGATGAGCCCGTCGCCGTCCATACTGTTGATCAGGGCGTTCCACAACTCCCGCAGCGGCTGCTCCTGCTGCTGCGTTGTGGTGGTGATGTGGCCGACGTGCTGCTCGAACAGCCTCCGGGCCCTATCCGGGTCGCGCACCCAGCTGTCCGCAGTGGGTTGGGGTTGGGGTTGGTCGGGGTGAAGTGGGGTGGGGGTGGTGGGTGGCTCGTCGGCCGGGTGATGGAGGGTGTCGCCGGCGGGGAGAGTGTCGGCGTCGGTGCGGGTCACCGCTGGGGATGGTTGCCAGTCCATGTCCAGCTCCTGGTGGGTGGCCCCGGCGTCGGGGTTCCCGCTGCCGGCGCCGGCCTGATTGTCGATGCGCTGCTGGCCGGGGTCGGTGGACATCGCAGCACCGTGCCAGGCGGTCACATCAATGCCGGGATCCGGCTCCGCCGGTCCCGTCCACCCCGCCGTCCAGGACGACGCGGCCGGCGGGGCCGGCCAGGACGGCAACTGCGTCCCTGGATCCTGCGACGGGCCGCGCACCCACTGGGCAGCGGACGCCGGGCCAGGACCAGACGGGTCGCCGCTTTCCGTTGGATCGGGCGACTGCCCGTCTGAGGTGGAGCCGGCCCACCGGTGTTGACCGCCAGCGGCGGTGAAGTCCTGCTGGTGCGGCCAGCGCACGCCGGGTTCCTGACCGTTCTCGACGATGTCCGCGGTCCGTACCGCCTCCACCAGATCCGGTCCGAACAACTCCACCGAAGCGTCCGAGAACAACACGGACCGCACCGGCTCGTCCGCGTGTGGCCGCAGCTCGCCGGGTATCTGGTCTACCTCGTGTGTGGACGACATCAGCCGCCGGGCGCGCAGCTTGGTGCGCAGCCATTCACCGAAGGAGGTGGCCTGTCCCGGT
>NZ_JBICUP010000120.1:0-2443 GCF_043198215.1 Micromonospora sp. NPDC048830
TGTAGGGTGGGCCGCCCGGCGAGGTGCCTGCCTAACGAGCAGGTCCTTTTCCGTGCGGCCTCCCTCCGAACCGGGCGGACCCGTTTCCGAGTACCCGGCTCTCCAGTGATCATGACGTGAGTTCGGTTGGCGTTGCATGGATTAGGTCGTGGCAGTCGTCGCAGACCACGAGGGTCTTGCGGCGCTTGTTCGCCATGACCTTTTCCCATGCGGGCTGTGCCGGTCCGGCCGGTGTGAGATCAGCCAACCCTCGGATATGGTGCACTTGGATGTTTTCCGATCGTTGGCATAGCTCGCATCTGCCCTTGTGGAGTCTCTGGATGAGTTCCTTGTGGGCGTAGATCGGCCGGGTCGGCTGCCGGTCGATGAGGACCGCCGTCTTCTGCCGTTTGAGCGGGATCCCGCCGAACCGTGCGACCAGTGAACTCCTGCTATCGCGGTCGAGGCGGGCCTCGAAGCACGTGCGCGGCCCGTACGGTGTGACGGTTGTGGCCTTGTGCTTGGCGGCCATTCTCGACACCGTCGATTTGTGCTTACGGGCCAGGGTCTTGAGCATCGACGTCTCCATGACCCAGCGCAGCCGGTGCAGCCGCATGACGTCACCGGCCAGCAGGTAGTACTGGACGATCCCCCGGTACTCGGCCCCGTACTTCGCCACGATGGTGAAGTCACCCTCGTTGACGAGCCGGGAGCGGCAGGCGGGTTTGCCGCGGGCCATGTAGTGGGCGCTCTTGGCGGTGATCACGTCTCTGGGCACGTGCAGGGCGACGACGCCGTTGACCGACCGGCGGTTACGCCGATCGGTTGCCGACGGACGCCGGGTCCTGCGATCGCTGGCAGCGACGCGAATCTCGTAGCCGAGGAACCTCGCCCGCTGGCTACGGGCATGGGTGATCAGCGTCTTGTCCTGCGAGAGGGTGAGCTTGAGCTCGTCTCGCAGAAACGCCGCCAGACGCTGTTTGATCTCCTCCGCTTCGGCCTTCGGTCCGACGAACCCGAGCAGGGTGTCGTCCGCGTAACGGCAATACTTCAACCTGCGATAGCCGGGGTCCCGAGGGTCCTGGCTGGGCAGGCTGTGCAGTTGCCGGTAGAGATCACGCGCGTGCGCGCGGTCACCCCGCCGGCGGGCCGTCACGAGCGCGTACTCCACCTGACGGTAGGCCGGGTTACGTTCCCGGCGTTCCCCTCGGGTGTATTGCGGGATCAGCACCGTCTCCACGAACTGATCGAGGCGGTGCAGGTAGATGTTCGACAGGATCGGCGAAGCGACGCCGCCTTGCGGGGCGCCCGACAGCGTCTCGTGCCAGACCCAATCTTGCAGGTAGCCGGCGGTGAGCATGGCGCGCACCAGCCGCAGGAACCGGTTGTCGTGGATCTTCTCCGCCAGCGTGTCGATCATGACCGTGTGGTCGAGCGACCCGAAACAGTCGGAGACGTCTCCCTCGATGAACCAGGTTGTTCCGCCCCAGGTGTTGGCGATCTCCCGCAAAGCGGTGTGACAGCCGCGCCGTGGGCGGAACCCGTGGGAGCGGTCGGAGAACTGGACGTCGTAGTACGCCTCCAACAGTAGGCGCACGACCTCGCCGACCAGCTTGTCCGACCACGTCGGCAGGCCAAGCGGGCGCGTCTTGCCCTTTCCCGACTTCTTCGGGATAAGCACCCGCCGTACCGGGCGGAACCGGTACCGCTCGAAACGCATCGCCTCGATGATCCGGTTGATCTTGCCCAGCGACATGCCGTCCACGGTTTCCTGTGTGACCCCGGCCGTCATCGCACCCTTGTTGGCGTAGATACGGCCGTAAGCCAGCAGATACAACTGCGGGTTGAACATCTGCCGATACAGTTGCTCCAGCGGCAGGCCACGCCTACCGCGCTCACGCAGGACGTCCAGCACCGTTTCGGCGTTCTGCATTACGCATACCTCCCGGCTCAAGACACCCGATCACCTGGCCCACTTCGCCCTGCAGACGGCTTTCCCGTCCTCCTCGGCCGGGCGTGACTCCGGCGACTACTACTGGGCCTCCGTCGCCATAGGACTCGCGTCCCGTAGGCGATCCCACGTTCGTCCTGGTCATACGTGCGAGCACGACGTAGGCGTCCCACTCATCTCCTTGAATGCCCTCACTGGGCATCGCTCCATGGCCCCGAAGGTTGCGGCGTACTGAGGCGAACTTGGCCGCAGGGCTGGCACCGGTTTCAGACGTCTTTCCGGCGGAGGTGAACTTTCCTCTTCTGGAGATTGGGATTCAGGCCATCCAGCTTTCGCCATATCGCGCGGGTCCCTCAACGCGCCGTCCCCAACGCCTGGACCCGGCCGCTGATTTCCTGGCATGCTGCGGTCCCCTTCACCTTTCGGATCCAGGTAAGCCATCGGACCCAGGAACCTCCCTTCGAGTTCCTCCCGGCTGCGCCGGGGATACAACCAGGCGCCTCGTGGCGCACC
>NZ_JBICUP010000121.1:0-2432 GCF_043198215.1 Micromonospora sp. NPDC048830
GGTGTGCGCCGTGAGGCGCTTCGTTGTATCCCCCGTGCAGCGGGGAGGAACTGGAGGGAGGTTCCTGGGTCTGCCGGCTTACCTGTAGCGCGAAAGCGTGAGGGGACAAGAGCATGCCGGAAACGCGGCGGTCGTCTGGAGGCGTCCAGGGCGATGCGCTTCGGGACCCGCCTGATATGGCCAAGGCTGGATTGCTTGAAGTCCAATCCCCAGCGATGAATGTGCGCATCCATCGGAATGACGCTTGAAACCGATGCCGCGTCGTGCGACGGCATGAACCCGGAGGTCGTCGCAACCTCCACGGCGTGGGGCACCGTCCAGCGAGGGCGGGTGAGGGGATGAGTGGGCGGCCTACGTCGGGCTCGATACGTATGACGAAGACGTACCACGGGATCGCCTACGGGACGCGAGTCCTACGGCGACGGAGTGCCCGTAGTAGTCGCGGGAGTCACGACCCGCCAGGGAGGCCGGGAAAGCCGGGCCGCAGGGCGAAGGGGCACAGGTGATCACGATGTTCAGCGAAGGGAGGTACGCGTGATGCGGAACGCCGCAACGGTGCTGGACGTCATCCGGGAACGCGGCAGGCGGGGCCTGCCGTTGGAGAGGCTGTATCGGCAACTGTTCAATCCGCAGTTGTTCCTGCTGGCTTACGGGCGCATCTACGCCAACACGGGTGCGATGACGCCGGGAGTCACGCCGGAGACCGTAGACGGCATGTCACTGGCCAAGATTGAGGCGATCATCGACGTCCTGCGTCGGGAACGCTACCGATGGCGGCCGGTCAAGCGGGTCCACATCCCGAAGAGCAACGGGAAGAAACGCCCGCTGGGCCTGCCGACGTGGTCGGACAAGCTGGTCGCCGAGGTGGTGCGTCTGCTGTTGGAGGCGTACTACGACGTCCAGTTCTCCGACCGTTCACACGGTTTCCGTCCGGGCCGGGGCTGCCACACCGCGTTGAGTGAGGTGGTCGAGGTCTGGAAAGGCACACACTGGTTCATCGAGGGTGACATCTCCGACTGCTTCGGCTCCCTTGACCATCAGGTCATGGGCTCGATCCTGGCGGAGAAGATCCATGATGGCCGGTTCCTGCGGCTGGTGTCCAACATGCTCACGGCCGGGTATCTGCAGGACTGGCGGTGGCATGCCACGCTCAGCGGTGCGCCGCAGGGTGGCGTGGCATCACCGATCCTGTCGAACATCTACCTGGACCGGCTGGACACCTTCGTCGAGCAGACTCTGCTGCCTGAATACCATCGAGGCGGCCGGCGTCGGCGTAACCGCGCCTACCAGGTCGTTGTCGATCAGATCGCGAAGGCCCGACGTCACGGTGACCGTGCCGCGGTCCGGCTGCTCATGCAGCGCCGCCGCCGGATACCGAGCCAGGACCCCAACGATCCGGACTATCGACGACTTCGGTATGTGCGCTACGCCGACGACTGGCTACTCGGGTTCGCCGGACCGAGGCACGAAGCCGAACAGATCAAGGTGAGGATCGCGGCGTTCCTGCGTGACCAGCTCAGGCTGGAACTGTCGCCGTCCAAAACGTTGATCACCCACGCCACCAGCCAGGCGGCGCGGTTCCTCGGCTACGAGATCAAGACGCAACACTCGGACACGAAGATCACCCGAGGCCGCCGAGCGGTCAACGGAGCGATCGGATTGTTCGTGCCCCGCGACGTCATCAGGCAGCGATGCGCGAACTACCTGCGCGAAGGCAAACCCGCTCAACGCGGTGCGCTGCTTCACGACGACGACTTCACCATCGTCGCGAAGTACCAGGCCGAGTACCGGGGCCTGGTCCAGTACTACCTGCTCGCCCAGGACGTGTTCCGCCTGGACACCCTGCGCTGGGTCATGGAGACCTCGATGCTCAAGACCCTCGCAGGCAAACACCGGTCCACCGTCACGAAGGTGGCGGCCAAGTACAAGACGGTCATCGGCACCCCCGACGGGCCACGGACCTGTTTCCAGGTCACCGTCCCCCGGGACCGGGGCAGGAGGCCACTGGTCGCCCGCTTCGGCGGAATCCCGCTACGCCGCCAACGCGCTGCAGTCCTGACCGACCAGTCACCGATCATGGCCAGCGCCAAACGCAACGAACTGATCCACCGGCTGCTGGCCGGACAATGCGAGCTCTGCGAGTCCACTGACAGGTTGGAAGTCCACCACCTGCGAAAACTCGCCGACCTCAACCGTCACGACCGGCCCGACAAACCCGCATGGGTGCACCTCATGGCGAAACGGCGCCGCAAGACCCTGGTCATCTGCCGGACCTGCCACGAGGACATCCACGCCGGCCGGAATGGCGCATCCCTCCGGAACTGACCACTGGAGAGCCGTGTGTCAGGGAAACCGACCAGCACGGTTCGGGAAGAGGCCGACAGAAAAGGACCCACACCACGGGCACCTCGCTGGCGGCCCACTTCACTCGG
>NZ_JBICUP010000122.1:0-2328 GCF_043198215.1 Micromonospora sp. NPDC048830
GCGCTGATCACCATGGCCAACCTCCGCCGCGGCGGCCTCTGCCCACCACTACCCGGACGATCATGAACCCGACCCACGAGAACGGCAGTAGACCCTGAAATACCCTGGGAAGTACCCGCCGGCGGCTCAGCGGCTCGAACGGCCCGGCGGGCCGGTCGGCGTTCCCGAAGCCTTCCGCGGGCGCAGGCTCGTCGTATGTGTACGCGATCAACTGCGGCCAGAGCTGTTGCACCGCGTCCCGGTAGCGCCGCTCGCCGACCAGCTCGGGAACGGTTTTGCCGCGATCGTCGCGCCGGCCGGGCACCCGTACGGTGAGAAAGTCGCTCAGCCGGTGCAGGGCGTCCTCACCGACGGTGGGGTCGTATCGATCGGTGAGCGCGTCGGCCAGGTCCCGCAGGCCACCCGGGTCGATGAGGAACCGGGTCTCCATGGGAATCCGATGGATCAGCGGATGTTCGCCGATGATGTCGGCGATCCGTGACGTTCCCGAACGACCCGTACCCGCAACGAAGATCGGTGAGGGGAAAGGCATGGCGAGCAGTCAAACTCTCAGCCCGGCGCCTGTGCAAGCCGTTTATCCCCTTCACCCGCTGCTACGGGCCGGAACGCCAGCACGCCCGGAGCGGCAATGCCCGGTGCCGGCCCCTCGACGCAGCGAAGCGAAACACCCGGATGCCGGGCGACGTCGTGCGAGGGAGCAAGGACTCAGGGGGCGCGAACCGGCTCGGACGACGGCCGCCACTCCCGCCTGATCAGCCCGTACACCCACGAGTCCGAGACCTCGCCGTTCACGACGCAGTCTTCCCGCAACGTCCCTTCACGCACGAACCCGAGCTTCTCCAGGACGCGGGCAGATGCCGCGTTGCGCGTATCGGTCTCGGCCTGGACTCGATTCAGGTCCAGCGTGTCGAATGCCCACTGCAGCAAAGCCCGCGCGGCCTCCGTCGCGTAGCCGTGGCCCCATGCCGCATCGTCGAGGCAGTAGCCCAGCGACGCGCTGCGGTAGTCCGGGTTCCACCGGGTCAGACTGCACCAGCCGATGAACGCCCCGTCGGAAACACGGTCCACGGCCAGCCGCGTCCCGGTGCCTTCCTCTGCCATCTGCCGGCAAGTCGTGATGAACCGCTCGGCGCGCACACGTTCGGTCCAGGGCGGCGCGTCCCAGTAGCGCAGCACGTAGGCGCTGCTGTGCAGCGCGAAGAGGGCATTCGCGTCCGCGTCGCTGAAGGGACGCAGTCGCAGGCGAGCCGTGTGCAGCGTGGGGGTGGGCAGGGACATGAGTGCCATGTTGCCTCTCTCAGTGGGCGGACAGAAAGCCCATTCCCCAACTGTCCGGCGCGCGAAGGCGGTTGGCACGCTACCGGCAGTTGACCATGAAAGCGGCCACCGCCAAATGAAGGGCTCACGCCACCCACAGGCAGTCCTCGTCGACCGACCTTCGGGTGCATGACGACAGAGGAGGGCGCTGGAGTCGCACCGGATGGGAAGTCGTGCGCACGGTGACCGAGCCCCTGCCCATCTGGATCGACGCCTACCGGCGGATCAGTTCAGTCCTTGCGTCCGGTGACGGCCACAGTGACGCCGAGGCCGATCAGTAAGAGCCCACCGACCCCGCCAACCAGGGAGAGTCGCCTCGGTGAGCGAGCGAACCAATCCCGTGCGGTGGCCGCGACCAGACCCCACATGCTGTCGCAGAGGACAGCGATAGCGTTGAAGACCAGACCGAGCACCAACATTTGCACCGCGACATGCCCCTGACCGCGGTCGACGAACTGCGGCAGCACGGCCGCGAAGAACACGATGGTCTTGGGGTTCGACACGCCGACCGTGAACCCCTCCCAAAAGGTGCGCAGCCCGCTGCGCGCCGCCCCGGCGCCGGTGAAGGAGGCCGGCAGCGAATCACGCTCCCGCCACGCCTTGACGCCGAGGTACACCAGGTAGGCGGCGCCCGCCAACTTGAGCGCAGTGAAGATGACGACCGAGCGTTCCACAATGGATCCGATCCCCATTGCCACGGCCCCGACGAGCACGTATGCGCCGAGCGTGTTCCCTACCACCGTGGTCAGTGCGGCGCGGCGCCCCTGCGCCAGAGCCCGTCCGATCACGAATAGGACGCTGGGGCCAGGGATCAAGATCAGCAGTAAGGACATGGCTGTGAAAGCAAGCAAGCGGTCGGCAGACACCATGAAGATCATGCAACCACGGAAGGGGTCACACTTTCAGCCGCATTTTTCGGGGTCTACTGCCGTTCTCGTGGGTCGGGTTCATGATCGTCCGGGTAGTGGTGGGCAGAGGCCGCCGCGGCGGAGGTTGGCCATGGTGATCAGC
>NZ_JBICUP010000123.1:0-2216 GCF_043198215.1 Micromonospora sp. NPDC048830
ATGTCACTTTTGGGGAATGGGGTGGCGGTTTTGTCGAAATCCGGTACACCCGGCCCGACGGCACCGAAAGCGCCATCTTCCGACGGATCGGCCGCCAGTTAACTGCCGACGAGTTGAAGGTTCTGAAGAGAATGGCACCCGGCCGGGCGTGGACAACCGATCGCCCATTGTTCAGCGAGTCCTACCGCAGCACGACGTCCATAAACAATAGGCAATTGAGCATATCGCTCGGCGGGGGTGTCGGGGCCCGAGGCGGCCACCCCACTGTCCCGCCAGGCATCATGGTTGACGGCAGGGAATTCGACTTTCCCGAGCTGGACCGAATTCATCTCGAGAGTGGGTTTGACGCCACTGGTCGACCCATGGTGGTCGCGAAAATCTCGGCCACGGTCGGCGGAGCCGAACAGGACCTGTACGTAAAAGTGGTCAACCACGCTCCCACCGCGTACGACATCGGCGGTTTCCCCGGAAAAGTGCGGTGGGAGTTGAAGAATCGGTGGAATCTTTCCGACTCAGAAGTTTTCAAAGACACAATTAGGGCGGAGAATAAATTGCCCTACCCCCTGTCGGTCAGTGTTGGTAAGGGGGGCTTGACGTTCGATGGGCGGAAGGTGCAGGTCGCCGTTGGGACGGAGATCACCTTCTGGGTAGGGAAGTGGCCGCGGCTGCCCGCATCGGAACTCGGCGTTTTCGTCGTGGTCAAGGCGCCGTTGGTCAGCGACAATGACCGACACGCCTACCGGCTCTTAAACGCGAGGACGACGATCGATAAGTTCGCTGAGCTCATGGGAACGCTCCGGAGACTGCGTGGGAACATGCCAGCCGAGTCGGAAACTGGGCAAGCCTCGAAGCGTCAGCGCACCGATGAGCGCACCGATGATGATGGGCTGGTACGGAGGCCGCGCCGTCGGCGTGGGCCGGCGTTGGAACGGCGCCCGGCCGGCCCTGGCGCTCCGCACGGCAATCAGCCGTCCGGTTCGACGGAAGCTGAGCGGTCTGGTGTTGGCCCGGCGAGCTCTGCCCTGAGGGGTGACTCGCCGGTATTGCCCGATGTGTCGATATCGGATTGGCTGCAGCCGGAGCAGGAGCAGGAGGTGGCTGAGGCGATCACCACGTTGTCGGCCGTGGTGTCCAGTGACCACCAGGCGACACTCTTCGAGGAGTGGGCGCTCAAGGTGTTCGACGTCGATCCTCGGCGGTTTGACACGGGGGTGGCCGGGGTCTTTCAGCCGGTGTTGGACGCCTTTGGGGAACAGTTGGCGGAGTTGAAGGTCCGCAGCCTGGATGGACTGCGTGCGTGGGTGATTCGTGAGCTGGCCGACGACCTCGCCCGGGGTGCCGAGTCGAAATTTAGGAAGATTCTTCCGTATCCGGAGGGCGTGTCGGAGCAGGAGCGGGAGGCGCTGCACCGGATCTGGTTTTCCAAGGTCGTAGGTGGCGGGGTTCACGAACTCACGCTCGTGTCTTTCCATGTGGCAGCCGAGAAGTTGGGGCCGATGCAGGTCCATCATCCGTTCGATGCCCCGTACCGCATCGGCCAGCAGTGGGGTGACGGTGTCGTCCCGAAACAGGTCCTGTGGTGGAGGGGCGCTTACTTCCTCGTCAAACCTCGTGCCGAAGACGGTTCCGGCATCGCCGACCGGATCGCTGCGGGCTTCCCCCAGGCAAAGATAGATCCCAGCAATCGGCGGGAACTGGATGGTGAGTTCGAGTCGACGCGTCGTCTGCTGCAAAATGCGATCGCCAAGGCGGAGAAGAATCGCGACAGCGCCTACTCGCGCATTCTGGGAAATGCCTTCCGGCGTGACCTCGCGGTCATCCGTCAAGGCTCCTTCCCGTACAGTCAGGTCCAGGAACTCGCCGCACATCACCGATACTTGCGCAATCTCAAGGACCAGGGCGGCTGGGAAGACCAGCGCCCAAGTAACCTCGCCGCCCCATTCACCATTCGCGTCCCGGCCATACCGGTGCGGCATGACCCGGAGATATCGGGGTTCACCCGTCCGGTGCCAGGGTTGAGCATCGGGCCGGCCGGCCAGGAGGTGCGTCTCGATGATATCGATGGGCTTGTTGGCCTGGGTGATAAGGTCGGTGTCACTGTCGGGAAGATTGGGAGAAGGCGTGTCGGTTTTGTCGAAATCCGGTACACCCGGCCCGACGGCACCGAAAGCGCCATCTTCCGAAGGATCCGCCGCGAGTTCACTGCCGACGAATTG
>NZ_JBICUP010000124.1:0-1955 GCF_043198215.1 Micromonospora sp. NPDC048830
ATGGTCTGCAGTCCGGGGTGAACTGGTCGGCGGTCGGTAAGCAGGCGGCGTTCGCGGGGGCGGTGGCGTTCCTCAGCACGGTGGCGGGGCCGGCGATGGGTAAGGTCGCTGGCGCTGTCGCCGGCGCTGTCAGCAAGCTGGGCGTGTCGGATGCCACCAAGGTTCTGTTGACCGATCTGCTGACGCGGCCCGTGCTGGAGACCGGCGGGGAGGTGATCTTCGGTATCGGCTCCGAGGGGATGGTGCTGGGGCACGTCAACCTCGATAATGTCGGTGCGGATCTTGTTTCCGGGGCGCTGTCGGGGGCAGGGGGATCGGCCGCGAGCGCGCTCGGGTTCCTCTTGAGTCGCGCCGTGATGCAGCCCCGGGTGCAGGTGCCTCGTATCGACTTCACGCCGGACGGTAAGCCGGTCATGCCGGTGGCGTCGACACCGGTTGGTGGGGACCCGTCCACGGGCTACCAGACCGGGGTCGACGATCCGAAGGCTGTGGGTGCCGGCACGCAGGCCCTGCCGCCCACCCCGCCACCCACGCCGCCGCTGCCGGCAGTGAACATGCCCACCCCGCCGCCCACGCCGCCGCCGCTGCCGGCATTGAACCTGCGCACGCCGAACCTGGACCCGTCGGTGCCGTCGTGGTCGGTGCCGTCGATGTCGATGCCGGCTGCGCCGGCGCCGCAGTGGGTCGCGGCAGCTGGTGCGCCGGTGGTCGAGCAGTGGCATCGGTTCCAGCAGGATCTGGTGGACCGCTACGGTGGGCTGCTGGCCGGGGTGGCTCAGGCGGGCAAGAGCATGGCCGGGCTTGCCGTGCCCGTCGAGCGGGTTTTCGCCGGGTGGGTCGACGCCCGGCAGGGTGATCCCGCTGTTCTGGCTTTCCTGTCCGCGGTCGGTCTGCCGGGTACCGCGCTCACCGAGGGGGATCTGACGGGTGTCCGGGAGCGGGCGGTGGCCCGGATGGCCGAGGCCTTGGCGTCCGCGGGTGAGCAGATCCCGGCCGAGGTGTGGTCGGAGCAGGTTGTCGACGCGCTGCCGGCGGCGTTCGACCTGGAGGCGTTGCGCGCGATCGCGCACCTGGCCGCCGAACACCACATCGACCACCTCGCCGCCGGCCTACCGACGGCCGCCAGCACGCCGACAGGCCCCGGCACGCCGGCAGGTGCCGGCGTGCCGGCAGGCGCTGGGGCGGCGGTGCCGTCCGCCGCCGCGATCGAGGCGGTCAAGAGCGCCGTGCGGAACCGGATGGACCGGATCCTCGATGCGATCCTCGATACCTCCGCACTGCCCGCTGTGGTGGCCAGTCCCGACGCCGCGCAGGTCAACGCCGTGGCGAACATGGTCCGGCAGACGGTCACCGACCTGCCCGCCCGTTTCTCGGCCGCGGCCATTCCCGACACCACCGCACCGCACACCGTCGCGTCCCCGGCGGACATCCCGGCAAACCGGCGTGCCGACGCGTCGCCGGTGCCGGTGACTCCCGAGCAGCACACCGCAGCCGCGACCAGGCTGGCAGAAAAACAGTTCCCCGCCCTGGCCGACCGGTACGGCGCCGACCTGGCCGACCACGACCGCCTCGTCAGATCATTCCGAGAAGACTGGGTCAAGGAATACCACCAGGTACTCGCGCAGGCCGCCGGCAGCGCCACGCCCGCCACCCCCAGCACGCCGGCTACGCCCAGCATGCCGGGCACTTCGGGTACGGCCAGCACGCCGGGCCCGTCCGGCACGCCGGATGCGGCCGGCGCCCGCAGTACGGTGCCGGGTGGCGCCGCCTCCCACATCGACGGCACGCCGAACCAGGACCGCACCAGCGACAGGATGTCGGACAGTGCCATGTCCGTCTCCAGCGACGACGTGTTCAGCCGCGACAGCAGCTCCACCGACACCGTCACGTCCAGTGCCCTCTCCTCACCGGACGAACCGATCAGTGCCGACTCTGGCAGTCTCGGCGAGCCGGCC
>NZ_JBICUP010000125.1:0-1880 GCF_043198215.1 Micromonospora sp. NPDC048830
CCGTCGCCGTCCAACTGGTCGATCAGGGCGTTCCACAACTCCCGCAGCGGCTGCTCCTCCAGCCGCGTTGTGGTGGTGATGTGGCCGATGTGCTGGTCGAACAGCGTCAGGGCCTTATTCCGGTCGAGCACCCACTGGCAGCCCTCAGGAGGGGCCGGCAATACTTGCCGGGGCGGACCCGGATCGATCATCTTGTATTGATTCGCCCTGTGACCGTGACTTTCCCGCTCCACCTGCAGCAGACCACGGTCGCGCAATGCCCCGATCCGGTTATGCACCGCCGTCTGCTTTGCGCGTGCCGCACGGGCGAGGGCTGGCTCGCTGGCGGTGATGACCCCGTCGCCGTCCATATTTTCGATCAGGACGTTCCACAACTCCCGCAGCGGCTGCTCCCGGTGCTGCGTTGTGGTGGTGATGTGGCCGATGTGCTGCTCGAACAGCGTCCAGGCCCCATCCGGGTCGCTCACCTGGCGGCCCGCAGTGGGTTGGGGTTGGGGTTGGTTGGGGTGGAGTGGGGCGGGGGTGGGTGGCTCGTAGGCCGGGTGATGGAGGGTGTCGCCGGCGGGGAGAGTGCCGGCGTCGGTGCGGGTCACCGCTGGGGAGGGTGCGGGGTATGGTTCCCAGCCCATGTCCGTCCCCTGGTAGGTGGCCCAGTCGCCGAGGTTCCGGCTGCCCTCGCCGGCCTGACTGCCGATGCGCGGCTGGCCGGGGTCGGTGGACATCGCAGCACCGTAGTGCCCGTCGGTCACGCCACTGCCGGGATTCGGCCACCCCTCCGGCCAGGACGACGCGGCCGGCCCCGCCGGCCAGGACGATGCCGTGGGGACGTCCGGGTCGCCCAGCGGCCCGGGCAGCCCAGGCAGCAGACCCGTGCCCGCCGACGGGGCAGGTACCGGCCCGGGCATCGGCAACGGAGGTGCCGGATCCTGTACGCCCAGTCCGGGCGGGAACGACTGCGTCCCTGGGAACTGGCTGGGCTGGTCGCCGCTGGGCTGCGACCACGATGTCGGGCCGGGCGGGGCCTGCGGTAGGGGCGGATCCATCGGCTGCGGCCCGGGGTCGGGTTCCGTGTCCAGGGCCGTGGGCGGGCCGACCCACGCCGGATGGAGCAGATTGAGCAGATCGGCTGGGTCCATCTGCCAGGTGGCCCAGGCGCCGGGGTTCCCGCTGCCCTCGCCGGCCCCCCGATTGTCGATGTGCGGCTGGCCGAAGTTGGTGGACATCCCGGCACCGTGCCCGGCGGTCACATCAATGTCGGGATTCGGCCACGCCGGTCCCGCCCACCCCGCCGGCCAGGACGGCGCGGTGGGGGCGTTCGGGTCGTCCAGCGGCCCGGGCAGCCCGGGCAGATCCGTGTCCGCCGGTGGGGCAGGTACCGGCCCGGGCATCGGCGACGTATCCCCGTGGTACCGCCAGGACAGGTCCTCACCCTGCTGCGGGCGGTCCGGTCCGGGGGCAGGGCCCGGCACCGGTGCTTGCCGGGGCGGACCCGGATCGGTCACCCTGTACCGCGCCGCCACGCCACCGTGACCTTCCCGGACCAGCTGCAGCAGACCACGGCCGCGCAATGCCACGATCCGGTTATGCACCGTCTGCTGCGATGTGGATGCCGCCGAGGCGAGGGTAGACTCGCTGACGGTGATGAGCCCGTCGCCGTCCATACGGTCGATTAGGGCGTTCCACAACTGCCGCAGCGGCTGCTCCTCCTGCTGCTGCGTTGTGGTGGCGATGTGGCTGGCGTGCTGGTTGAACAGCGTCCGGGCCCCATCCGGGTCGCGCACCCATTGGCTGCCCGCGGGAAGGGCCGGCAATGCTTGCCGGGGCGGACCCGGATCGGTCACCCTGTACCGCGCCGCCACGCCACCGTGACCTTCCCGGAC
>NZ_JBICUP010000126.1:0-1643 GCF_043198215.1 Micromonospora sp. NPDC048830
CGGGTGCTGATGGCGACCCCGATACCGGACACCCCGGCGCCCGCGGTGCTCAGCGTGGACGACTTCGCGCTGCGCCGTGGCCGCCGGTATGCCACCTTGCTGCTGGACGCGGTCACCCACGCCCGTGTTGACGTCCTGCCCGATCGCAAGGCCGAGACCCTGGCTGCGTGGCTGCGTGAGCACCCCCCTCCCTGTCACGCTGATGTGAGACAGCCCGCCTACCAGGAGATACGCTTCCTGGACGGTCGCGAGGAGAGATCATCAGTATGACGTCGAAGCCCTATGAGAGCCCGGATCTGGACGCCCGGCCCCAGCGGCGGACATTCACCGCAGAGTTCAAGGCGCGGATCCTGGCCGAGTACGACGCGGCGCCGGACGCGGCGGCTCGCGGGGCGATCCTGCGCCGGGAACGGCTGTACGGGTCACACCTGTTGGACTGGCGCAAGGCCCGAGACGCTGGAGTCGCGGCTGGTCTGACGGACCGGCGGCAATCGGCCGCGCGGGCGGCGAAGAAGGCCGAGACGGCCGAACTTGCCCGTCTTCAGCGCGAGAACGCCCGCCTGCAGGCCGAACTGTCCAAGACCCAGACCGCGTTGTCGATCATGGGAAAAGCGCACGCGCTCTTGGAACTGCTCTCCGAGAGCGCGGACACCGCGCCGACGCCGAACCCGTCCTGGTCGAGGCGCAGCAGACGCTGACCCCGATCTGGGGCATCGCGCCCGCGTGCCGGCTGACCGGCCTGTCCCGCGCCACCCTCTACCGCCACCGGACTCCACCGGCCGAACCGAAGCCCCGGGCGCCGCGCAAGCCGCCACCGTCGGCGCTGACCGAACCCGAACGGCAACAGGTCCTGAACCTGCTCAACAGCCCGCCCTACCAGGACCTGGCACCCGCGCAGGTGTGGGCCCGTGAGCTCGACGAGGGCCGCTGGTGGTGCTCGGAGTCCACCATGTACCGGATCCTGCGCGCCGCCGGCCAGACCGGCGAACGCCGCAGCCAGGCCACCCACCCAGCCCGCACCAAGCCGGAACTGGTCGCCGACGCCCCCAACCAGGTCTGGTCGTGGGACATCACGAAACTACGCGGACCGGTCAAAGGAGTCTGGTTCCACCTGTACACGGTGATCGACATCTGGTCCCGCTACGTCGTCGGGCACCTGGTCGCCGCCGCCGAGGACGGCCAACTCGCCGAGGCACTCATCGCCGACGCCGCAGGCCGCGAACGCGTCGACCCCGACCAGTTGACCGTGCACGCCGACCGTGGCGCGGCGATGACCTGCAAGACCGTCACCCAACTCCTCACCGACCTCAAGATCGGCCGCAGTCACAGCCGACCGAAGACATCGAACGACAACCCGTTCATCGAAGCCAGCTTCAAGACCTTAAAGTACGACCCGACCTTCCCCGAACGGTTCGGCTCCATCCAACACGCCCGCGCGCACTGCGAAGCGTTCTACACCTACTACAACCACGAACACCGGCACTCCGGGATCGCCCTGCACACCCCGGCATCGGTCCATCACGGCACCGCCGAGCAGATCCGTGAGCAGCGGCAACGCACCCTCGACGCCGCCCGAGCCGCCCACCCGCACCGATTCGGCAGCCGCCGACCCGTCGCACCCCGGGTTCCCGAACAGGCATGGA
>NZ_JBICUP010000127.1:0-1611 GCF_043198215.1 Micromonospora sp. NPDC048830
GGTCAAGTCCCTGGGAGTGGTGTTTCGCGGTTGAGGCGTGATCTTTTCGGTCTGGGTTAGAAGGGGTGTTCTCCGGGGTCGGTGGTGGAGTCGTTGCTGGTGGGGGCCCATTGATCGATGTCGTCGGGCCAGGGTGCGGGGCGGCCGTGGTCGTCGTAGAAGCCGGTTTCGGCGCCGGTGGCGGCCAGCGCGGCGTTGAGTGCGTGGCGGGTGGCCCGGTCGGGGATGTTGGGGTGTGGTGTCGGGTGGCTCATGCTGCGACCTGCAGGGCGGGTAGGTCGGCGGCGGTGATGCTGGGTGTGGGTGTGGTGCGGGCGCGGGCGAGAACGTCGAGGGCGAAGTAGCGGCGACCTTCGGTCCATTCGTCGTGTTGTTCGGCCAGCACCGCGCCGACGAGGCGGATCAAGGCGTGGCGGTCGGGAAAGATCCCGACGACGTCGGTACGGCGGCGGATCTCCCGGTTCAGGCGTTCCTGCGGGTTGTTCGACCAGATCTGTCGCCAGATCTCCTTCGGGAAGCCGGTGAACGCCAGAACGTCATCGCGGGCAGCTTCCAAGTGCGCGGCGACGGCGGGCAGTTTGGTGTGCACGGTGTCGATGAGGCGGTCGTACTGGGCATGCACTGACGTGGTGTCGGGTTGGTCGTAGACGCTGTGCAGCAACGTTCTCACCCACGGCCAGGACGCCTTCGGCGTGGCGGACATCAGGTTCGCCGCGTAGTGAGTCCGGCACCTCTGCCAGGACGCGCCGGGCAAAGTGGCGCCGATCGCCTCGACGAGGCCGCGGTGCGCATCCGAGGTCACCAGGCGCACGCCGGTCAGGCCGCGGGCGGTCAAGTCACGGAAGAACGCGAGCCAGCCGGCGCCGTCTTCAGCGCTGGTGACCTGTAAGCCGAGGATCTCGCGGTGCCCGTCGGCGTTCACGCCGGTAGCGAGCAGGGCGTGGACGTTGACGACGCGGCCGCCTTCACGAACCTTGAGCACGAGGGCGTCGGCGGCGACGAACGTGTACGGCCCGGCATCGAGGGGACGGGTGCGGAACGACGCGACGTGTTCGTCGAGGTCGCGGGCCATCACGCTGACCTGCGACTTCGACAGCCGGGTAATCCCCAAGGACTCGACCAGTTTGTCCATCCGCCGGGTGCTGACGCCGAGCAGGTAACACGTCGCGACGACCGACGTCAGGGCCGCCTCGGCACGCTTACGGCGCTCCAGCAGCCAGTCCGGGAAGTATGAGCCCTGCCGCAACTTCGGGATCGCGACGTCGAGGGTCCCGGCGCGGGTGTCGAAGTCGCGGTGCCGGTAGCCGTTACGGGTGTTGACCCGATCCGGGGAGCTGGTGCCGTACTCCGCGCCGCACAGGGCGTCGGCCTCGGCGGACATCAGGGTGTCGATGAACGTGGTCAGCAGTGAACGCAGCAGGTCCGGTGATGCCGCAGCGAGGTGCTCGTGTAGGAACCGGGCAGGGTCGATACTGGGGGTGGCCATCGCGTTGATCTCCTCGATCTTGAGCGGGAACTCAGTTCGAATGATCACGCGGTGGCCGCCTCACGTCTACGTCAAACCGGCTCTGATCTGCAGGTCTGCCGTACACCACTCTGCCGGACGCAACT
>NZ_JBICUP010000128.1:0-1567 GCF_043198215.1 Micromonospora sp. NPDC048830
AAAACCCGCATCGCGCTCTCATCGAGCTCAACGGTCGGAACGGCGGCGGCCAACGCGCAACGCTCCTTCCCCGCCCCGGATCAGCCGCGCTGACCACCGCTCATGCCCGGAACCAAATCAGTGCCGGGCCACTCAGCGGTGGCACACCGAGCGCACGAACGCCTGGCACAACACCTTCAACCGGCTACAACACCGCTACGAACGCAAAGAAGACGTGGCCAACGCTCACCTCGACCTCGCCGACCTCGCCGACGCCATCGTCACCATCCGCAGCCTCATCCGTCAGGCATGGATCTCGTACCGGAGGGACACCCGCCCCACCCGCCGACCATGAAGGCCACCCATCTACGCGACCTCCCCACCAGTTGACCGAAGATTCCGAGCACGATGTTCCCCCCAGCAACTCCACCCGCCGCGCCAGGGCACCCTCGTTCAAGAGCACCATTTCACCCATGACGCCGCCGCATCTCGGCCCGCAGCCCCTCGTCACCCAACACGCTCATCCCCTCACCCCCCTGCTATCTCACGGCCAGGCCGTAGCAGCGGGTTCACTTCGCGCAACAACGTTCAACCGGCCCCGGTACCCGCGGCTACCAGGAGGCGGTCCGGCTGTTCTGCGCGTACCTGACTGATCCGGCCTACGGCTGGGTCAGTGAGTGCGAGAAGCGGTTCGGTACGCACCCGGTGCAGGTGGTCCACGAGTGGAACGCCGCTGTTCACGTCGCCGCGGCCGAGGGTGACCCGGCCAAGCGGGCGTTCACGCTCGACGAGATGCAGGCGCTGCTGGACTACGCCGACGAGCAGGTCAACCGGATCCGGGCGGCGGGGCGTAAGGGCTGGCTGCCGGCCTTTCGCGATGCGACCCTGTTCAAGGTCGCCTACGGGTACGGGCTGCGGCGCAACGAGACCCGGATGCTCGACGTGGCCGACTTCGGCCGCAACCCGCACGCCGCCGAGTTCGGCGAATACGGCGTGCTCTACGTGCGCCATGGCAAGGCGATGAAGGGCTCGCCGCCGAAGCGGCGCAGCGTGCTGACCGTCTGGAGCTGGGTGCCGGAGATCCTCGCCGAGTGGATCGAGGAGATCCGGCCGCTGCTGGCGGTCGAGGGCAACCCGGCGCTGTGGCCGTCGGAACGGGCTTCGAGGGTCGGGCTGGCGCAGATCAACGCGCGGCTGTCGGCCTACCGCGACGCCCTCGGCCTGGACGCCGGGCTGGACTTCCACTCGCTGCGCCGCTCCTACGTCACCCATCTGATCGAGGCCGGCTGGGACCCGCTGTTCGTGCAGCAGCAGGTCGGCCACGAACACGCCTCCACCACGGCGATCTACACCTGCGTGTCGTCGGACTTCCGCACCCGCACGCTGCGGCAGGCTCTCGACGCGACCATGGACGCGGCACTACGACCGTCCCGGAGGGCGCAATGAGTATGAAACGGCAGGTCAGTTACCGGTGGCGGCTGCGGGAGATGATGGCCTGTACGGTGCCAATACCTGTCGCACCTGCAGTGAGCTGGGGCTTCATGGGAATGAGGCACCTTCGTGGTCATGGTCTTCCAGCTGATCTATC
>NZ_JBICUP010000129.1:0-1534 GCF_043198215.1 Micromonospora sp. NPDC048830
GGGCAGGTGAGTTGCCGCTGACGGGTGGCTGGTCGGGGCGGAGGCCTCGTAGTAGTCGCGGGCGTGACGACCCGCCGTCGGGGTCCGGGAGAGCCGGATGCAGGGCGAAGGGGGCCAGCAAGTCGAGCAGTACGGATGCGGGAATGCCAGGAGGTTGTCGCCGGTGAATACCGACGAGCTGGAGTCGGCCCTTCGCCGGGCCGAAGACCGGGTACTGGGGATCCAGGCCAAGCTGCATCGTTGGGCTCGTGATGATCCTTGTCGCGTGTTCGATGACCTGTTCAACCTCGTCACCGATCCCGCGTTTCTGTTGGTGGCGTGGGATCGGGTGCGCAGTAACAAGGGCGCCAAGACCGCTGGGGTGGACGGCGCGACTGCGTTGTCCATCGTCGTGCGGGTCGGGGTCGAGGAGTTCCTCGACGGGCTGCGGGCCTCGTTGAAGGATCGCAGTTTCCGGCCGGTGCCGGTGCGGGAGCGGATGATCCCCAAGCCCGGTGGCAAGTTGCGCCGGTTGGGGATCGCGACGATCACCGACCGGGTGGTGCAGGCGTCGATGAAGCTGGTGTTGGAGCCGATCTTCGAGGCGGATTTCCTCCCGTGTTCCTACGGGTTCCGCCCGGGACGCCGGGCCCATGACGCGGTGGCCGAGATCCGTTACCTGGCCACGAGACCACGCAACTACGAGTGGGTCGTGGAAGGTGACATCAAGGCCTGCTTCGACGAGATCGACCATACCGCCCTGATGGGCCGGGTACGTGGCCGCATCGCCGATAAGCGCGTGTTGGACCTGGTGAAGGCGTTCCTGAAGTCGGGCATCCTCGGCGAGGACCGCCAACTGCGGGAGACCAACGCCGGCACTCCGCAGGGGTCGATCCTGTCCCCGTTGCTGAGCAACATCGCCTTGTCGGTGCTGGACGAGTATGTCGCCCAGCGCCCCGGTGGCCCGGCCACCGGCAGGGTTGAGAAGGCCAGACGGCTTCGGCGCGGTCTGCCGAACTTCAAGCTGGTTCGGTATGCCGACGACTGGCGCCTGATGATCAAGGGCAGCCGGGCGGATGCCGAAGCGCTGCGGGACGAGATCGCCGGGGTCCTGGCCACGATGGGCCTGCGCCTGTCGGAGGCCAAGACTCTGATCACCCATATCGACGAGGGAATGGACTTCCTCGGGTGGCGCATCCAGCGCCACCGCAAGAGGGGCACCAATCGGCACTACATCTACACCTATCCGGCCAAGAAGTCGCTCAAGGCGGTGATGGCCAAGGTGAAGACCCTATGCCGGCAGGTCGAGGTGAACCAGCCGCTGGATGACCTGATCCGCAGGCTCAACCAGGCGGTGCGGGGCTGGTGTGCCTACTTCAGGCCCGGCGTGTCGTCGGCGACCTTCGCCTACCTCAGCCACTACCTGTGGCAGACGGTCTGGCGATGGCTCCGGCGCAAACATCGCCGGAGCACCTGGAAGGAACTGCGCCGCCGCTACTGCGACGGCGGATGGTGGCCCCACGGCCAACGGGAACTGTTCGACCCGGAAAAACTG
>NZ_JBICUP010000130.1:0-1531 GCF_043198215.1 Micromonospora sp. NPDC048830
CAAGGCCGTGAAGTTAAGGCGTTGGGCCTGATGTCAAGGGCTGCCTGAGCATGATGGAGGGTGCCGGTAGAGAGGCAGCGGGACTCCGGTAGAACGGCTTGTCGACCAAGACCAGCCAGCTACGAGGGAGTCCCGCTGTCGGAGCATTCTGTCATCACCCGGGTGATCACGGTGGCGAAGGGCGTCTTCGCGCCGGGCCATCTCGGGGAACTCACTCGGATCGTGCCGTTCGAGATGGTCGACGCTGTGCTGGCGGAGACCGGCCGCACGCAGCAGCGTCTGCGGCTACTGCCCTCACGGGTGGTGGTGTACCTCCTGCTGGCGGCCGGGTTGTTCGCCGAGGTGGGTTACCTCGGAGTGTGGGACAAGCTCGTCGCCGGCCTCGGCGGGCTCGGGTTGACCCGCCCGTCGGCGACCGGGTTGTGGCATGCCCGGGTCCGGGTCGGCGTCGCCCCGTTACGGGCGCTGTTCGAGCTGCTGCGGGGTCCGGCGGCCGGGATCCGCACTGCCGGGGTGTGGTGGTGCGCCCTGGTAGTGACCGCGATCGACGGGACCGTGCTCGACGTGCCCGACTCGTCGGGCAACGCCGCGGGTCTGGGTAAGAACCGCAGCCAACATGGCACCGCCGGGTACCCGCAGGTACGTGTGGTGGCCCTGGTCGCCTGCGGCACGAGGGCCGTCATCGACGCGGTGTTCGGCCCCCGCAGCGACGGCGAGACCACTCACGCGCTGCGGCTGGTCCGCAGCCTGCACACCGGCATGATCGTGTTGCTGGACCGGGGCTTCGACAGCAACACCTTCCTCGCTGCGGTGGCCGGCACCGGCGCGCAGTTCCTCGTCCGGTTGAACGGCAACCGTAGGCCGCCGGTCCTCGCACGGCACCACGACGGCTCGTACACCTCGATCATCGGCGGCGTGCGGGTCCGGATCATCGCGTGTGAGATCACCATCTCCACGACCGCCGGGACCCGAACCGGTGTCTACCGGCTGGCTACCACCCTGCTCGATCACCGGCGGTTCCCGGCGTTCGAGGTCGTGAAGCTGTATCACGAGAGATGGGAGGTCGAGTCCGCCTACCTGGAAATCAAATCGACGCTGCTGGGCCGTCGGGTGCTGCGCTCACCCGTCCCGGCACTCATCGCCCAGGAGATCTACGCCCTGCTCACGGTCTACCAGGTGATACGGATCGCGATCGCCGACACCGCGGACGCCGCCGGCGGAGTCGATCCGGACCGGGCCGGCTTCACCCTCGCCGTGCAGACAGCCCGGGACCTGATCGTGCAGGCCGCGAACGTCATCGCCGAGACGACCATCGACCTCATCGGAACTATCGGACGCCACCTGCTGGACAACCTCATGCCCGAACGGCGCCTACGCGTCAGCCCCCGCGCGGTCAAACGACCCCTGTCCCGCTACGCCTACAAGAGCCTCGGCGTCGACCGCAGGAGCTACCTCGCCACCCTCACCATCGACATCGTCGCAGGCCAACCCGCATTGACAGACCAGAGCGATCCTTAACTTCACGGCCTTG
>NZ_JBICUP010000131.1:0-1523 GCF_043198215.1 Micromonospora sp. NPDC048830
CAGGCCGAGTTCGCCGTCGCCTTCGCGATGTGGTTCTGGAATCCGGTGGGGGCGGCGGCACACGTCGCCAAGACACGGTCCGTCATCCAGGCGGTCCTGCGTTCGGCGGCGGTCAGGTCGGCGGCGAGCGGCACGTCTATGCAGATGTTGTTCATGCCGGGTTCTGCGCTGCTGGCCGAGGTGTCGATGATGACCGACGATCTGCAGTCCGGGGTGAACTGGTCGGCGATCGGTCAGCAGGCGGCGTACGCGGGGGCGGTGGCGTTCCTGAGCACGGTGGCGGGGCCGGCGATGGGCAAGGTCGCTGGCGCTGTCGCCGGGGCTGTCAGCAAGCTGGGCGTGTCGGATGCCACCAAGATTCTGTTGACCGATCTGCTGACGCGGCCCGTGCTGGAGACCGGCGGGGAGGTGATCTTCGGTATCGGCTCCGAGGGGATGGTGCTGGGGGACGTCACCCTCGATAATGTCGGTGCGGATCTTGTTTCCGGGGCGCTGTCGGGGGCGGGGGGATCGGCCGCGAGCGCGCTCGGGTTCGTCTTGAGTCGCGCCGTGATGCAGCCCCGGGTGCAGGTGCCTCGTATCGATTTCACGCCGGACGGAAGGCCGGTCATGCCGGTGGGGGCGACACCGGTTGGTGGGGACCCGTCCACGGGCTACCAGGCCGGGGTCGATGATCCGAAGGCTGTGGGTGCCGGCACGCAGGCCGCGCCGCCCACCCTGCCGCCCACCCCGCCGCCGCTGCCGGCAGTGAACCTGCCCGCGCCGAAGCTGGACCTGCCCATGCCGAACCTGGACCCGTCGGTGCCGTCGTGGTCGGTGCCGGGTGCGCCGGCGCCGGAGTGGGTTGTGGCAGCTGGTGTGCCGGTGGTCGAGCAGTGGTATCGGTTCCAGCAGGATCTGGTGGATCGCTACGGTGGGCTGTTGGCCGGGGTGGCTCGGGCGGGCAAGAGCATGGCCGGGCTTGCCGTGCCGATCGAGCGGGTTTTCGCCGGGTGGGTTGACGCCCGGCAGGGTGATCCGACTGTTCGGGCTTTCCTGTCCGCGGTCGGTCTGCCGGGTACCGCGCTCACCGAGGGGTATCTGACGGGTGTCCGGGAGCGGGCGGTGGCCTGGATGGCCGAGGCGTTGGCGTCCGCGGGTGAGCAGATCCCGGCCGAGGTGTGGTCGGAGCAGGTTGTCGCCGCGCTGCCGGCGGCGTTCGACCTGGAGGCGCTGCGCGCGATCGCGCACCTGGCCGCCGAACACCACATCGACCAGTACCTCTCCGCCGGCCTACCGACGGTCGCCAGCACGCCGACAGGTGCCGGCGTGCCGACAGGCGCCGGCGTGCCGACAGGCGCCGGCGTGCCGGCAGGCGCTGGGGCGGCGGTGCCGTCCGCCGCCGCGATCGAGGCGGTCAAGAGCGCCGTGCGGAACCGGATGGACCGGATCCTCGATGCGATCCTCGATACCTCCGCACTGCCCGCTGTGGTGGCCAGTCCCGACGCCGCGCAGGTCAACGCCGTGGCGAACATGGTCCGGCA
>NZ_JBICUP010000132.1:0-1508 GCF_043198215.1 Micromonospora sp. NPDC048830
TGGCTTCCGGCCCGTCGAGGGCGGTCGCAACCTCCGTGAGACGTTGGCGATCAGACAACTCCCAGACGGGGTGGTTCTGCCCGAGGAGGGGCGGACGGCTGAGGGAACGTTGAGGGAGTGGGTGACCGACTGGGCCAAATCGCTGAAGGGCCAGCTCGGCCCCGACGGCCACCCCTACAGCCCCGATTCGGTGCACGACTGGTCCGGTGGCCTCGTCAGCACATGGAAAGTCGGGAATTTGTGGCAGAAGATGCCGCAGGTGCACGTGGGTGGGGCACAGCAGGGTCCTGGCCCACTGCCCCAGGAGCGGGAACAGTGGCTGGAGAAGATGGTTGCCTTCCAGCCCGGCGCCAATGGCGCCAGCACCCTGAAGGAGTTCCTGGAGACGCAGCGGCGTCCAGAGTGGATGAGCCTGAAAAGGCGAGCTAGAAAACTAAACGAGCAGACGTGGCCCTTGGTGAAAGATTGGGCCCGGGAGAAGGTGGGCCAGCGCGTCGCCAGCGGCCGCGGTATTTGGTCACTGTCCGGCGACGTAGCCAAGCTGTCCGGTGGCCTCATCAGCCAGTCGGGGGTCTTCGCGGCGTGGAGGGAGGACGCGGGCGGGTCACAGCCGCGTTCTGGCCAGCTACCCGAGGGGTCCGGGGCGCCGAACGAGGCAGAGATCGAAGTGCTGTCCCACGTGGCGTTGGGAGAGTCAGATACCACCATCGCGGCGCCGATGCCTGGCGGGCAGGGTGTCGGCGTGGCGGGGGTCGACGCGCTGGACCGGGCTGGTGCGATGGCTTCCGGGGACGACGGTCCGCCTCTCCTGAACTACGTGGCTTTTGGTGAGGATGGGGCCGATCATGGTCGGCTAGAGGTGGACCTTGGTGGCCGGGTGTTGTTTGAGTTGTCGGAGGGGTGGGAGAACCCGTTTCCGCAGGACATCGAGATGACCGGTACCTTCAGTCCACAGCATTCTTCGCCGGACGTCACGGGCATGGGTGGGATCGACGCGTCGGATCCGGGCCCTGCGGCTGTTTTCGAGGGATCAGCTGTCGGTGCTGGTGCTGGGTTGGTTCGGCCCGGCGCGCAGGGTGTTGGCGCGGCGGAGATCGGCGCGTCGGACTGGGCTGGTGCGATGCCTTCCGGGGGGGGTTCCGATGGGTCGGCTGGTGGTGTGGTCGATTCCGCACCGCCTGTGCCGTCGGTGGGGGTGCCGGTTGATCGTTCGCTGTTGTCGGCGTTGGTGGCTGAAAATCCGGCGGGTGTGCGGGAGTTGTTGGGTCCGGTTCTGGACGGGGATCTGGTGGGGTTCTTGTCGGATCCTGACGAGGTGCGGGCCGAGTTGGGGCGGGCTGGTGAGCCCGATGGGGAACGGCTCGCGCAGGTGACTGAGCTCTTGCAGGTCCGGGTTGGCCACTGGCTGGTCGAAAATAGGGCGGGGTTGCCGGCGGAGGTGTTGCGGCAGCGGGTTTTCCTGCCGTATTTGGGGCAGCGGGCGCGGGAGCTTCAGGAGCAGGATCCTG
>NZ_JBICUP010000133.1:0-1500 GCF_043198215.1 Micromonospora sp. NPDC048830
TGCCGGCGTCGGTGCGGGTCACCGCTGGGGATGGTTGCCAGTCCATGTCCGTCCCCTGGTAGGTGGCCCAGTCGCCGAGGTTCCCGCTGCCCTCGCCGGCCTGACTGCCGATGCGCTGCTGGCCGAAGTCGGTGGACATCGCAGCACCGTAGTGCCCGTCGGTCACACCACTGCCGGGAACCGGCTCCGCCGGTCCCGCCCACCCCGCCGGCCAGGACGACGCGGCCGGCCACGCCGGCCAGGACGACGCGGTGGGGGCGTTCGGGTCGTCCAGCGGCCCGGGCAGCCCGGGCAGACCCGTGCCCGCCGGTGGGGCAGGTACCGGCCCGGGCATCGGCAACGGAGGTGCCGGTTCCGGTACGCCCGGTCCGGGCGGGAACGGCTGCGTCCCTGGGAACTGGCTGGGCTGGTCGCCGCTGGGCTGCGACCACGATGTCGGGTCGGGCGGGGCCTGCGGCCGGGGCGGATCCGTCGGTTGCGGCCCGGGGTCGGGTTCCGTGTCCACGGCCGTGGGCGGGCCGACCCACGCCGGATGGAGCAGATTGAGCAGATCGGCTGGGTCCATCTGCCAGGTGGGCCAGGCGCCGGGGTTCCCGTCGTCGTCGGCCCTCCGATTGTCGATGTGCGGCTGGCCGGGGTCGGTGGACATCGCAGCACCGTGGGCGGTCACATCAATGTCGGGATTCGGCCACGCCGGTCCCGGCCACCCCGCCGGCCAGGACGACGCGGTGGGGGCGTTCGGGTCGTCCAGCGGCCCGGGCAGCCCGGGCAGACCCGTGCCCGCCGGCGGGGCAGGTACCGGCCCGGACATCGGCAACGTATCCCCGTCGTTCAGCCAGGACAGGTCCTCACTACCCTGCGGGCGGTCCGGTCCGGGGGCAGGGCCCGGCACCGGTGCTTGCCGGGGCGGACCCGGATCGGTCACCCTGTACCGCGCCGCCACGCCACCGTGTGCTTCCCGGACCAGCTGCAGCAGACCATGGTCGCGCAATGCCACGATCCGGTTATGCACCGTCTGCTGCGATGTGGATGTCGCATCGGCGAGGGTTGACTCGCTGGCGGTGATGATCCCGTCGTCGTCCATACGGTCGATCAGGGCGTTCCACAACTGCCGCAGCGGCTGCTCCTGGTGCTGCGTTGTGGTGGCGATGTGGCCGACGTGCTGGTTGAACAGCGTCCGGGCCCCATCCCGGTCGCGCACCCACTGGCTGCCCGCGGGAAGGGCCGGCAATGCTTGCCGGGGCGGACCCGGATCGGTCACCCTGTACTGCGCCGCCACGCCACCGTGTGCTTCCCGGACCAGCTGCAGCAGACCATGGTCGCGCAATGCCACGATCCGGTTATGCACCGTCTGCTGCGGTGTGGATGTCGCCGCGGCGAGGGTTGACCCGCTGGCGGTGATGATCCCGTCGTCGTCCATACGGTCGATCAGGGCGTTCCACAACTGCCGCAGCGGCTGCTCCTGGTGCTGCGTTGTGGTGGCGATGTGGCCGACGTGCT
>NZ_JBICUP010000134.1:0-1403 GCF_043198215.1 Micromonospora sp. NPDC048830
CATCCTGGCCGGCGTGGCCGGCCGCGTCGTCCTGGCCGGCGGGGTGGGCGGGACCGGCGGGGCCGGTTCCCGACATTGGTGCGACCGACGGGCACTACGGTGCTGGGATGTCCACCGACCCCGGCCAGCCGCGCAGGGCCGGCGAGGGCAGCGGGAACCTCGGCGACTGGGCCACCCACCAGGAGCTGGACATGGACTGGCAACCATCCCCAGCGGTGACCCGCACCGACGCCGGCACTCTCCCCGCCGGCGACACCCTCCATCACCCAGCCGACGAGCCACCCACCCCCGCCCCACTCCACCCCGACCAACCCCAACCCCAACCCACTGCGGGCAGCCAATGGGTGCGCAACCCGAATGATGCCCGGACGCTGTTCGACCAGCACGTCGGCCACAACGCCACCACAACGCAGCGGGATCAGCTGCGGCGGTTGTGGAACGTCCTGATCGACCGTATGGACCGCGACGGGTACATCACCGTCAGCGTGCAAGCCCTCGCCGCGGCGACATCCACGCTGCAGCAGACGGTGAATCACCGGATCGTGGCATTGCGCGACCGTGGTCTGCTGCAGCTGGACCGGGAAGCACACGGTCGCAGGGCGGCGCGGTACAGGGTGACCGATCCGGGTCCGCCCCGGCAAGCATTGCCGGCCCTTCCTGCGGGCAGCCAGTGGGTGCGCGACCCGGATGATGCCCGGACGCTGTTCGAGCAGCACGTCGGCCACAACGCCACCACAACGCAGCGGGATCAGCTGCGGCGGTTGTGGAACGTCCTGATCGGCAGTATGGACGGCGACGGGTTCATCACCGTCAGCGAGCCAGCCCTCGCCGCGGCGACATCCACGCTGCAGCGGACGGTGCATGACCGGATCGTGGCATTGCGCAAGCGTGGTCTGCTGCAGCTGGTCCGGGAAGCACGCGGTCGCGAGGCGGCGCGGTACAGGGTGACCGATCCGGGTCCGCCCCGGCAAGCACCGGTGCCGGGCCCTGCCCCCCGGACCGGACCGCCCGCAGGGTAGTGCGGACCTGTCCTGGCTGAACGACGGGGATACGTCGCCGATGCCCGGGCCGGTACCTGCCCCGCCGGCGGACACGGATCTGCCCGGGCTGCCCGGGCCGCTGGACGACCCGAACGCCCCCACCGCATCGTCCTGGCCGGAGGGGTGGGCGGGTGTACGGTGCCAATGCCTGTCGCACCTGCAGTGAGCTGGGGCTTCATGGGAATAAGGCACCTTCGTGGTCATGGTCTTCCAGCTGAGCGGTGCTCGCGGAGCTGCTGGCCCTGCGCCACGAGGTCGCGGTGCTGCACCGTCAGGTCCACAGCCGACCACGACTGTCCTGGCCAGACCGGGCGATCCTGTCCGCGCTGGCCCGCCGCCTGCCCCGCACGGTCCGCATCCACC
>NZ_JBICUP010000135.1:0-1402 GCF_043198215.1 Micromonospora sp. NPDC048830
GTGAAGCTGGCGGCAGCCTGACCCCGGAGGTGCGGGGAAGGGTGGGAAGCAGCCGCGACAACGACGGGACGTGCCGGTACTACCAGACGGCAGCGGGCCCGGCTAGCGAGGCGGGTAGGTGTAACGCGAGTGAACCAGTGGTTGAACCTCCGTAAGGGTGGAACCGGCTCAAACCTGGTGGATAGGGGCCGGGCAGTAGTACGCGACGCTCTTGGTTGTGCGTGGGCGTCGACTCCTGGTCCGGAGAGTAACTTCGGAATGGAGGCCATCGGGGAAGGCCTGCGGCGTACCCGTGGCGAGGCTACCGGGGCAAAGCTGGGCACCGCCCCCGCCGATCGGAACGCAGTGAACACGGGAACCGTCCTTTGGTCGCCCTTCCCGCCGCCCGGCCAGGGCGGTGGCGGGCAGGTCCACCGTCGGCTGACGGCCAAGGGACGGGGCGGAGTCGTCGTAGTAGTCGCGGGAGTTACGCCCCGCCGTGGAGAGCGGGAAAGCCGCTTGCAGGGCGAAGGACGACAGCGAGTTCGCAGCCTTCGGGCTGGAATGCCAGGAGCACGCCGGTGAATATCGACGATCCGTGGCCGACGCTGGATGAGGCGGAGGCACAGGTACTGGAGATCCAGACGAAGCTGCACCGGTGGGCCCTCGACGGCCCGGACCGGAGGTTTCATGATCTGTACAACCTTGTCTGGAACCCGGCGGTCTTGCTGGTGGCATGGCACCGGGTTCGTTCCAATCGAGGAGCACGATCGGCGGGAATCGACGGGTTACGGCCCAAGGATCTCCCGCCTGGGCAGAGCCTGTTCCTGTTCAAGCTCCATCTGGAGCTTCGGGCCAGGGCGTTTCAGCCTCTGCCCGTCCGGCAGCGGCGGATCCCCAAGCCCAGCGGCAAGAGCCGGGCGTTGGGTATCCCCACCGCGAAGGACCGGATCGTGCAGGCAGCGCTGAAGCTGATCCTCGAACCCGTCTTCGAGGCGGGCTTCAAGCCGTGTTCCTACGGCTTCCGTCCTGGAAGACGGGCCCAGGACGCGATCGCCGAGATTCACCTGATGGCCTCCAACTCCTACGAGTGGGTGCTGGAAGGCGACATCACGGCGTGCTTCGACGAGATCGACCACACGGCCCTGATGGACCGGGTGCGCCGACGCATCGCCGACAAACGCGTCCTGGCGCTGGTGAAGGCGTTCCTGAAGGCTGGCGTCCTCGCCGAGGACGACATCCTGCGCGACACCCGCACCGGCACCCCGCAAGGCGGCATCCTCTCCCCGCTTCTAGCCAACATCGCCTTGTCGGTCCTGGACGAACACGTCATGGCCGCATGGACGACGTTCGGCAAGAACAACCAGGCCCGCAGCTACCGGCGACGCAAGGGGCTGCCCACCTACAAGATCGTCCGCTACGC
>NZ_JBICUP010000136.1:0-1359 GCF_043198215.1 Micromonospora sp. NPDC048830
GGCGTCTGGTCACACGTTGCGCTGGTTCTCGACATACCTCTTGACCACCTCCACAGTGGCGCCGCCGGTCGTGGCGACGAAGTACGAGTTGGTCCACAGGGTCGGCATCCGGGACTTGAGGTGCGGGAACTCCTGGCGCAGCAGACGGGAGGATCGACCCTTGATCTGCTTGACCAGGCGGTGGACGCCGTACTGCGGGTCCACGACCACGAGCAGGTGCACGTGGTCGGGCATCGTCTCGATCGCCTCGATCGGTGCGTTCCGCTCGGCGCAAACCTCGCGGATGATCTCTTTGAGCCGCTCGTCCACCTTGCCGCCGATGACCTTGCGCCGGTACTTCGGGCACCAGACGACGTGGTAGTGGCAGCGGTACACGACGTTGTTGTTCGACCTGACCTCGTCCATGCCGAGACTATATAGCTTTGTGGTGTATAGTGTTCGGCGTGGACGAGACAGTGCGTTACACCTATCGCCTGCGGCCCGGCCGCATCGCGCAGGCCGCACTGCTCGACGAGTGGGGCCGGTGCCGGTGGTTGTGGAACGAAGCTGTGCACCAGCAGAAGACCGGCCGCAAGCCGACGTTCGGGAAGCTGTCGAAGCTGCTGACCGAGGCCCGCAGCCGTAATGCCTGGCTGCGCGAGGGATCGCAGGTCGCACAGCAGCAGACACTGCGCACCTATGGTGCCGCCCTGGACCACTCGTTCAAGGTCAAGGGCCGGGGCCGACCGAAGGTCAAGCGGCTCAAGGACTCGCTGCCGACCCTGGAGTACACCACCCGCGGCTTCCGGATCAAAGACGGCCGGCTGTGCCTGCCGGGCAAGGTGACCGTTCCGGTCGTCTGGTCGCGGGAACTGCCGTCCGAGCCGACCAGCGTGCGCGTCTACCAAGACACCCTCGGCCACTGGTACGCCTCGTTCGTGGTCCGCCGTGAGATCACCACCGCACCCGAGTCGGACTCGCCGGGTATCGGCGTCGACTGGGGCGTCAAGACCACCGCCGCCACGACCGACCCGGCGTTCGACCTGCCGCACCTCGGCCATCGCCGCCGGTGCGCCGCCGAGATGGCCAAGGCCCAGCGCAAGATGGCCCGCCGCCGTCGTCCCAAGGGACACGCCCCGTCGAAGGGCTACCAGACCGCAAAGCGGCAGGCCGCCCGGGTCGCGAAGAAGGCCGCCCGACAGAACACCCACGACGCCCGCGTCTGGGCCAAGAACGTCACTGACCACCACGCGCTGATCGCGGTCGAGGACTTCAAGCCGAAATTCCTCGCCCGCACCACGATGGCCCGCAAAGCGGCCGACGCGGCGATCGGCGCATGTAAGAACGAACTGATCGAGCGTGGTACGCGGGCGGGCCGCA
>NZ_JBICUP010000137.1:0-1342 GCF_043198215.1 Micromonospora sp. NPDC048830
CCGCGTCGTCCTGGACGGCGGGGTGGACGGGACCGGCGGAGCCGGATCCCGGCATTGATGTGACCGCCTGGCACGGTGCTGCGATGTCCACCGACTTCGGCCAGGACGGCGGCAGCGGGAACCTCGACGACTGGGCCCCCTACCAGGGGCTGGACATGGACTGGCAACCATTCCCAGCGGTGACCCACACCGACGCCGACACTCTCCCCGCCGGCGACACCCTCCATCACCCGGCCGACGAGCCACCCACCACCCCCACCCCACTCCACCCCGACCAACCCCAACCCCAACCCACTGCGGACAGCCAGTGGGTGCGCAACCGGAATGATGCCTGGACGCTGTTCGAGCAGCACGCCGGCCACATCGCCACCACAACGCAGCACCAGGAGCAGCCGCTGCGGGAGCTGTGGAACGTCCTGATCAACAGTATGGACGGCGACGGGCTCATCACCGTCAGCGAGTCAGCCCTCGCCGATGCGGCATCCATACCGCCGTCGACGGCGCATAACCGGATCGTGGCGTTGCGCGAAGGTGGTCTGCTGCAGCTGGACCGGGAAGCACAGGGTCGCAGGGCGGCGCGGTACAAGGTGACCGATCCGGGTCAGCCGCGGCAAGCACCGTTGCCGGCCCTTCCTGCGGGCAGCCAGTGGGTGCGCAACCGGGATGATGCCTGGACGCTGTTCAACCAGCACGTCGGCCACATCGCCACCGCAACGCAGCACCAGGAGCAGCCGCTGCGGGAGCTGTGGAACGTCCTGATCGGCAGTATGGACGGCGACGGGCTCATCACCGCCACCGAGCAAGCCCTCGCCCGTGCGGCAGGCACATCGCAGCCGACGGTGCATAACCGGATCGTGGCATTGCGCGGCCGTGGTCTGCTGCAGCTGGTCCGGGAAGCACACGGTCGCGTGGCGGCGCGGTACAGGGTGACCGATCCGGGTCCGCCCCGGCAAGCACCGGTGTCGGGCCCTGCCCCCGGACCGGACCGCCCGCAGCAGGGTGAGGACCTGTCCTGGCTGAACGACGGGGATACGTCGCCGATGCCCGGGCCGGTACCTGCCCCACCGGCGGGCACGGGTCTGCCCGGGCTGCCAGGGCCGCTGGACGACCCGAACGCCCCCACCGCGTCGACCTGGCCGGCGGGGTGGCCGGGACCGGCGTGGCCGAATCCCGACATTGATGTGACCGCCCACGGTGCCGGGATGTCCACCGACCCCGGCCAGCCGCACACCGACAATCAGCCCGACGGCAGCGGGAACCCCGGCGCCTGGCCCACCTGGCAGATGGACCCAGCCGATCTGCTCAATCTGCTCCATCCGGCGTGGGTCGGCCCGCCCACGGC
>NZ_JBICUP010000138.1:0-1256 GCF_043198215.1 Micromonospora sp. NPDC048830
CGAATGCGCGACGGCCTTGTCGAGCTCGTCCCTCGCAACCCGGCCTATCCGGTGATCACTAGCAACGATGCAACGATCCTCGGCAAGGTCGTGTGTGTGCTTCATCGCCTGTGAGTGCCTCTTCTCCCTCAGCGGCAAACGGCGGACCTGCGGATCCTCGCCAGCCTTGAAGTCGCCCTCGGCGCGGCGCTAATCCCGCGGGCGTGTCGGCGGCTACGCACAACTTGACTCAGCCAACCCACGTCGCCTGCGGATAGCGGGCGAGCCCGCTTGAGTGACGGGTCGCCGGTGGAGGCTGCGTGACGCTCCAGACCCCGGGAGCAAGGCATCATCGGTGACTCCTCACGCTGTGGACGCGCGAAGCGAACCGTGCGTGGCGACGGGGTGGTCCGAATGTCCGCAGGTCGGGTCGCGATACGCCGACAGCGACGGGCTGGACCAACTGGTCAACTCAAGGTGATCATCCATGCGCCTGCCGGCACGATTACATGGCGGAAAGTTCAGACGCCGCCTATCTGTGCCCGGACACCCGCAGGACAATTTTGGTGTATCTACTTTGGCGACGAGCGTCGCGCAGGCTACTCTGCTATCAGTTGTGCTAGTTGGAAAGGGAATTGGACGTGGCCAAGCGAGTCATTCACAAGCTCATCGACGACCTGGACGGTGGGGACGCCGCCGAGACCGTCAAGTTCGCCCTCGACGGGGTCCAGTACGATATCGACCTGTCGGCGGCCAACGCCGAGAAACTGCGCGGCATCTTCGCCCCGTATACCACTCACGGCACCAAGGTCGGCCGGGGCGGTGTCGTCGCCGGACGGGTCGGGGCCGGGCGGCCCGCCAACGGCCGCGTCAGCAGTGACAGAGAGCAGAACAAGGCGATCCGGGACTGGGCCAAGAAGGCCGGCAAGGAAATCTCAGACCGAGGCCGCATCCCGCAGGAGATCGTCGACGAGTACAACTCGAAGGCCGGCCGCTAAACCCCACGGCCTCACCGGTGGCGGTCAGCCATTGGCGGGCAAGCGGCAGACGCTTTTCACGGTCGCCCGTCCCAACGCCCGCCAATGCCTGGCACTCGCCGGCCGGGCACCGGCCTGAGGCACGCCGACTCGATGCGTTGGTTGTCCCGCTACCCAGGTCCGTATTGGATTCAGGCTGGCTCTGTTAGGGCTCGCAGATCATTAACACGCAGATTTCGGGTCCGGCTGAGTTGCTTGTGGTAGCCGTCCGCGACCTGCGGAGATGCCCTTCGGTGGACT
>NZ_JBICUP010000139.1:0-1191 GCF_043198215.1 Micromonospora sp. NPDC048830
GAGTCCGAGTCCGAGTCCGAGTCTTTGGACGTGTCGTCCCGTTCGTTGCCTGGTCGGCCGGCGGCGATGGAATGGGGCCCGGCCGACTCTGGAGATGCCACCTCCGGCCCCCACGACACCCTCGTTGCCGAGGACGACGCCGGATCGGGGCATTCCCTCGGTCGGGTCTCCTCGTCGGAGAGTTCCTCGTACGACGACCTTCCCCCGCAGGGCTCGACGATCGACTTCCGGAGGGCCGAGGAAGACTGGGGCAAGATCGAGTTTCGCATGTCCCGCTATGACAAGCTGTGGAACAACCGCGAACTGAGAGATGCCTACGAGGGCTTCAAGGAGCAGTTGACGTTCGAGCTTGGACTGAAAGCTGAGGGCAGGAGCAACGACGAGATCGACGCTGCGGTGATGAACCGGTTCGGCTCTGACAGGGTCGCCCCGTTCGCGCGGTTGATGGCGGACAACCACGCTTTCTCCGTCCCGGCCAAGTGGTGGTACAGGCACCAGCGTGACAGCGACTTCGACGTCCAGTTCCCAGAAGCCGTACAGCAGTTCCGGTCGAGGCTCGCCCTCTGGGGCAAGATTGGTCCCGCCGTCGCCGAACGGATCACCGAGCAGAGCGGCAACCGGATGCTCGAGGCGACTCCGGGTGGGCAGATCTTCGACAACATCATGCTCGGGACCGGCAGCTTCTTCAATTATCCGCCCGGATTCAACCGCATGTGGGAACAGTTCTCCCATCAGCTCGTGGCGGTCACGGACGGTCTGGTCGACGCCCACGTGTACCGGGGGGTGATGATACCGAGCGTCCTACACAACACCGAGGCGAAGATCCTCTTCGAGAAGGTCGATCGGCGCGAGATCGAGGGCCTGCGTGTCGTCGCGTGGGAGTTCGTCGGCAAGAACGAGATCGCGAGGGCGGGCGAGTACGTCGTCCGTTCCCAGGGGTCCTACGACGAGCGGGTCCCGAAGCTCGAAAAGGGCAAGACCTCGAAAACGTTCGACCAGCACCAGCAAGAGCTCTACGAACAGCTCTCCTATCGCCGGGAGGATTACAACCGGATCGGGCTGCAGAACTCGCTTCCCGAGCTCCCGCCGCTCAAGCGGATGGACAGCAACTACATCTTCGTGGTGTCGGACGCGAACCAGCCCGAGGTCATGGAGAGCCCGGAGAGCCTCACCAGGAAATTGACGATGGCG
>NZ_JBICUP010000140.1:0-1190 GCF_043198215.1 Micromonospora sp. NPDC048830
CGTGTGCCCGGTAGGTCAGGTAGTCCCGTACCCGTGGTGGTCGGGGCACCGGGGCGAGGATACGAACGTCTGTGACCGGATGGGCGACGGGCCGTCCGTTGTCGTGCAGTTCGTCCCCGCGGGCACTGTGTTCGTCCACGAGGGCGACCGCCTCGGCCGCCAGTGCGCGTCCGGGGGCACCCGTCTGGAAGAACGCCACCATTTCCTCGGGCAGTTCCGCGGCGCGGGACACGGTAGCGGGGCCGTCGCGGTACACCTGGTGAGCCCGCAGGGCGGCGGCCGGGCGCACCACGAGATCGCCGTGGAGGACGCCGATCTCGGCGCCGGCGCCGGTGTCGAAGGTGACCAACCGCATGAAGGCGCCTCCCAGCCTCGAGAGTAGTTGGATCCCAGTCCAACTAGCCGTGACTGTAGGACTCCGGCGGAACCCGAGTCAAGCAGGGCGGCCCCGGCGGCTGCTTTACTTTGGCCATGATCCCGCGACACGTTGAAACCGAACCAGAGCCGCCGGAGGCGCTGCGCGATGGCAGGAACCGCAACCGCGCCCTTCGGCGGGAGCGCGTCTATGCGGCCGCCATCAGGCTGTTCGTGGAGCAGGGTTTCGAAAGTACGACAATGGAGGACATTTCCGAACGGGCCTCGGTTGCTCGCGCGACCGTTTTCAACCATTTCCAACGCAAGTCCGCCTTCCTCGACGAGTGGAGCGCGCGTCGGCGCCGACGCGCCCTGGACGCGGTGCGAGCCGCACGCCGCGGCGATCACTCACTCAAGGAGGTGCTGACCCAGTACATGATCGAACTGGCCGACAGCAGCGAGAGCGCGCGGGACGAGACCGTGGCACTCATCGGATCCGCGATCCGCTCGACCGACGCCTTCGGCAACACCTACCTGGCCCGGGAACTCACCGAGCTGGTGGAGCAGGCCCAGCGATCCGGCGAAGTCCGCGCCGAGGTCGACGCCGCCCAGGCCGGGCTGATCATCGCCACCTCCTATTTCGCCATCCTGGAGCGCTGGATCACCGACCCGCCCCCGTTCCACCTGCGCGCGGCCCTGCTGGGCATGCTCGACCTGGTGTTCCACGGATTGATCCCGCCGGCGTCCGACTCATCCGGCAGGCCAGCCGCCCCTTGATTCCGGCCCGCGCCCGGACTCGTTCGCTGCTCAGCGGGGAAATTTGGACTCAAGTCTTG
>NZ_JBICUP010000141.1:0-1142 GCF_043198215.1 Micromonospora sp. NPDC048830
GCGATCACGACGAGGGCCAGGTTCGTGAGGTGCGCTGTGACGACGACGCGTTGGTGGAGGCGTTCGTCCGGCTCAACAACGAGGAGGGCGGCACGCTGAAACTCGCCCGTGACTGCGAGTACGAGCTGGAGGACCACGACAAGAAGAACGGCTCAGCCCTACCGACGATCCACCAGCGCATCAAGATCAAGGGCGACAACTCCACAATCAAGCGCGACTCCCAGGACGCGTTCCGGATCTTCACCGTCGGCGAGGGCGGCGAACTCACCCTCAAGGGCGTCACCGTCAAGGACGGCAACGCCTCCCACGAGAAGAAGAAGGACGAACAAGAACCCTGGCAGAACGGCATGTCCGCACCCGCCGGCCCCGCCGCACCCGGCACACCCACCGCGCCAGGCGCCACAGCCGGCGCCCCGACGGTCGCACCCGCCGGACCGGCGACTGCGCCTAGCGGAGCGGGAGCCGCACCTGGCACCGCACCGACTGGACCGGGCACCGCACCGGCTGGACCGGGGGTCGTGCCAGGCGCACCAGGCACCATGCCTGGTTCGGACTGGTCCAGCAAGCCCGACGAGGGCGCCGACGGCGGAGCCGTACTCGTCAAGCGCGGCGGCACCCTCAACCTGGAAGACAGCAAACTCGCCCACAACAACGCCAGCGGCAACGGCGGCGCCATCGCCAACTTCGGCCGCACCGTCCTCGAACGCACCACCATCGAGGACAACCACGCCAAGGGCAACGGCGGCGGCATCTTCAACACCGGCGTCCTCAAGATCAAAGAATCCCGCATCACCAACAACACCGCCGGCGCAAACGGCGGCGGCATCGCCAACGGCGACACCAAGGAGCACAAGGACTCCCACGAGCCCAAGACCTCCACCTACGAACCCAAACTCACCATCGACAACCGCGCCACCGGCACCGTCGAAATCACCAAGAGCACCATCAGCCACAACACCGCCGACGACAACGGCGGCGGCATCTACACCAACAACGGCTTCGTCGACATCTCCTTCGCCGAGATCAAGGACAACACCGCCTGCGACAGCGGCGGCGGCATCTACGCCAAGGACACCGTCCTACACCTCAAGAAGGTCACCGTCGAAAACAACAAAGCCAGCAACGACGGCGGCGGCATCTTC
>NZ_JBICUP010000142.1:0-1117 GCF_043198215.1 Micromonospora sp. NPDC048830
GGGCGGCGATGGCGGGTCCGGCGATACCACCGGCGGTGGCGGCGACACCGGCAACGGTCAGAACGGTCTTACGCAGCAGATCGGTACGCATGGTGAGGGAAACCTTTCGTCCGGGGGTGCGCGGCAACGGTGTGCGCCAGGGGTGGCGCGTTGGCCGCGCGGGAAGGAAAGGGGAGAAGTCAGAGGAAGGGGCCCGTTTGCTGGTGCTCGGGTGGCCCGGGGAGGTAACGACCGGGGGCGGCGGCTGATTCCCGCGAGGCTTCCGGCGGGACAGGCTCGGGATGACGCTCGGGTGGCCCGGGTGGTGTAACGGCCGGGGGTGGCGGCTCATTCCGCCGTGCCCCACGCCGACCCGCCGACACCGGGGGCGAATCGGACACGCCGCCCAGGTGGTGAGTGGATGTCGGCGACATCGCGGGGTCCGGGCGGGCTGGAAGGCGCCATGTCGGCGACATGGAGTCGAGCGGTACCCGGGGCGCGTGGCCCGGGTGGTGTAACGGCCCGGGACGGGCGATGATTCCGCCGGCCCTGCCCCGAAGGGGTTCGGCCTGCCGCCCCGCGGGGCCGGGGACCGCCGGGGACTGCTGCTCGGGCGTCCGGGGTGTGTAACGCCGCCGGGGCCGGCGGCATTCCACCTCACTCGTCGCCGGCCAGGGCATGGTGATCGCGGCATGTCGCTGACATGGCGGAGTCCGCATGGCGTGGATGACCCCACGTCGGCGACATGGGGTCAACCGCCCCGAGGAGAGGCCGGGGGCTGGCGCCACCCGGGGCAGGGTGGCCAGCTCCATGTCGCCGACATCGTGGGATCCAGGCAGGCAGGAGGGGGCCATGTCGGCGACATGGAGTCGATCGTCACCCGAGGGCGGTCCGGCCGGGCTGAGCTGGGCGCGAGGCTCAGCCACCCGTACGCGACCTTGCACTTGGGGGCCCCTCTTCTGGCAGGGATTTGCCCTGTTTGTCGGGGTTGAAAGTGCAAGATCGCGGAAGCGGGGCGGGCGGGGCGAGCGGGGCGGGCAGGACTAGGGCGCGTATCGAGTTGGGATCAATCTATGGGGTTGGTCCGTGGGGTCGAGGCGTGATGCTGTAGATCGTCTTGTATGACGCGGGTGCAACT
>NZ_JBICUP010000143.1:0-1112 GCF_043198215.1 Micromonospora sp. NPDC048830
CTAGGGCGCGTATCGAGTTGGGATCAATCTATGGGGTTGGTCCGTGGGGTCGAGGCGTGATGCTGTAGATCGTCTTGTATGACGCGGGTGCAACTGTCCGACTCGGAGTGGGAGTTCATCGAGCCTTACCTGCCGATCGGCAGGTTCGGCCCGTACCCCGAGCGGTTGAGACAGCAGTTCGAGGGTGTGATCTGGCGGTTCAGGACGGGCGGGCAGTGGCGGGAGATGCCGAGGGAGTTCGGTGCTTGGCCGACCGTCCACAACCGCTTCGGCAGTGGAGGGACGCGGGTGTCTTCGACGCCCTGCTGGAGGGCTTGATCGCGGAAGCCGCGAAGCGCGGCGAGGTGGACTTGTCCCTGGTCAGCGTGGACTCCACGACCGCCCGGGCCCATCACGACGCTGCCGGGATGCACCTCGGCCAGGATGTCGTCGCCGCCATGGAGAAGGCTGCCGCCGAGCAGGAGAAGAAGAAGGCCCAGCAAAAGGGGGCGGACAGGGAGAACGAAACGGACAGGACGTGGAAGACGATCCCGAGCGGGAGCAACGGCGACGCCTCCGGCGCCGGCACAAGCTCAGGCTGACCGCTGCCCTGCTCGGACGCTCCAGGGGCGGGCAGACCAGCAAGGTCCACCTTGCCGCCGACCGGAAGTGCCGCCCGCTGGCGTTCGTCCTGACCGTAGGGCAGGCCGCGGACAGCCCGCAGTTCGTCCCCGTGCTCAAGAAGATCAGGGTCCGGGGACCGGTCGGCCGTCCTCGTACCCGGCCCGACGCGGTCGCTGGGGACAAGGCGTACTCGTCCCGCGGCAACCGCGCCTACCTACGGAAACGCCACATCAAGGCGGTCATCCCGGAGAAGCGGGACCAGGCCGCGAACCGGAAGAAGAAGGGCCGCCAGGGCGGCCGACCCGTCAGCCACGACGCCGACCTCTACAAGGAGCGGAACACCGTCGAGCGCCTGATCAACAAGCTGAAGGCCTGGCGAGGCATCGCTACCCGGTACGACAAGACCCCCGAGAGCTACCTCGCCGGCCTCCACCTCCGCGCCTCGATGATCTGGATCAAGGACCTCACTCACACCACTCCTTGATCACAACTCGATACGCGCCCTAGCG
>NZ_JBICUP010000144.1:0-1104 GCF_043198215.1 Micromonospora sp. NPDC048830
CTTGCCGGGGCGGACCCGGATCGATCACCCTGTACCGCGCCGCCACGCCACCGTGACCTTCCCGGACCAGCTGCAGCAGACCACGGCCGCGCAATTCCCCGATCCGGTCATGCACCGTCGACGGCGGTATGGATGCCGCATCGGCGAGGGTTGACTCGCTGGCGGTGATGAACCCGTCGCCGTCCATACTGCCGATCAGGACGTTCCACAACCGCCGCAGCTGATCCCGCTGCGTTGTGGTGGCGATGTCGCCGACGTGCTGCTCGAACAGCGTCCGGGCATCATCCCGGTCGCGCACCCACCAGCTGCCCGCAGGAAGGGCCGGCAACGATGCTTGCCGGGGCTGACCCGGATCGGTCACCCTGTACCGCGCCGCCACGCCACCGTGTGCTTCCCGGACCAGCTGCAGCAGACCACGGTCGCGCAATGCCACGATCCGGTCATGCGCCGTCGACGGCGCTGTGGATGTCGCCGCGGCGAGGGCTGACTCGCTGACGGTGATGAACCCGTCGCCGTCCATACTGCCGATCAGGACGTTCCACAACCGCCGCAGCGGCTCCTCCCGCTGCTGCGTTGCGGTGGCGATGTGGCCGACGTGCTGCTCGAACAGCGTCCGGGCCCCATTCCGGTCGCGCACCCACTGGCTGCCCGCAGGAAGGGCCGGCAACGATGCTTGCCGGGGCGGACCCGGATCGGTCACCTTGTACCACGCCGCCCTGCGACCGTGACCTCCCCCGACCAGCCGCAGCAGACCACGGCCGCGCAATGCCACGATCCAGTCATGCACCGTCTGCTGCGATGTGCCTGCCGCACGGGCGAGGGCTCGCTCGCTGACGGTGATGAACCCGTCGCCGTCCATACTGCCGATCAGGGCGTTCCACAACCGCCGCAACTGCTCCTGCTCCTGCTGCTGCGTTGTGGTGGCGATGTGGCCGGCGTGCTGGTTGAACAGCGTCCGGGCCCTATCCGGGTCGCGCACCCAGCTGCCCGCAGTGGGTTGGGGTTGGGATTGGTCGGGGTGGAGTGGGGTGGGGGTGGTGGGTGGCTCGTCGGCCGGGTGATGGAGGGTGTCGCCGGCGGGGAGAGTGTCGGCGTCGGTGTGGG
>NZ_JBICUP010000145.1:0-1020 GCF_043198215.1 Micromonospora sp. NPDC048830
CACCACCCCACCCCGCGGCCCGTCCCACGCCATGCAGGCGGAGACCACCTCCCCCTCTGACGCTCCGCCCGGCGATCGGCCGTCCGGTGCGGAAGCTGACCCGTCTGGTGGCGGCCCGACGCTTTCTGCCCCGTCCCCCGCATACCAGCTGGCAGAGGGCGATATCGCGACACCAACGGAATGGGATCTCCCGGATTTCCTGCGGACGGAGACCGACGGAGCGGGCGGGTTCCCGGGCCCGCCGGCAGGGCCGCCTGATGGTGGCCTTGCGCGTTACGCCGGTGACCCGGAACTGCCCGATATGAACGCGGAATTGGCTTTCCCGGATTTCCTGCGGACGGAGACCGGCGGAGCGGGCGGGTTCCCGGGCTCGCCGGCAGCGCCGACACCGGTGCCTGAATTTTCGACGGAGGGGCCACCGGCGCCTGGCTCGGAGTCGCCGCGGTCGGAGTCGCCGCGGTCGGAGCCGAGACGTAAGCGTCGGCGTATCGATGGTGGGCCGGCAGAGCAGCCTGATCATGACCTGGTTTTTGACGACCGTGACCCGCCATTGTCCGATATGTCGGGAGCATGGGATCTCCTGGATCGGCCGGGGACGGAGACCGGCGGAGCGGGTGAGTTCCCGGGCTCGCCGGCAGCGCTGGCACCGGTGCCTGAATTTTCGACGGAGGAGCCAGGGGCGCCACTGGCGCCTGGCTCGGAGTCGCCGCCGCCAGAGGACGATGCGTCGTCGGCCGGGTTCGGGGACTGGATGTCGTCAGGGATGGATCCGGCGGCATTCATCATGGGGTTGCCGTCGGAGAACCGCGCGCCGGACGATGCGGTCGGGTCCTCGGGCTCGCCGGCAGCGCTGGCGCCGGCGGATGGCTCGGCGGTGCCGCCGGCGGAGGTCGATGTCGCGTCGGGCTTGGACCAGAAGGTGACTGCGGCGATCACCGCGTTGTCGGCCGTGGTGCCCAGGAAACGCTTCGAGGAGTGGGCGCTCGAGGTGTTCGACGTCGACTCTCGGGAGTTCGGCGT
>NZ_JBICUP010000146.1:0-1012 GCF_043198215.1 Micromonospora sp. NPDC048830
CGTGCCGCCCTCCTCGTTGTTGAGCCGGACGAACGCCTCCACCAACGCGTCGTCGTCACAGCGCACCTCACGAACCTGGCCCTCGTCGTGATCGCCCTTGTTCCAGTCGTCGTCACGGTTGTGATCGTCCCGGTCCGGCCCGTCGTCCTTGACGAACTGCTCCGTGGTGGACCACTTGAGGTTGCCAGCAACGCGACCCACCCCGGCGGCCCCGGCGCCCGTGGCGGCACCCACCGCAGCGAGGCTGACCACCCCGGTCAGGCCCACCACGCCCGTGGCGATCCACAGCTTGCGGTGACGCGGCGCAGCCCCGGTCACCTGCCCCGTCGTATCGGTGCTCTTCGGTAGGTAGTTGGACATAGGAGCTCTCTGCTCTCTCCTCGTACCAGACAAGGTGCTCCGCCAGCAGGCGGGCGCCCTGGCTACAAATCGGTTGTAGCTTCTGAATCACACCGTATGAGAAACTTCTTCACGACGAGGGCATACGCGAAAGAAGTGCACGTTAGGAGTCGGGCCCGCTCACGCCGGTGCGAAGCCGGACGAGGCGGGCAGGTACGACGGGAGAGCCCCTCCCGCCGCAGAAGCGTTCGGAAGGGGCTCTCCCTCTTCTCTATGTGATCAGCCTGCCGTCAGGCGAAGCAGCCGGGGACCTTGCCGGCGCAGTTGCGGGGGTCATTGTCGGTGATGATCGACTCGTCGTCGACCTTGACCGTGCCCTCGTTGTTGACGATGCCGCCGGCCACGTCGTGAGGCTTGTCGGTGCCGGTGGCCGTGTTCTTCTTGACCTTGGTGTTGGTGAGGATGACCGTGCCGCGGTTGTTGAAGATGCCGCCGCCGTTGGTGGCGGTGTTGTTCTCGACCTTGCTGTCGCGCAGGGTGACGACGGCCTCGTTGTCCTCCTTCTTCGGGCCGAAGTCGGGGTCGCCGTTGAAGATGCCGCCGCCGCGTCGTCCGGCGTTGTTGCCGAGGATGGCGCTGTCGTCGATGGTGGCGCTGCCGCGTTGGTTGTGGT